>DATISY010000014.1:0-25849 GCA_035468285.1 Acidimicrobiia bacterium | reverse complement strand
GGCCGGAGCCTTCTTGGCGGTCGTCTTCCGACGGCGCCGCTTGGCCGGAGCCTTCTTGGCGGTGGACTTACGACGACGCCGCTTCGCCGGAGCAGCCTTCTTGGTCGCCTTGCGACGACGCCGCTTGGCCGGCGCAGCCTTCTTGGCGGTCGTCTTCCGACGACGCCGCTTCACCGGCGCAGCCTTCTTGGCCGCCTTACGACGACGCTTCGCCGGCTTGCGCGCCGCCGACTTGCGGGCGGTCGACTTCTTCGCCGTACGACGCTTCGCAGGCTTGCGAGCGGCCGTCTTCTTCGCGGTGCTCTTACGTGTGCGTCTCTTGGCCGGAGGCACGGTCACCTACCTTTCTCTGACGGTTTGCTGGCTCCGAGGCCGATCGGCTCGGCAGCTCGGTCTCAGGTGTTCACCTTCTTCTTGAAATCGGCACCCACTGAGAACTTCACGGCGTTGGCCGCCGGAATCGCGACCGGCTCGCCGGTGCGCGGGTTGCGCCCGGTCCGAGCCGCGCGGAACGTGCGTGACCAGGCCCCAAACCCGGGGACGGTGACCTTGTCGCCGGTGGCGACAGCAGCCTCGACCACGCCGATGAATGCGTTGACCGCCTTCTCCGCGTCGGACTTCGAGAGGCTCGCCGTGCCGGCGACCTTTTCGATGAGCTCTGACTTGTTCACGCTTCCTCCAGGAGTCCGGCGTGCTTCAAGAAAGTCGAACGCATTACGGCCGCAGTGTCAAGCATTTACGGGCTGTTCGTCACCGTTGACGCGGCCCCTGACACGTTCGCTGCCTGCGTCGTGATGGTCGTTCCCTTCATCAGTGCGCGTGCCGGGCGTCACGAGACGCGCCACTCCTTTACGCGCAAGTTCACGGTAACTGATTCACGCCGAGAAGTGGTGGATATTCGCCCGGATTCTCAATGCATATCGACGCGACAGCGCGTTCGCTTGAGCGCGCGCGGCCCGACACGCGCAGGACGGAGCACGGTCCGCGTCGCGCCGCGTGGGCATGCCCGCGTGAGTCGAGATCGACGCGAGGGGGTGAGCGACGAGCGGGCTCGGGAGGCAGACGATGATCGGAACGACGAGTGCTGGGACGTCCGGGAATCGAACGGTCCGCCCGCCCAGGTGGTGGACGTGCGGACCGTGCAGGCGAGCAGCCCCGAGCAGATTCGAACTGCCGTTTCCGCCTTGAGAGGGCGGCGTCCTAGGCCACTAGACGACGGGGCCGACGGGCTCGGGGGGGAGGACTCGAACCCCCAATGACAGGGCCAGAACCTGCTGTGTTGCCGATTACACCACCCCCGAAGGTCCGGTCAGGTTAGCGGCTCCCAACGGCGCTGGGACGTGCGCGCGGACGCGTTTCGAGGCCCGCGCGAGCGAGCCGAACCCGAAGATTCGACCGACGGACACGCCGAGGGCCTCGGACGCGAACCGCCACCACTCGTCGAGACCGGTGATCGGGCTGGTCCGGGTCGGCGATGTGACGGCGTCGAGGCCGACGTCGGTCGCGATGAGGCGAATCCGGAGGGAATGGAAGGGGTCCGAGACGAGCACGACCCGCCGGATGCCCTCCGGGCGGAGGAACCGGGACGCGGCGAGCAGCGACTCCCACGAGCTGTGGCTCGTCGATTCCCGCTGAACCGCCGAGTCCGGGACGCCGCGCGTGTGGAGATAGTTCGCGCCGGCACTTGCCTCGGTGAACTGGTCACCGGGTTGCTTGCCACCGGTCACGACGACGACGGGTGCGACATGACGAGGGTAGAGATCCGCGGCGTGATCGAGTCGGGCCCGTAGGTCGGGTGACGGCCGGCCGTTGTACTGCGCCGCGCCGAGGACGATGATCGCCTGCGAGCGACGCTCGTCGTCGGACCGTGCCGCCCGCCACACCTGGACGAGCGTGACGAGGTAGTAGCCGACCGCGAGCACGATGAGGACCGCCACGACCTGGCGCACCCGCTTGGCAGTCAGCCTCGGTCGGATCACGCCTCGAGACGCGCCCGGGCCGCCTCGAGGCGGTGGACCGCCCGGTCCCGCCCGAGAAGATGGATCGATTCGAAGAGGGGCAGACCGGCGTGGCGTCCCTCGACGGCCGCGTACACCGAGGGGAGCACCTTGCCCGGCTTCTCGAAGCCCAGATCGGTGAGCAGGGAACGCGGATCGATCGCGTCGGGCGTCCAGTCGCAGGTTCGAAGGTGGGCGATGACGGCATCGAAGATCTCGGCCACCCGTTCGGTGCGGGTGACCTTCGCCCACGATTCGGGGGCGATGACGAAGTCGTCATCGGCCGCGAACAAGAAGTCCGCCTGGTCCAGGAGGGCACCGAGCGTGGTGGAACGCTCCTGTCCGATCTCGAGCGCGCCCCGCAGCAGGCCGAGGTCGAGACGCGGGCCGTAGCGACGTTCCGCCAGAGGCATCGTCGCAGCCTCAAGCTCGGTGCGGGTGAGCCGGCGGATCCACTCCCCGTTCATCCAGTCGAGCTTGGCGTGGTCGAAGGCGGCGTTGGCGTGGGTGACCGCGTCGAGGTCGAAGAGCTCGATGAGCTCCTGGATGCGCAGAACCTCGCGCCCGTCCTCGGGGGACCAGCCGAGGAGAGCGAGGTAGTTGCGTATCGCCTCCGGGAGATAGCCGGCCTCGCGGAGCTCCTCGAGCGCCACCGCGCCGTGCCGCTTCGACAGCTTGGCGCGGTCCGGCCCCAGGATGAGCGGCAGGTGGGCGTAGGCCGGCGGGGCCTCCGGGCTGAGGGCGGCTCGCAGCGCCAGCACCCGGTGGGTCGAATCGAGCAGGTCGTCGCCCCGGATGACATGGGTGATTCCCATCTCGAGGTCGTCGATGGCGTTGGCGAGGAAGAACAGTGGGGTGCCGTCGGACCGGACGATCACGAAGTCCGAGATCGTGGACCACTCGACCCGTACCTCTCCCCGGATGAGGTCGACGAAGCTGCTCGCACCGTCGTCCGGGGTCCGGAACCGGAGCGTTCGGGGGCGCCGCTCGGCGGCGCGGGTGGCCCGGTCCTCGGCCGTCAGGTCGCGGCAGTGACCGTCGTAGCCGGGGCCTCGTCCTTCCGCCTTCGCGGCGTCGTTGCGGGCCGCGATCTCCTCCGGCGTGCAGAAGCACTCGTACACGGCCCTTTCCTCGACGAGCTGCTCGGCTGCGGCCCGGTACTCCGCGAATCGCTGGCTTTGCAGGACGACGTTCCCGTCCCAGTCCAACCCGAGCCAGCGGAGCGTGTCCTGGATCCCCGTGATCCACTCCGGTCGGGACCGTGACGTGTCGGTGTCCTCGATCCGAAGGACCAGTTCGCCGTGGTGATGCCGAGCGAAGAGCCAGTTGAAGAGCGCGGTGCGCACCGAGCCCACGTGGAGCATCCCCGTCGGCGCGGGCGAGAAGCGCACCCGGACGGGGGCGGTCATCGCCTCATTGTGCCGGATCAGCGGGAGCTCGATCGGTCTCGGGTGGGCGAACGCGGCGGGGTTGGCGCGTCGACTCGGGTGCGCGCCGCGGAGCCTCGTCAGGGTCGACGCGCCGGAAACGGTCCGGGGTCGCTATGCCAGGTCGTATCCGAGGCCGGTGAAGGCCGTGCGGAGCAGAACCTCCCGTCCCGGCTCGTAGAGCACCCGGTCCATCTGACGGTGGGTTGATCCCGAACGGTCCGTGACATCTCGGCCTCGGGCTGAGTGCCTGAGGCCGCGCTTCGCTCGCCAGGGCGAGGTCAAGCCCCCACTACGATGAGCGTTACCTCGCTTGGTGTCGACGGAGATCCAGTCCCCGTCTCGCCTGCACCTTCCGTGCGATAGGTCTCGAAAGGTGCATCATGAGCAGCGGGCGAGTGGACGCCGAGCGCGTCGCTCGAGTGACGGTCTCGCTGCGAGGCTGGGAGCGAGATCCTCAGCGTTCCCTGTGCGCGCAATCGGCGGCGATCCTCGATGTCGCCGGGGTTGGCGTGGCTCTGCTGTCGGGGGGCCAACCGATGGGCAGCGTCTGCGCCTCGGACACCGTGACCGGGAAGGTGGAGGAGGTGCAGTACACGCTCGGCGAAGGCCCCGCTGTGGACGCATGCCACGAACGAGAGCCGGTTCTGGCGCCAGATCTGGCTGAGGTGACCGGTCGCTGGCCGGGTTTCTGTAATGGCGCACTGGCGGCCGGCATCCGGGCGGCGTCCGGATTTCCGCTGTTGGTCGGTGCGATCTGCATCGGCTCGCTGAACCTGTACCAGACGGCTCCTGGGCCTCTGCGTGAGGAGCAGCACGCCGATGCGCTCGCGGTCGCGCACGTGGTTGGACGGATGGTCTTGGGCTGGCAGTCGCTTGCCCCGGCCGGGGAAGTGGCTTGGCAACTCGAGCAGGTTCCCAGCCACCGGGCATCGGTGCATCAAGCCACTGGGATGATCGCCGCCCAGACGCGAGCCACCATCGACGACGCACTGTCACTCTTGCGGGCATATGCCTTCGCTGAGTCCCGCTCGATCAGTGACGTGGCCGGCGATGTCGTCGGTCGTCGACTCCGGTTCGGTGAGGGTGGACCCCTCATCGATCTCGCGTAGTCTGGCGGGGCGATTGAGGATAGAGAGGTGCGTCCGATGGCGCGAGAGACGCTGATCTTGCGGACGTTTGTGGCGCTCGCTGACACGTTGGTGGACGACTACGACGTCATCGATTTCCTGCAGGGGCTGGCAGAGAACTGCGTCGCGCTCCTCGATGTGACCGCCGCAGGAATCATGCTTGCTGACGCCAAAGGGTCCCTGCGGCATGCTGCCTGCTCGAGCGAACAGATGCGCCTGGTCGAGTTGTTGGAGCTGCAGCTGGAGCAAGGCCCGTGCTTCGAGGCGTTCCGCACCGCGAAGCCCGTGGTCAGCACCTCACGAGACGACGCCCAGGCTCGTTGGCCTCAATTCGCGCCCCGGGTGTTCGAAGCCGGATTCGCTTCGGTGTCGGCCGTTCCGATGCGGTTGCGCAGCAATGTCGTCGGCGCGCTGAACTTGTTCTCATCGGGCGTTACGGCGCTTGAGGACCCGGACCTCGAGCTCGCGCAGGCAATGGCCGATGTGGCCACGATCGGCATTCTGCAAGAGCAGGCCATTCGGAGCTCACAAGCGTATTCGTCCCAGCTGGAAGCTGCGTTGGACTCCCGGGTCGTCATCGAACAAGCCAAAGGGATGCTGGCGGAGAAGCTCGGGGTCGACGTCGACGAAGCCTTCGCGCTCCTTCGGCGTTATGCGCGCGACCACAATCGACTGCTGAGCGTGGTCGCTCGGCAGATCATCGCGGGCGAGCTGCAACCAGGTGCCCTCCACGGCGATCGCACGCACCAGCCGCAACAGAACCGCCGCTAGTTCGGGCGGGGGACCCGGCCGACTGGGGGTGGTCCCTGACCCCGGTGGCCCGTTCGGCCGGTCAGGCGCTCTGCACGTCCCAATAGGCCGGTGGCACGTCCAGATCACCCTCCACTCGCTGCTGGACGGTGAGGCATTCGTGCTCGAGGATCCGCAGGTACTCGGCGACCTCACCTCCGGCGGCGTAGTGGTCGCCGTCGACGAACGCGGCGACCGAGCCCCGGATCGCCTGGGCCAGCTTGAGCTGGCGGCGGGTCGGCACGACCTGGTCGTTCATGGCCACGATGACCGACGTCGGGATGTCGACGTCGCCGATCCAGGTCCGCGAGCTGAACCGGCCCAAGTCGGTCGCGGCTTCGAGCATGCGACGGGAATCCCCTCGCCGAAGCTCGTCGAGGACCCACCGACGAGCCGAGCCGCTCAATCGCGGGGCGAGCACTCGCAGGACCACCTCGCGGGGAATGCCCGATCCCGGGACCCCGACCCCGGCGAGCGCCAAGCCCAGCGCCTGGAACCCGATCCGGTCGCGTGGTCGTCCCCGGAAGTCTCGGCTGGTGGCAGCCAGCACGAGGCCGGCGACCCGGCTCGGCTGGCTCCGCCACATGAGCTGGGCGATCGGGCCGCCCATCGAATAGCCGACGGCGATGAAGTGATCGACGCCGAGCGCATCCGCGACGGCGAGCGCGTCGCCCGCGCTCCCCGCGAGCGTGAACGGCTCCGGGCCCGGAGGGGTTCGCCCGTGACCACGATGGTCGGGGGCGATGACCCGGAAGCTGCGGGCGAGGACTGGGAACGCCGCCGCCCAGTTCAGTACGGCGCTGACACCCAAGCCGTGCAGGAGGACCAGCACCGGCGCGTCCGGTGGCCCCGCTTCCTCGTATACCCAGACGGGAGCACGACCTCGCAGGCTCACCATCCGCCCCGGTCCAGGGGAAGTGCCCGGCACCCCGTCGGCGACACCGATGAGCCCTGGATCTGTTAGTTCGCCGGCCATCCGCTCCTACTTCGTGCTCGTCTCGCCGTACCGATCTCCAATTGTCCGCCGCCCCAAACACCGAGCGGCCCGCACCCCGTCCGCGGATGCGCTCCGGCTCAGGATTCTGCGGGGTGGTCCTCCCGTCTCAGGTGTCAGGGTCGGAGCGCCCGACGGCGAGGGAAGCTCACCTCGTGGGCCAGTGAGGGCCCCCCTGATCGGCCGGGCGGGTGAACCTGGTTGCGTCGCGACCTGCTGGCCGGTGCGGTGGCCTGCGGGCTAACGGCGCAGGCGGTCGATCAAACCGCGGGCGACGACGAGCCGCTGGATCTGGTTGGTGCCTTCGTAGATCTGGGTGATCTTGGCGTCTCGCATCATGCGCTCGACGGGGAAGTCGCGTGTGTAGCCGGCTCCGCCGAGCACCTGGACGGCGTCGGTGGTGATCTGCATGGCGGCGTCGGAGGCGAACAGCTTCGCCATCGCGGCGGCCGCCGCCACGTCAGGTGAGCCGGCGTCGAGCATGGAGGCGGCTCGGTAGACGAGCATCCGGGCGGCTTCGAGCCGGGTGGCCATGTCGGCGAGCATGAACTGGACGCCTTGGAAGTCAGCGATGTGACTGCCGAACTGGGAGCGCTCGGTGGCGTAGCGCGCCGCGACGTCGAGGGCGCCTTGAGCGATCCCGACGGCTTGCGCGCCGACGATCGGGCGGGAGCCGTTGAGGGCCCCCATGGCGTAGCCGAAGGCTTCGTTCTCCTCGCCGACACGGTTCCCGATGGGGACGGCGACGTCGTCGAGGAGGATCTCACCGGTGGGTGAGCCCCGGACACCGAGCTTCGATTCGAGCTTGCCGACGCTGAACCCGTCTGCGTCGCGTTCGACCACGAACGCGGAGATCCCTCGCCGTCCCTGGTCGGGGTCGGTCTTGGCGAACACGGTGTAGAAGTCCGAGATACCGGCGTTGGTGATCCAGAACTTGTGGCCGGAGAGCACGTAATGGTCACCGTCCCTGCGGGCCCTCGTGGTGATGGAGGCGACGTCGCTGCCGGCGTGGGGCTCCGAGAGGCAGTAGGAGCCTTGCCAGTCGCCGGCGGCGACCTTCGGGATCACCTGGTGCTGGAGCTCGGGAGACCCGTGGGCGAGGATCGCCGCGCTGGCGAGGCGGCTGATGATGACGAAGAGGGACGACGCGGCGTCCACCCGGGCGATCTCCTCGACGAGGATCGCGTAGGCAACCATGTCGGCCCCGTCACCGCCGTGCTCCACCGGGTAGGGCAGGCCGATGAACCCCGAGTGGCGGTACGCCTCGAAGGCCTTCCAGGGGAACTCGGCCCGCTCGTCAGCCTCGGCGGCGTACGGCGCGACCTGCTCTTCGGCGAAGCGCCGGACCGAGGCCCGGAGCGCCTCGTGCTCGGCGGAAAGGACGAAGGTGCTCACCGGCCGCCGAGGATACCCACCAACCTGACACCGACGTCAGCAAATGCGCACCGGCTGTTGTGGGGTTGCGGCCGGTCAGGCGTCGCCGGGCCGCCACGCCGCCCGAACCTGGGACCGCAGCTCGCGGGTGCGGCTGGTCAGGACGGAGGGGGCGAGGCGGAGCGCGTCGAGGTCTACGGCGTCGCAGACGGCCCGGCGGGCCGGGTAGTCGTGGGCCGCTTCGGTGACCGCCTCGACCCGCCACAGCGCGTCGTCGGGGTCGCAGCCGCCGAGGTACCCGAGGATGAGCGCGGCGGCTTCCAGGTCAGCCATGACCGGCGCCCGGCCGTAGGAGGCTGCTCGCTTCATGGCGAGCTCGCTGACGACGGCGATGGCGTCGTCGAGGTGCTCGGTGGGCGCGAGTTGCACCTTGTCGTGCAGCCGTAACGCGAGCGTGAGGGCGTAGCCGATGTTTGGTCCGGGGTCGCCGAGCAGCTTCCCGTGGGGCTGGCCGTAGGCGACGACGTCGCCCGGCCGGTCCGGTCGCCAGGGCCGCGCCGCGGGCATGTGCACCCCGGGGGCCAGGTTGGGTTGCTGGCGGGGCGTGTCGTCGAGCGTAGGGGCGACGAACGGATCGGCGGCCACGGTGATCGTCCTCGGCTTGGAGAGGTGGGCTAGGTGCTGCCCGGGTCGAGGAGCAGACCGTAGACGAGGGAGTCATAGAGAGCCTGCCAGGACGCCTCGATGATGTTCTCGCTCACGCCGATGGTCGTCCAGGACCGGTCCCCGTTCGTGGAGTCGATGAGGACCCGGGTGACGGCGCCCGTGCCTCTCTGGGTGTCCAGGACGCGCACCTTGTAGTCGGTGAGGTGCACCCGCTCGAGCGCCGGGAAGCGGGCCCCCAGCGCGGCTCGCAACGCGCTGTCGAGCGCGTTGACGGGCCCATTGCCCTCGGCGGCGCGGATGATGCGCTCGCCGTCGACGTGGACCTTGATCGTCGCCTCGGTGCTCACGGCGCCGAGGTCCTCGGCCGGCCGGTCGTCGGTCATGACCCGGAACGACTCGACCTCGAACCACGGCTGCTCCCAGCCGGTGGCGCGGCGCATGAGGAGCTCGAGGGAACCGTCGGCGACCTCGAAGTGGTAGCCCTCGTGCTCGAGCTGCTTGAGCCGGTCGACGACGTCGTTGACCTGCGGCCCGTCAAGGGTGAGCCCGAGCTCTTTGGCCTTGAGCAGGATCGTGGAGCGCCCGGCGAGCTCGGAGACGACGAACCGCGTGCCGTTGCCGACCTCGTCGGGGGCGACGTGCTCGTAGGCGTCCGGGCGCTTCGCGATGGCGCTGACATGCAGTCCGGCCTTGTGGGCGAACGCGGAGCTGCCCACGTAGGGCGCCTGCGGGTTCAAAGCCATGTTGACGAGCTCGGCGATGTGATGCGCGACCGGCGTGAGCCGCTCGAGTCGGTCGGCAGGGATCGTCTCGATCCCCATCTTGAGCGCGAGGTTCGGGATGATCGTGGTGAGGTTGCAGTTGCCGGTGCGTTCGCCGTACCCGTTGATCGTGCCTTGCACCTGGATCGCGCCGCCGCGCACGCCGGCGAGCGCGTTCGCGACGCCGGTCCCAGCGTCGTCGTGGGCGTGGATGGCGACACCGACATCGCCGCCGAAATAGTCGACAACGGCCGCGACGATCCGCTCGACGTCGTGAGGCAGGGTGCCGCCGTTGGTGTCGCACAGCACGAGGCGGGCGGCGCCTTGCTCAGCGGCACCCTCGAGGACCCGGAGGGAGAACTCTGGGTTGTGCTGATAGCCGTCGAAGAAGTGCTCGGCGTCGAAGAAGACGTCGAGCCCGGCGCGGCGCAGGAACCCGACCGAGTCTGAGACCATGGCCACACCCTCGTCGAGCGTGGTGCCGAGGGCCTCGGTGACGTGGTAGTCCCACGTCTTGCCGACGATGCAGACCGTCCCGGTCCCGGCGTCGACGAGGTGGCGGAGCGTGTCGTCGGAGTCGACCTTGCCCTTGACCCGCCGCGTCGAACCGAACGCGACGAGGGTGGCGTGCTGGAGGTCGAGCTCGGCGGGGGCGCGGCGGAAGACCTCGTCGTCCTTGGGGTTCGAGCCAGGCCAGCCGGCCTCGACGAAGTCGACACCGAGCCAGTCGAGCTGTTCGGTGATCCGCAGCTTGTCGTCGACGGTGAGCGAGATCCCTTCGAGCTGGGAGCCGTCCCGGAGTGTGGTGTCGTAGATCTCGACCTTCCGGGGGGTCGGGTCAGCCATCGCTGTATTCCAACCAGTCGGCGTACTTGTCGACCTGACCGTGGACGATCGCGAAGTAGGTCTCTTGGATTTTGCGGGTGATTTCGCCCGGGTCGCCGATCTCGCGGTCATCGACCTCGCGTATCGGGACCACCTCGGCGGCGGTCCCACAGAGGAAGGCTTCGTCGGCGAGGTAGAGGTCGGTGCGCAACAGGTTCTGCTCCCGCACGTCGTAGCCGAAGTCGCGCGCGATCGTCATGACGGAGTCGCGGGTGAGCCCTTCGAGGGCCCCGGCCCACAGTGGCGGAGTGAGCAGCACACCGTTCTTGATCACGAACACGTTCTCGCCGGTCGCTTCCGCGACGGAGCCGGCGGTGTTGAGCAGGATCGCCTCGTCGTAGCCGCCGTGCAGCGCCTCGACCTTCGCCAGGCTCGAGTTGATGTAGATGCCGGTCCCTTTGGCCGCGACGGGGTTGATGTTGGGATCCATGCGCCGCCACGTCGAGATCTTCATCCGGACGCCGCGCTCGAGGCCCTCGTCACCGAGGTAGCTGCCCCACGGCCACACCGCGATCGAGACGTTCACCTGGCACGGGAGCGGGTTGAGGCCCATCTCGCCGTAGCCGAGGAACGCGATCGGACGGATGTAGCAGGAGTCGAGCCGGTTGGCCCGGATGGTCTCCTTCGTCGCCTCGACCAGCTCCTCGACCGAGTACGGCAGATCCATGTGCAGCAATGACGCGGAATCGTGGAGTCGCTGCATGTGGTCGGTCAGCCGGAACACGGCCGGGCCCCGTGACGTCGGGTACGCGCGGATCCCTTCGAACACCCCGGAGCCGTAGTGCAGGGTGTGGGTGAGGATGTGAACGTTCGCGTCGTCCCAGTTGACGAGCGTCCCGTCCATCCAGATCTTGTCGGTCTTCTCGATGGGCATAGCCCCACTCTCCTCTACACGCGCTCGGCGACGGCGTCGCCGATCTCGCTCGTCGTTCCCGTCACGTCATCGGATTTGGCGACGGCGTCGCGGACCCGCTCGGCCGCGTCGCGCTCGTCGAGGAACTCCAGCATCATGGCCGCCGAGATGATCGCGGCGCGGGGATCGGCGGCGCCCTGGCCCGCGATGTCGGGGGCGGACCCGTGGACCGGCTCGAAGAGTGACGGGCCGGTCCGGTCGGGGTTGAGGTTCGCCGACGCGGCCCGGCCGATCCCTCCCGAGACGGCACCGCCGAGGTCGGTGAGGATGTCGCCGAACAGGTTGTCGGTCACGATGACGTCGTAGCGGCCCGGGTCTTTCACGAAGTAGATGCACGCCGCGTCGACATGATGATAGGTCGTCTGCACGTCGTCGTGGTCCCGTGCGACCTCCTCGAAGGTCCGCTGCCAGAGGTCACCGGCGAAGGTGAGCACGTTCGTCTTGTGCACGAGGGTCAGATGCTTGCGGTCGCGGCTGCGGGCCAGCTCGAATGCGAAGCGCACGCACCGCTCGACCCCGAACCGGGTGTTGACGGAGCCCTGGGTGGCGATCTCGTGGGGTGTGCCCTTTCGGAGCAGGCCGCCCTCCCCCGCGTAGGAGCCTTCGGTGTTCTCGCGCACCACGACCATGTCGACCCCGCCGTTGTGGGGGCTCGGCGGGGCGACGAAGGGCCGAACGTTCACATAGAGGTCGAGCTCGAACCGCAACGCGAGGAGCAGGCCCCGCTCGATGACGCCCGGCGGGACCTCGGGGATGCCGACCGCGCCGAGCAGCACGGCGGCGAGGTCGCGGATGGCTTCGAGGTCGGCGGCGGGCAGCACCTCGCCGTCGCGGAGGTAGCGGTGGCCGCCGAGGTCGAACGCGACGGGCGTGTAGGCGACACCGGTCGCGTCGAGGACCTTTGTCGCCTCGGCGACGACCTCGGGGCCGATGCCGTCGCCGCCGATGATCCCGATCTGGTGGGTCACGTGTTGGTCTCCATGGGGTGTCCAGCCTGGCGGTCCCCGCAATGAAAAACCGCCCACCGAGGTGGACGGTCGGACGCAGACGCCGGGGTTCGGCGCCTGCTAGTCGATAACGATTTGTGCGGTGAGCGGCTGCATGGGCGATCCATTGTCGCAGGACCACGGGGCGCGGTCAAACGTCTTCGGTCAGACTCGCGGCGTGGACACGACCGCGAGCCGCTGGGTGCATCAGGTCCTCGGACCGGGGTCGACGGTGCGCGAATCGGCTCCGTTCGAGCAGGGCACGAGCTCGGAGGTCACGGCCCTCGACGTCGTGGACGGCGCCGGGAAGGGCGACGCGCTGGTCCTGCGCCGCTTCCTGGACGCGGCGTGGCTGAGCCGGGAGCCCGACCTCGCAGCTCGCGAGGCCGCCGTCCTCGACGCCCTCGCCGAGGGTCCCGTGCCGGCACCGCGGCTCGTGGCCGTGGACCCGACCGGCACCGACGCGGGCGCGCCGGCGGTCCTGACCCGCCGCCTCCCCGGCATCGTCGTCCGCACTCCACGGAGCCTGGACCCGTGGCTGCGGGGCTTGGCCGACCTGGCGGCCACGATCCACGCCACCCCGATCCCGCCGGGGTTGCGCCCCTACCGACCCTGGTACGCGACGAGCCGCGCCCTCGCGCCTCCCACGTGGTCTCGGGTCCCGTCGGCGTGGGCCAGCGCGCTCGCACGGGCTCGCGCCCCGGAACCGGCCGGGTCGCCCGTGTTCCTCCACCGGGACTTCCAACCGACGAACGTGCTGTGGGTCGGCGATCGGGTGTCTGGGGTCGTGGACTGGGTGGAGGCATCGGTCGGGCCGGCGGACGCCGACCTGGGGCACTGCCGGTGCAACGTGGCCCAGGACATCGGCGTCGAAGCGGCCGAGGCGCTCCGCGCCACGGTGGGCGCAGCCGAGTACGACCCGTACTGGGACCTGGTGAGCGCGGTCGACTTCCTCGACGTCGCCGACCTGCTCGGCCCGGTCGCCCGGGACCGCCTCGACGCCTTCGTCGCCGCCGCCGTCGCCCGGCTGTAAAGGAATGTACCGGTTCTTGGCCAACTCATGATTTCCCAGTCACAGGCCCCGGGTACGCTCCGAAGATGGAGCAGGTGCATTTGACGCGTGATGCCTACGACCGTCTCCGCCAGGAGCTGGAGGAGCGGACGACGGTCAAGCGCAAGCAGATCTCCCAGTGGATCGAGCGGGCGCGTGAGCACGGCGACATCCGGGAGAACGCGGACTACGACGCGGCCAAGAACGAGCAGGGCCACAACGAGGCCCGGGTCCGCCACATCGAGGCGATCCTGCGGGGCGCGGTGCTTGTCGAGAGCTCCGCCGGGAACTATGTCGAGCCGGGAACGATCGTCGAGATCCGCATGGACAACGACGACCAGACCGTGGAGTACCTGGTCGGCTCCATCGAGGAGCGTCACGAGTCCTACGACGTCTTGTCGGTGGGGTCCCCGCTTGGGAAGGCCGTGCTCGGCGCCAGCCCCGGACAGGTGGTGCAGTACGCCGGACCGCGCCGCACGTTCAAGGTCGAGGTCGTGAGCGTCCGCCCCGCGGTGTGAGCCGGGTTCTCGGCGTCGACGGTTGCCGGGCCGGCTGGATCGCGGTTGCGCTGGAGCGAGGTCGTTTCGCCGCGGCACGATTCGCGGCCCGGTTCGCGGACCTGGTCGACGACGAGGCGACGGTCATCGGCGTTGACATCCCCCTGGGATCGAACGGGCCGATCCGCGCCGCTGACGGCGCCGCGCGACGTCTCCTCGGTCGACGGGGAACATCGGTGTTCGACCCGCCCCCCCGGGACGTGCTCGAGGCACCGGATCACGGGACCGCGAACCGGTGGTGCCGGGAACGCCACGGTCGTGGCGTGAGCGCCCAGGCGTGGAATTTGGCGCACAAGATGCTTGACGTCGAGCCGCACTGGCAGCGCGCCCCCGCCCGGATCTTCGAGGTGCACCCGGAGCTGTCCTTCGCCGCCATGGCGGGCTCCGTCGTCGAGGACCCGAAGCGGACGTGGGCGGGGCACCGGACCCGGGCCCGACTGCTCGCCGACGTGGGGATCGGGGTGCCGGACGAGCTCGGTGCCGCGGGGGGCGCGGCGCCCGACGACGTGCTCGACGCGGCCGCCGTCGCCTGGTCCGCGGCGCGCATCGCCGCCGGGACGCAGCGCTGCGTCCCCGATCCCGCCGAGCATGACGCTGCGGGTCGCCCCGTCGCGATCTGGTACTGATCACGTCCCGGGCGTCCCGTAGCCCCCGCCCCCCGGGGTGCGGACGCGCACCACGTCGCCGGGGCGGAGCGTCACGGTCACCTTGTCGGGGAGGGGCTGGGCGCGGGTCTCGTCCCCGTCGGGGAGGAGCCAGTTCTCACCGCGGGCGCCGGGCTCGCCTCCGTCGAGGCCCCACGGCGCGGTGACTCGTCGCTCGGTGACGAGGGACACGACGGTCTCCTCGAGGACCTCCAGGTCGCGTTCGATGCCGTCGCCGCCCCGGTGCTGGCCGGCGCCGCCCGTCGCGGGACGCAGTGCGTAGCGCCGGACGCGCAGCGGCAAGGTCCGCTCGAGCGCCTCGACGGGCGTGTCGCGGGTGTTGGTCATCGCGGTGTGCACGCCGCTCATGCCGTCGCGCCAGGGGCGGGCTCCCTGTCCCCCGCCGATGGTCTCGTAGTACACCCATCCTGGGCCGCCGAGGAGGACGTTGTTCATGGTGCCTTGGCCGGCGGCGCCGAGCCGTCCGGGAAGCGCGGCGGCGAGCGCTCCGAGGCAGACGTCGGCGACGCGTTGGCTGACCTCGACGTTGCCGGCGCCGACGGCGACGGGGGGGACGGCGGCAACGACCGACCCGGGGGGCGCGATCACACGGAGTGGGCGGGTCGCGCCACCGTTGGCGGGGATTCCGGGGTCGGTCGCGGCGCGCAGCGCGAACGCGACCGCGCTGACGGTCACGGCCTCGACGGCGTTGACGTTGCCGGGCCGCTGCGGATCAGTTCCGGTGAAGTCGAAGGTGGCAGTGTCTTGGTCCAACGTCACGGTGACCATGATCCGGGTCGGGGTCTGTTGCGCGGGGCGGGGACCGGCGGAGTCGAGGACGTCCGTGTAGGACCATTGCCCGTCGGGCAGGTCACGTAGCGCGGCGCGGGCCCGCCGTTCCCCGTAGTCGAGGATGTCGGCGAGCGGTGCGGTAGCGCCCAGGTCGTCGACGATGGCGGCCATCCGGCGCGCGCCGATCTCGTTGGCGCCGAGTTGGGCTTCGAGGTCGCCGCGTCGCTCCTCCGGAGCCCGAGAGCTGGCCACGATGACGGCGGCGACGTCGGTGGTGAGGCGCACGGCCGGTATTCGAAGCCCTTCTTGGGCGATCTCGAGCGCGTCGGGCGGCATCGAGCCGGGGGCCATGCCGCCGAGGTCGGCGTGGTGGGCCCGGTTCGCGACCCAGCCGACGAGCGTGCCCCGGGTGCGGACCGGCGTGACGACGGTGACGTCATTGAGGTGGGTGCCACCAGCGAACGGGTCGTTCAGGACCCAGGTGGCGTCGGTGCTGCCAGCCGCGTCGATCGCGGCCCGGACGGCAGCCGGCATCGAGCCGAGATGCACGGGGATGTGCTCGGCTTGGACGAGCAGCTCGCCGGCGGCGGTGAACAGCGCCGCGGAGCAGTCGGCCCGTTCCTTGATGTTGGGGCTCGACGCGGCACGGCGCAGCACCAGGCCCATCTCGTCGGCGACACCGGTGAGGCGCGCGATGAGGACCTGGAGGGCGGCGGGGTCGAGGCTCATCGCGGTTCGCCGTCTCGACGGACCAGCCATGCGCCGAGCGGTCCGGGGGTCGCCGTCCAACCGGCGGGCACCCAGACGGTGCAGTCCGGCTCGGCGACGACGTCCGGTCCGTGGACCGTGGGGCGCGCGACGGCGGGCAGGGCGTCAGGGGTGAGGGGCGCGGGGCGGGACGCGCGGGCGCGGAGAGCGATCACGTCGACGGCGACGTCATGTCGGGCGTAGCCGTTGCGGCGGGCGTGCTCGGCGTGGAAGTCCTCGATGTGGGCCACGGTGAGCTCGTGGCTCTGGCCGGCGTAGCGGCAGTCGAGCGCGGTGCTCACGACGGCGTCGCTCCCGACGAGGCGGGCCGCGTCGGCACCGAGGGACGCCAACGCGTCATGGAGCCCGTCGCGATCATCGGGGGTGGGCCAGGTGCGGACGAGCTCGCGACGGCGGGGGGACCAGAGGAGCCCGAGGGCCGAGAGGACCCCGGCGCGGGGCGGGACGATCACGGCCGGCATGCCGAGTGCGTCGGCGACCGCGCAGCCGTGGAGCGGGCCGGCGCCGCCGAACGCGACGAGCGCGAGCTGGTGGGGATCGACCCCGCGGGCGACGCTGACGGCCCGGACCGCTTCTTGCATCGCGGCGTCGACGACGCCGATGACCCCGGCCGCGGGGGTGGCGGCCCGGTCGAGGGCGCCGCGCGCGGCGTCGACGTCGAGGGCCCCGAGGTCGGGGAACGCCGCCGACGGATCGATGCGGCCCAGGACGAGGTCGGCGTCGGTGACGGTGGGCGCGGTGCCGCCCCGTCCGTAGCAGGCCGGTCCGGGGACGGCGCCGGCGCTGCGCGGCCCGACGGTGAGCGCGCCGCCACGGTCGATGGTGGCGATGGAGCCGCCGCCCGCCCCGATGGTGTGCACGTCGATCGCGGGGAGGCGGATGGGGTAGCCCGCGACGTCGAGGGTTCCGGCGGGCTCGGGGGCGCCGCCGCGCACGAGGCAGACGTCGGTGCTCGTCCCGCCCATGTCGAACGACACCGCGTCGGGGTAACCGCAGGCGGCAGCGATCGCGGCGGCGGCTTGGACGCCCGCGGCCGGCCCGGAGAGCAGCAGCGCGGCCGGGAGGGCGGCGGCGTCCTCGACCGCCATGAGCCCACCCGCGGAGGTCATGACCAGGACCTCGTCGCCCAGATGGCCGAGGCGGTGCAGGTAGCCGCGACACGCCGGGCGGAGCAGGGCGTTGGCGACCGTCGTCACGGTGCGCTCGTACTCGCGGAACTGGGGTGACACCTCGTGGGAGCAGGTGACGTCCACACCGCGGTCGCGCAGCACCGTGGCGACCGTCTGCTCGTGGATGGGATCGAGGTCGGCGTGCAGCAAGGCGACGGCGACCGCGTCCACGTCGGTGGGAGTCGTGGGGACGGTGGCGGGGTCGAGCGGCTCGAGCTCGTGGCCCGTGCCGTCGAGGCGGCCGGCGACCTCGAGGCGCCGGTCGCGGGGCACGAGCGGTGGAGGGCGGTCGACGTGCGGGTCGTAGAGCGAGGGACGGGCCTGCCGGGCGATCTCGATGACGTCGGCGAATCCGGCGGTCGCGATCAGCGCGACGCGTCCCCCGCGCCCTTCGAGCAGGGCGTTGGTGGCGACGGTCGTGCCGTGGGCGAGGAGCGCGGGACGGCTCGTCGTCACGCGCTCGATGGTCTCGCGTACGGCCTGGTCGGGATGGTCCGGCGTGGACAGGACCTTGACGACCGTGCCGGTGTCGGTCACCAGGTCGGTGAACGTGCCGCCCGTGTCGACGCCGACCTGCATGGTGCGGTCAGTGACCGTCGGTCGCGACGCTCTGGAGGAGGTACCCGCGTGACCGGACGGTGCGCAGCTCGAGGCCGAGACCGGCGATGCGGCGTCGGATCCGCAGGACGTGGACGTCGAGGGCATTGCGGGTGGGGACGCCGTCGGGCCAGGCGCGGCGGGCGAGGACGTCACGGCCGACGACCGCGCCGAAGCGCTCGGTGAGCACCGCGGCGAGGGCCTGCTCGACGGGAGACAGCGCGACCCATCGGTCGCCGTAGTGGAGGAGGCCGTCGGCGTCGACCGCCGGAGTCGGCTGGTCGTTGCCGGCCCGGGACGACAAGGTCGCGAGCCGGGCCCGGATCTCCGCCTCGTCGGCGGGAAGGCGGACCCAGTCCTCGAGGGGGTCGACCGTGACCGGGGGTGCCTCGTCGGCCGCGACGAGGAGGAGGCGGGGCGTCCCCGCCGAGCGGAGCGTCTCGAGCCGCTCGCTCTCGTCGGGCCAGCGAACGAGGACGACGTCAGCCATGACCGTCCCGACCGTAGGGGGGACGTGTGACGGCCTCGTTTCGGCGCGATGAACCGGCTCCTTCGATCCGGCCCTCGAGAACCCGGACCGGGACGCGAATCGGCCCTGGCAGACTAGGGACCGGAACGGAGGTCGAGATGGGCACGCTGTCGGACAAGGTATGGGAGCGCCACGTCGTGCGCGCGGCTTCTGGTGAGCCGGACCTCCTTTATATCGACCTGCACCTGATCCACGAGGTGACATCGCCCCAGGCGTTCGACGGGTTGCGGCTGTCGGGCCGGACGGTGCGGCGACCCGACCTGACCGTCGCGACGATGGATCACAACGTCCCCACGACCGACGTCGACCAGCCGATCGCCGACCCGATCTCGGCGAAGCAGATCGCGGTGCTGGCGTCGAACTGCGCCGAGTTCGGGGTGCAGCTGTACGGACGGGGCGACCCCGGACAGGGCATCGTCCACATCATCGGCCCGGAGCAGGGCCTCACGCTGCCCGGCATGACGGTCGTGTGCGGCGATTCGCACACGTCGACCCACGGGGCGTTCGGGGCGTTGGCGTTCGGGATCGGGACCAGCGAGGTGGAGCACGTCCTCGCGACCCAGACGCTGCCCCAGGCCCGGCCAGGGACGATGGCGGTGACCGTCGAGGGTGACCTGCCGGCGGGCGTGACCGCCAAGGACGTGGTCCTGTCGATCATCGCCCGCATCGGCACCGCGGGCGGGATCGGCTCGATCATCGAGTACCGGGGCTCGGCGATCCGGGGGCTCTCGATGGAGGGCCGGATGACGGTCTGCAACATGTCGATCGAGGCGGGCGCCCGAGCCGGGCTCATCGCCCCCGACGACACGACGTTCGCGTACCTGGAGGGCCGCCGGTTCGCGCCGTCCGGCCCGGCGTGGGAGCGGGCTTTGGACGAGTGGCGGTCGCTGCCCACCGACGACGACGCCCGCTTCGACCGCGAGGTGCACCTCGACGCGGCCGAGCTGCGCCCCTCGGTGTCGTGGGGCACGAACCCGGGTCAGACGGTCACGATCGACGACCAGGTCCCGGACCCCGACTCCTTCGACGAGCCGCATCAGCGCGACGCCGCCCGGTTGGCGTTGCGCTACATGGGTTTGCAGGCGGGCACGGCGATGCGCGACATCCCGGTCGACACGGTGTTCATCGGATCGTGCACCAACGCGCGGATCGAGGACCTGCGGGCCGCCGCCGGGGTGCTGGCGGGACGGTCGGTGCGGGACGGGATCCGGGCGTTGGTCGTGCCGGGGTCGCATCAGGTGAAGACCCAAGCCGAGACGGAGGGTCTCGATCGGGTGTTCAGCTCGGCGGGGTTCGAGTGGCGGGAGCCGGGATGCTCGATGTGTCTGGCGATGAACCCCGACAAGCTCGCGGTGGGGGAACGGTGTGCGTCCACG
This sequence comes from Acidimicrobiia bacterium, assembly GCA_035468285.1. Taxonomy (GTDB): domain Bacteria; phylum Actinomycetota; class Acidimicrobiia; order IMCC26256; family PALSA-555; genus PALSA-555. Next base: position 6,444 of record DATISY010000014.1, on the reverse strand, counting down.
TCGAACCGGAACTTCGAGGGCCGCCAGGGCAAGGGCGGCCGCACCCATCTGGTGTCACCCGCGGTCGCGGCGGCGACCGCGGTGGCGGGCCGCTTCGCGACCCCCGAGGACCTGGAGTAGCCGATGGAACCTGTGCGCGAGATCGTCGGGCGGGCGGTGCCGCTCGACCGATCCGACGTCGACACCGATCAGATCATCCCCAGCGACTGGTTGAAGCGGGTGGAGCGGACCGGCTTCGGGAAGGGACTGTTCTCGGAGTGGCGGGAGAGCAGCGACTTCGTCTTGAACCAGGCCCAGTTCCAACACGATGACATCCGGGTCCTCGTCGCCGGACCCAACTTCGGCACCGGTTCCTCACGTGAGCACGCGGTGTGGGCGTTGCAGGACTACGGGTTCGAAGCGGTCATCGCGCCCCGGTTCGGGGACATCTTCCGCAACAACGCCCTGAAGGGCGGGCTGATCCCGGTCCTGCTGCCCGACCCCGTCGTCCGCCGGATCCTCGACGCGGTGGAGGACGACCCCACGCTCGAGATCGTCGTCGACGTCGTCGACCGGCGCGTCGCGGTCCCCGCCCTCGACCTCGACGAGCCGTTCGAGCTCGACGAGCACACCCAGCACCGCCTGGTCCACGGCCTCGACGACATCGCCCTGACGTTGCAGCACGGCGACGACATCGCCGGGTACGAGACCCGGCGGGGTGACTGGCTGCCGAGCCTTACGCCGTCGACACCGAGCTGAGCGCCCGCACGGGGGCGACCGTCTCGGGGGAAGCGTCGGGCGTCGCGAGGTCCCACGCCAGCCGAGCCGCTTCGAACGCTTCGGCGTAGCGGATCCGGCCCTGAGAGCCCCGGAACCGGGCCTGCGCTTCGATGGCCTCGAGATCGACGGGGCCCTGGCGCAGCACCTGCGACAGGTGTGACCGCAGCGCCGCCATCTTGCGGTCCAGGGTCTCGGCCACGTCGACGTAGATCGTCGGCTCGAAGGCCAGCGTCGAGGGGGTCTCGAACCGCAACACCGTCGGGAGGCGCCGGCCGGCCGCGAGGCTCGCCGTCGCGGTGGCCCGGTGGTCCTGGTGGGGGTCGTTGGGGGCGTGCGAATAGAGGGTCTCCGCCCCGCAGGTCGCGATGATGTCGTCGATCACGTTGATCGCGTCGGGGCCGTCGGGGATCAGGCCGTCTTCGAAGCCGCCCCAGCACAGCCGGACGCCGAGCCGCTCGGCGGCGTCTTCTTGCTCCGTCAGGCGGCTCATGCCCTCGACGAGACCGCGCTGCCCGGCCGTCATGACCAGGATCGTGACCTCGTCGCCCCGGGCCACATGGCGCAGCAACGTCGCCCCGCAACCGAGTTCCACGTCGTCGGGATGCGCCCCGACCGCCAATACACGCACCGCCCGTTCCTTCCAGCCCAGATTCGTCCGACAGGCATGGATCGGCACCTCCCCCGTCGACCTGAAGCCCGGATCTCACCCTCGGTGGTCACCCGGTCGGGAGGCTCGCCCCGTCCCGTCGGGGACCCGTCCGGGGTGGGCGGCGCACAGGCCTGGTCGACCAGATCGACGGCCACCTCCGGGACGGTCCGCCTCGCGGAGCTTCCGGCCCCTCGCGACCTTCGGCTTCGAGACGGCGGTCGAACGGGTCCTCTCGCGGGACGGGCGATGCGCGACGGGGTCGTCGGGTCCTCGCTCGTCGTCGCCGAGCAGCGCTGACCGGCGGGCTCAGGCGGCCCGGGTCCCGGCGAGCAGGGCCAGCTCGCGCCATTTCCAGTGGCAGTCGACCTGTTCGAATCCGTGGCCTCGGAGCCACGCGAGCTGCTCGCCGACGCCGGCGAGCTGGTTGGAGGGGTCGTCCTGTTCGGGTGAGGAGCCGATGGCGTACAGGAATGCCTCGTGGAGCTCGGGGGTCGCGGACGCGACGTGCTCGAGGTTGGCGAAGAGCCCGCCCGGGGTGAGCCGGTCGTACACCTCGCGGTAGAGGGTGTGTTTGCGGTCGTCGGCCACGTGGTGAATCGCGAACGCGGAGACGATGACGTCGAACTTGCCCCATGACGCCGGGAGCGGCGCGTCGAGGTTGTGCTCGACGACGTCGACGGCGGTGTCGGCGAAGCCGTCGCGGGCTCGTTCCAGCATCTCGGCCGAGAAGTCCGCGGCGACGCCGGTGACGTCGGGGTGGTGGTCGCGGATCAGCGCGAACAGGTACCCGTCGCCGGTGCCGAGGTCGAGGATCCGTCGCGGGGCTGGGGGCAGGAACTCGAGCAGCGCGGCGTAGCCCTCGTCGCGGTGCGGGATGTGGCGGCGGCGCTCCAGGTAGTCCCGGGCGTGAGCCGAGTCGGCCCACAGGTTGACCGTCATGGTCCCACCGTCCGTTCCCGGGGGGCCCGGTCGCGCAGCCGGACCAGCTTGTTGACCGCGTTGAGGTACGCACGGGCGGATGCCTCGACGATGTCGGTGGCGAGGCCTCGTCCCGAGGCGGTGTGCCCGTCGGCTTCGAGCTGGATGACGACGTCTCCGAGCGCGTCACCGCCGCCGGTGACCGACGACACCTTGAAGTCGAGGACGGTCCCGGTCACGCCGGTGGCCTTGGCGATCGCGGCGATGACGGCGTCGACCATCCCGTTGCCTTCGGCTTCGGCGTCGACCTTGCCGTCACCGTCGGTGAGGACGACCTTCGCGACGGGTGTGGCCTGCGTACCGCCGTGCACGTCGAGGCTGGCGATCGCGTACCGGTGCACGGCGCCGGTACCGAGCTCTTCGGCGACGATCGCTTCGAGGTCGGCGTCGGTGAGCTGCACCTTGCGGTCGGCGAGCTCCTTGAACCGTCGGAACGCCTGGTTCAGCGCGTCGCCGTGGAGGCGAAGCCCCATCTTCTCGAGCGTGTCGGCGAAGGCGTGCCGTCCGGAGTGCTTACCCAGGACGATCTGAGCGGCCTCTTGGCCGACGGTGGACGCATCGATGATCTCGTAGGTCTCGCGGTCCTCGAGCACGCCGTGCTGGTGGATGCCGGCTTCGTGCGCGAAGGCGTTGCGGCCGACGACGGCCTTGTTGTACTGCACGGGGTAGCCGGTCATTCGGGACACCAGCCGGGAGGTGCGGGCCAGCTCCTCGGTGCGGACACCGGTCTCGACGCCGTCGAAGAAGTCCCGGCGGGTCTTGATCGCCATCACGATCTCTTCGAGCGCGGCGTTGCCGGCCCGCTCCCCCAGCCCGTTCACGGCGCATTCGATCTGGCGGGCGCCGGCGCGCACCCCGGCGAGGGAGTTCGCGACCGCGAGGCCGAGGTCGTTGTGGCAGTGGGTGGAGACGACGTAGTCGCCCGTGACCCGCTCGATGATGCGCGCGATGAGGCGCCCGAACTCGTCCGGGACGCCATACCCGACGGTGTCGGGGATGTTCAGGGTGGTGGCCCCGTTGTCGACCGCGAGCTGGAGCACGTCGCACATGAAGTCGACGTCGGAGCGGCTGCCGTCCTCGGGGGAGAACTCGACGTCGTCGGTGTAGGAGCGGGCCCGGCTGACACCGGCGACGACCTCGGCTTTCACCTGGTCCTCGGTCATCCGCAGCTTCTTCTTCATGTGGATGAGGGAGGTGGCGATGAACACGTGGATCCGGGGATGCTCGGCGTGCTGCACCGCTTCCCAGGCCCGGTCGATGTCTTGGAAGCCGGTGCGGGACAGCGCGGTGATCACCGGGCCGCGCACCCCGCGGGCGATGGCCTCGACGGCGTCGAAGTCCCCCGGGCTGGCGATCGGGAACCCGGCCTCGATGATGTCGACCCCGAGACGGGCCAGCTGTTCGGCGATCTCGAGCTTCTCGGCGACGTCGAGGGAGATCCCGGGCGACTGCTCGCCGTCACGCAGGGTGGTGTCGAAGATCTTCACCTGGTCGGTCATCACGGGCTCCCGTCTGGGTTTGCTTGGTCCGTCCAACGAAAAACCTCCCCGGCCCGAAGGCACGAGGAGGCGTCCGCGAGCACGACAGTGCTCGCCGCTACGTAAGGAGCAGGCTCTGGTGGTCGAAGATTCGGTCGGCGTGCTCAGACATCGCCCACCATCATGGCGATGATCGCGACGAATTACAAGTCGATTGGCCGGCGCGTGCGACCATCGGGAGCGATGCGGGCCAAGACGGTGCGGCGGGCGATAGGGGTCGCGCTGCTCGCGGGCGGCGCGTACGCGGTGTGGCGGGTCGTCGTCGCGAACCAGAGCGGCGGGGTCGGCGGGGACCCGCAGCCGTTCCCGTTCCCGCCCCAGTCGCGCACGGTCGACGCGGAGCCGGATACGTCTCCGGCGTGGCGGGAGCCCGTCGACGGGGTGTGCCCAGCGTCGCATCCGGTGAAGGCGAAGCTGCGCAGCGGCATCTATCACCGTCCGGGTGGGCAGAGCTACGAGCGCACCCGTCCCGACCGCTGCTACCGGGACGACGCCGCTGCGGAGGCGGACGGGCTGCGCGCCGCCAAGCGCTGAGCAACGTCAGTCGAGCTCGAGGGCGCGGGCGTCGAGGATGCCGGGCTCGGCACGGAGCCGGTCGACGACGGTGCGGGGCACGGGCGCGTCGGCCGAGATCGCCATGAGCGCGGGCGCGCCGTCGGCGTTGGTCCCGACGTCCATGTCGGCGATGTTGACGCCGGCCTCGCCGAGGATGGTGCCCACGGTGCCGATCATCCCGGGTTCGTCCGCGTTGCGAACGACGAGCATGTGCTGGGAAGGGGGGACGTCGACGCTGTGACCGTCGATCCCGACGATGCGCGGCGCGGCCCGTTTGCCGAACAGGGTGCCGGCGACATGGACCGGCCCTTGCTCGCGCTCGCCGCGCAGGGTGATGAGATTGACGTAGTCGAGCGCGGACGACGAGGTCGTCTCCCGGATGTTGAGCCCGCGGCTCTGCGCGAGCTGGGGTGCGTTCACGAACGAGACCGGTTCGTCGACGACGCGCTGCAAGACCCCCTTGAGGACGGCCAGGGTCAGAACCCGGCAGTCGTAGTCGGCGATCTCGCCCTCGTAGGAGATCTCCAGCGAGTCGACGACCCCGCCGGCGAGAGCAGTGAACAGCCGACCAAGACGCTCGGCGAGCGGCAGGAACGGCTGCACCGTCGCGTTCGCCTCGGTGGCCGCGAGGTTCACCGCATACGGCACGAAGTCGCCGCGGAGGGCGAGGATCACCTGCTCAGCGATGGTCTGGCCCGCCTTGTCCTGGGCTTCCGCGGTCGATGCCCCGAGGTGCGGTGTCGCCACGACGGTGGGCAGCACGAACAGGGGCGACTCGGTCGTCGGCTCGCGGGCCCAGACATCGATGGCCGCGCCGGCGATCCGGCCGTCGCGCAGCGCGTCGGCGAGCGCGGCCTCGTCGATGATCCCGCCACGAGCGGTGTTGACGATTCGGAGCGTCGGCTTGGCGTGGCTGAGCAGGTCGGCGTCGACGAGCCCGATGGTCTCGGAGGTCTTGGGGAGGTGGATGGTGAGAAAGTCGGCTTGACGGACCAGCTCGTCGAGCGCGGGGATGAGGGTCACGCCGAGCTGGCGGGCCCGGTCGGCGCTCACGAACGGGTCGTAGGCGAGGAGCTGCATCCCGAACGCGTGGGCGCGTTGCGCGACGAGCACCCCGACGCGGCCGAGCCCGACGATGCCGAGCGTCTTAGCGTGCAGCTCCACCCCCTCCCAACGGGACCGGTTCCACTCCCCGTGGCGGAGGTCGGCGTCAGCCTGGGGGATGTTGCGGGCCTGGGCGAGGAGGAGCGCCAGGGTGTGCTCCGCCGCCGACAAGACGTTCGACTGCGGGGCGTTGACGACCATGACGCCCCGGCGTGTCGCGGCGTCGACGTCGATGTTGTCGAGCCCGATGCCGGCCCGACCGACCACGACGAGCTCGGGGGCGGCGGCGAGGAGCGCGTCATCGACCTGCGTGGCGCTGCGGATGACCAGCGCGGCCGCGTCGTGCACGGCGTCGCGCAGCGCGTCGGGGGCCAGGCCGAGCTGCTCGTCGACGTCGAGGCCGACGGCCCGCATGGAGTCGAGCCCGCGTGCCGCGATCTCTTCGGTGACGAGCACGCGGGGGGTCACGACGGCCGAGGGTAGTGGCGCGTCGGGCACGCCACGACGATTAACGCCGCCGGCCCGACGGACGGCGGGTGGGCCGGGGCGGGGCCCGTGGCGGGATCGCCCGGGTTCCGGAGCTCAGCGGAGCAGCTTGGAGAGCCGTTCGACGCCTTCGACGAGGTCCTCGTCGCCGAGCGCGAACGACATGCGGGCGTACCCGGGCGCGCCGAAGGCCTCGCCGGGAACCATCGCGACCTTGACCTCGTCGAGGGCGAGCTCGCACAGCTCGAGGCTCGTCGTCGGGGTGCGCCCCGCGAGCTCGCGGCCGAGGGTCGCCTGGAAGGACGGGAAGCAGTAGAAGGCACCTTGGGGCTCGAGGCACTGCACACCGGGAATCGCCGCGAGCAGCTCGTGCAT
>DATISY010000013.1:0-5846 GCA_035468285.1 Acidimicrobiia bacterium | reverse complement strand
AGCGCTCTGCGGGTACTCGTCGCGGTCGACGATGTTCTTGTCGAAGCAGGCGGCCATGAGCTCCGCCGCATCCGGCTCCATCCAGGTCGTGACGAACGTCGCGAGGTTGAGCCGCGCGTTGCCGTCGAGCATCAGCTCGTCGCTGACGATCTGGGCGGCGAGCCGCGGCGGGAGCTCACCCGGCGAGAGCTTGAAGCGCGGGATGGCCGCGTCGCGGATCCCGGCGTACATCGGGCTCACCGACAGCTCAAGGTCTTGTTCTTCGGACGGCACCTGCCGGGACAACGGCATTGTTTCCCCCCAGGGTCGCTTCGGGCGTCACGCGACGTGGGGACCGTCGCATGACGCAGCCTACGGGTCGACTGGGAAGCAACGGGTGGTCGGAGGGTAGGGTGCGCGCCGTGGCCGATGCCGACCCGTTCATCGGGGCGCTGCGCGCCTGCCACGACCAGCTCGTGGCGACCGTCGCGCGGCTCGACACGCGGGCGCTCAGCAGACCCTCGGCGTGCGTCGACTGGGACGTCGCCGACGTGCTCGGCCATCTGGGCAGCAGCGCCGAGTTCGGCTTGGCCGGCCTCGACGCGGCCCAAACCGGCGCCGAGCCGCCCGACCGGGAAACCTTTCCCGCGGTGTGGGCCCGGTGGGATGCCATGCGACCCGAGGAGCGCCGCGACGCGTTCGTGGCCTGGGACGAGGAGCTCGTCACTCGCTACGAGGCCCTCGACGAGGACACCCGCAGCACGCTGCGCATCAAGCTCGGGTTCTTGCCCAGCCCGATGGACGTGCCGAGCGTCGTGAGCTTCCGGCTCACCGAGACCACCCTCCACAGCTGGGACGTGCGCGCCGGCGCGGACGCCGCCGCCACGCTCGACCCGCCCGCGGCCGCGCTGCTCGTCGACCGGCTGCCCCTCTCCATCGGCTTCTTCGGCCGGCCCGACGCCCTGCCCGGGCCGGTCACGGTGGCGATCTCCACGGTCGACCCCGTCCGCACCTTCGCGTTGTCGACGGCAGAGGGCACGACCCTCCAGCCCGGCACGCCAGCCCACCCCGACGGGGCCTTGACCCTGGGCGCCGAGGCCCTCATCCGCCTCGTCGCCGGTCGGCTGGCGACCCACCGAGCGGGTGTCGGGCTCACCGCCAGTTCCTTGACCGTCGACGACCTCTGTCGCCTCTTCCCCGGCTATTGACGGCCCAAGAGGGGGAGGGCGAGGACCCTCATTAAGAGATTGCCTCATTATCAGGTACCCTCACGGATATGGGACCGAGCCCTACCGTCCGCCCGGCCGCTGGCCCGCCCGGCGCCGACCTCATCGGCCAGCTCGGTGAGCTCTTGGTGCGCTCGTCGTGGCGGCTCCGCCGGGGCGCGGCGAAGGAGCTGGCCCCCCTCGGCGTGACGTTCGGCCAGGCCCGGGCCCTCCGGGTCCTCGCGGCGAGCGAGCCGATGCGCATGGCCGACCTCGCGGCCAGCCTCGAGATCGTTCCGAGGTCCCTCACGACGATGGTCGACTCCCTCGTGACCGCAGGACTCGTCGACCGGGAGGCCGACCCCCACGACCGACGCTCCGTGCTGGTCAGCCCGACCCGCGCCGGGCGGGCCGTGCTCGACCGCATGGACAGCACCCAGCGCGCCACGGCCGAAGAGCTCTTCGGGCGCCTGACTGCCCCGCAGCGCCGCACGCTCTTGTCCTTGTTGGTCGTGCTCGCCGACCAGGACAACACCACCGCGCGCGTCGGGAGCGCCTGATGGGTCACGGATCACCCATGTGGGGCGTGATGCGGTCGATGCGACGGGACCAGTCCGTCACCCACGCCAAAGTCGCGCGCGGGACCGGGCGGCGGATCCTGCGATTCGCGGCCCCGTACAAGCGGATCCTCGGCTTCTTCCTCGTCCTCGTCGTGATCGACGCGGTCATCGGCGCCGCGAACCCGCTCCTCTTCCGCCAGATCATCAACCAGGGCATCATCAAGCACAACACGGGCATCATCATCACGCTGGCGTTGATCGTCGCCGCGCTGTCGGTGGCTGACGCCTTCTTGTCGCTGGGTCAGCGTTTCGTTTCCGCCCGCATCGGTGAGGGCCTCATCTACGACATGCGGACCAAGGTGTTCGCGCACGTCCAGAAGATGCCGCTCGCGTTCTTCACCCGCACCCAGACCGGGGCTCTCGTCACGCGCCTCAACAACGATGTGCTGGGCGCGCAAGAAGCGTTTACGGACGTGCTCGGCACGGTCGTGAGCAACCTCATCAGCGTGTCCCTCGTGCTCGTCGCCATGTTCTTCCTCTCCTGGCAGCTCACGCTGGTCTCGCTGATCATCCTCCCGGCGTTCGTGCTCCCCGCACGATGGCTGGGGCGACGCCTTCAAGGCATCACGCGGGAGGCCTACGCGCTGAACGCGCAGATGAACACCACGATGACCGAGCGGTTCAACGTCGCCGGCGCTCTGCTGGTGAAGCTGTTCGGCCGCCCCGCCGAGGAATCCCAGTCGTTCGATGACAAGGCGGGACGCGTCCGTGACATCGGTGTCATGCAAGCCATGTACGCCCGCTTCTTCTTCGTGGCGCTGACGCTGACCGCGTCGTTGGCGACCGCGTTGGTCTATGGGTGGGGCGGCGTCCTCGCCGTCCACGGCGCCCTCGACGTCGGCACGGTCGTCGCCCTCACCGCGTACTTGAGCCGTCTCTACGGGCCACTCACGTCGCTGTCCAACATCAACGTCGACGTCATGACCGCTTTGGTGTCCTTCGAGCGCGTGTTCGAGGTGCTCGACCTGCCACCGATGATTGCCGAGAAGCCCGACGCAGTCACGATCCCGCGCGGCGGGGCCCGGGTCCAGTTCGACCACGTCGGTTTCTCCTACCCCACCGCCGAAGAGGTGTCGCTGGCGTCACTCGAGTCGGTGGCCACCCTCGACCGCACGCAGAGCGAGCCGGTCCTCTTCGACGTCAGCTTCGAGGTGAACCCTGGAGAGATGGTCGCGCTCGTCGGGTCGTCGGGAGCTGGCAAGACGACGCTGTGCCACCTGGTCCCGCGCCTCTACGACGTGCGCAGCGGCGCAGTGCGCGTGAACGGGATCGACGTCCGGGACGCGACCCTCGACTCGCTGCGGGATTCGATCGGCATGGTCACCCAGGATGCCCACATGTTCCACGAATCGATCCGATCGAACCTGCTCTACGCCCGACCGGACGCGACCGACCAGGAGCTCACCGAAGCACTCCGAGGAGCGCAGATCCTCCCGCTCGTCGAGAGCCTCCCAGGGGGGCTCGACACCCTCGTCGGTGACCGGGGGTACCGCCTCTCCGGCGGCGAGAAGCAGCGCCTCGCCATCGCCCGGCTGCTCCTGAAGGCCCCGGACATCGTCGTGCTCGACGAGGCGACCGCCCACCTCGACTCCGAATCGGAGCTGGCGGTACAGGACGCGCTGCGCACCGCATTGACGGGCCGAACGTCGATTGTGATCGCGCACCGGCTTTCGACGGTCCGTGACGCCGACGAGATCCTCGTCGTCGACCATGGCGCCATCGTCGAACGCGGCGACCACGACGAGCTGCTCGCTGCGGGCGGTCTCTACTCCGAGCTGTACAAGACGCAGTTCGAGCGGCAAGCCCACCCGGCCGCGTTGGTGACGCCCGCGTCGCCGTAGCGAGCCGCGGTCTCAGTGGGTGTCGTTGGCGTACGCGATGAAGTCATACGGATAGCCGCGCGGGAATGCGCTGGCCCACGTGAGGGCGACGCGGTGCTCCTTGTCGAGTCTCCACCCGACCGCCCCCAAGTTGTCGTCGAGCTGGGCCAGGTTGCGCGCACCGACGATCGGGGCGGTCACACCGCGCTGCGCCACGACCCAGTTCAGTGCCACCTGCGCTTCGGTCTTGCCGATCTCCTCCGCCACCGTGCGCACGGCGTCGACGACCCTCCAGGCACGCTCGTCGAGCCGGTAGGTGAACGTGATCGGCTCTTCCGTCTCGCCGCCCCGGGTCCCCGCGGGTAGGTCCTCCCCGGGCCGGTATTTCCCGGTCAGGATGCCGCCCGCCAACGGGCTCCACGGGAGGACCGCCAGGCCCTCGGTGCGGCACAGCGGTACCAGCTCCCGTTCGATGTCCCGGGTGATCAAGGAGTACTCGGGCTGGAGCGACGCGAACGCCTCCCAGCCGTGCAACGCGGAGAGCCCGACGGACTTCGCGAGCTGCCAGGCCGCGAAGTTGCTCGCCCCGATGTACCGGACCTTGCCTTCGTGCACGAGATCGTCGAGGGTCGACAGCGTCTCCTCCAGCGGGGTGCGCTCATCCCAGCAGTGCACCTGGTAGAGGTCGATCCAGTCGGTGCCGAGCCGGCGCAGCGAGGCCTCCACACCGAGGCGAATGTGGCGGCGCGACAGGCCGACGTCATTGGGCCCGGGCCCGGTGGGGAACCGCACCTTCGTCGCGAGCACCACGTCGGCTCGGCGTGTGCCGAGCACCCGACCGGTGATCTCCTCCGACACCCCGTCGGAGTACACATCGGCCGTGTCGACGAAGTTGCCGCCCGCGACGAGGAACCGGTCGAGCATCGCCGCGCTCGTGGCCTCGTCCGCCTCGCGGCCGAACGTCATCGCCCCCAGGCACAATTCGGACACCTGGATGCCGGTTCGGCCCAACGGTCGCAGTTCCACAGCGTCCCTTTCGTCGTCTCCGGGCGCCGATCCTCACCCGGACGCGACCACCGGCACAAGGTCACCTTCAAGTGGGCACCCTGCGGATGCCGACAACAGGGGCACGACCTCCACCGTGTTGCCCCACTCGTGTGTCCGACGCCGCCCCCGCTCCGGTCGTCTCCGGTGCGGCACGGTCGTCGCGCTCGGAGTGCTCGCGCTCGTCGCGGCCGGTTGCACCCCGCCCGCCCGACCGGCTCCGCCTCCGGTCTCGGTGACGCCGCCGGGCGCGGTGCCGAAGGGGCTGCCCAGCCGGTTCGGCATCGGCCTCAGCGCCGCACCCGGCGACCTCGCGCCCGGGACGGGCTGGCTCGCCCAGACTGGCGTGCCGTTCGACTACGGATACCAGTACCTCGCCGGAGGTGTGAACACCGGCCAAGGGTGGGCGACGTGGAACACCGCGGCGCAGTTTCCCCTGTACTACGCCCACGACGCGCAGGCGCGCGGCACCATCCCGGTGTTCTCCTACTACATGCTCCTCCAGTCCTCGGGCGCGTGCGCCGGTTGCGGCGAGGCCCAGACCGACCTGGCCCATCTGAACAACACCGGCTTGATGGCCTCGTACTACGCGGACTTCACCAAGCTCATGCAGCGGCTCGGCCCAGGAACTGCCGACGGCATCGCGGGATACGGCGCGACAACCATCGTGCAGGTCGAGCCCGACCTGTCGGGCTATGCCCAGCAGGCCGTCCGCCTCGGATCCTGTTTCGGGTTCTGCAGCGGCACCGGTGAGAGCCCGGATCTGCTCCGCGCCGCGGTGGCCAGCTCGGGGAACGCCGACGTCGCCGCGTACGCCGACACCTGGCGCGGTTTCAACCTGGCGCTGCTCCATCTCCGGGACCGGTACGCACCGAACGTCAAGCTCGCGTTCCACGTCAGCAACTGGACCACGGGACGCGACATCGGCAGCGACACCGACCCGGCCCTCGACGCCGCGGCGCAAGGCGCGATCGCGGGGTCGTTCGCGGCGGCCAGCGGCGTCAGCTCGGCTCCGGCCGGGACGTCCACCTATGACCTCGTCTTCAACGACGTCAGCGACCGCGACGCGGGCTACTACAAGTATGTCGCGGGGCGACCACACGCGTTCTGGGACCGGCTCAACGTCACCCTCCCGAACTTTGCCCGGTGGGAGCAGTTCCTCGGCGCAGTGACCGCGA
>DATISY010000012.1:0-8959 GCA_035468285.1 Acidimicrobiia bacterium | reverse complement strand
GGTCTCGACCATTTGTGCTCATGCTCGATGACGTACACCTCGTTCGCCGTCCAAACTGCGTTGCGGTGCTCGCCGAGTTGATCGATAGATTCCCCACAGGGTCAACGCTGGTTCTCGCCGGTAGGAGCGACATCGCTCTTCCGCTAGGTCGAGCACTCGCTAGCCATCGCGTACTGCGAATCGATCACACCGATCTGGCCTTGACAACCAGCGAGTGCGTAGCGGTGCTCACGGCGCTGGACGTCGAGCAAGCCGCCGAGGTTGGGCCTGTTCTCGCCGAGCGGACCGAGGGCTGGCCCGTCGGTATCTCACTCGCGGCGCTCACGCTTCTCAATCAGCCGGACCACGTTGCTGCTGCTGCCCGCTTCGGCGGCAACAACCGCAACGTCGTCGACTACTTCGCCCAGGAGGTGCTCAACTCCCTCTCAGCCACCGAGGTCGAGTTCCTCCTTCGCGCGTCCACCCTCGACGTCCTGTCCGGACCCTTATGCGACGCGGTACTTCAGCGCTCCGATTCAGGCGACGTCCTCGAGCGCCTTTCCCGCTCCAACACATTTGTCATTTCGCTCGATGAGGAAGGCGAGCAATACCGGTTCCACGGCATGTTCCGCGACGCCCTCCGAACAAGCCTGGTCCGCCAGGACCGTACGATCGTTCGGGAGCTTCATCGACGCGCGAGTGCATGGCATGTCGAGCACGGCGACCTCGACTCGGCCATCAACCACTCGTACCAGGCGGGTGACGCGTCCGAGGTTTCTGCTCTGGCATGGTCGGGCGTAGCGTCCCACCTTGGCACCGGTCGATCTGGGGTGGTGGGCCGCTGGCTGCACCTCTTTAGCGCCCAGAAGATCGGAGCTGAGCCGGCACTCGCCCTGACGGCGGCTTGGTGGTCCCTCACGACAGGCCGCGTCGGCGACGTTGAGCATTGGCTCGGTGAAGCAGAACGCGCGGAGCCCGACGAGGTCTTACCCGATGGGACACCCGTCCGCCCTGCCACTCTGCTTCTGCGCGCCCTGATCGGCCGGCACGGTCCCACCGAGGTCTGCACGGACGCCGGACTCGCGTTCGAGCTCGCCCCACTCGGCAGCCCCTATCGGTGCATCGCCCGCTACCTCGAAGGCAGCGCGCTCCGGCTGTTGGGTAAAGCGTCGCTGGCCCGCGACCGCCTCGAAGACGGGGCGGCCCTGGCTACGATCGCCGTTCCAGCCGTGCACGCCCATTGCCTCTGCCAGCTCGCGCTGTTGGCGATCGACGAGGACGACTGGGCCGCTGCCGACGAGTTGTCCACCACGGCGACCCGCGTCGTCGAAGCGCACGGATTGGGCGAGCGCCCGACAATGGCAATTCACTACGCCATTCAGGCCTTCTTTGCCGCTCGGCGGGTGGATCATCTGAACGCGCGCGGAGCCCACGAGCACGCGGCCGCGCTGCTTGCTCAGCTGACCGGTGACGCTCCCTGGTTTAGAGCACTGGTACAGCTAGTGCTCGGACGCGCCGCGCTGCAGCTGGGCGACTTTGGGACGGCGCGCGCGCTCGTTGCTGAGGCGCAGCGATTTGCGTCCAAGTGTCCCGATGCCACCATCCTCCGCGATCAGGTCGTCCAGGCCACCCGAATGATCGAGGACTCGCCGATCCCGGGCGGCCGGGGAGCCCCCGCGCTGACTCCTGCCGAGCTGCGCGTCCTGCACTTTCTCCCAACTCAACTATCTTTCCTCGAACTCGGCGAGCAGCTGTTCGTGTCGCGGAACACCGTCAAGACACAGGTTCACAGCGTTTACCGCAAGCTCTGCGTGAGCTCTCGAACTGCGGCCGTCGAGCGAGCTCGAGAGGTCGGGCTCCTCGATCGCTAACGCAAGAACCGCGGTGACGGAGATTGGCTCCGGCCTCGCGACGCGGTGCGCAGCTGTCAGCGAGCTTGGAGATCCCCCACCACGTGTCTCGACCCGCGCCTTCCTGAGACTCAGCCGGTGCAGCCAGGTCGGGTCACGTCGCATCGACAAGATCGTCCGACGAGTCCTCTTCACCGGCTCGCCACCAACTCAGCCTGATCTTGAACAGGTAGGTCTTGCCGCGACGGGTGAGCTCTTCGATCCGGCCTATGCCTACATCGCCGAAACTACTGACCCGTCGCCGATAGGGCGTCACTGGCTGCTGGCTGAGGAGCTCGATTCCCGTCTTGACCACGGCGAGGCTCTAGCGCTGAAGCCTCGGGAGGAGGCGACCGATCGCCGCTGCGGCCTCGCGATCGCAGAAATGACGCGTTGCCCGGTCACTGGTGGGGCAAATGATGGGCAAACGCACCCGCCGCCAGTCCCCTCGAACCCTTCCCGGCGGACCAGAAACGTTCCCAGAGCAGGGATCTGTCGTGGAGGCGGCGGTGGGAATTGAACCCACGTCCAGGGTTTTGCAGACCCTTGCCTGAGCCACTCGGCTACGCCGCCGGACGCCGCCTCGTGTGGCGGCAGAAGATTGGAGGCTACCGGGCCGCTCCGGACCGACTCCGGCGAACGGGGCCACCGGTCACCCGCGTACGATCGGGGCCGTGACGCCTGGCGTGCAGCTCCTCGCGGTCGGCGCGGCAGCGCCCGCGTGGCGGCTCCCCGCGGCCGATGTCGGCGCGGCCTGGGGCCGCAAGGGCGGGAGCGGCCAGGCGGCGGTGTGCGCCCCCGACGAGGATGTCTTGACGTTGGCCGCGGAGGCCGCCAGCCGGGCGCTGCTCGCCTCGGGACTGGAAACGGACATCGTCGACGGGTTGTGGTGGGGCACGACGCGTCCGCCGTTCGCAGAGGGTCCGAGTCACGCCGTGCTTGCCCGCGCCCTCGGGCTCTCGCATCGCTCGGGTGGTGCGATGTGCAGCGGCTCGCCGCACGCCGGGATCGAGGCGCTGTTCGGCGCCGCGGACGCGGTCGGCGCGGGGACCGCCCGGGTCGCGCTCGTCGTCGTGTCGGATGCCCTCGTGCCGGGACTGGGAACCGCGTTCGAGGCGCGCTCGGGGGCCGGCGCGGCCGCGCTGCTGCTCGTCTCCCACGGCGGCCACGCGTCCATCGGGGCGCGCGTGACCCGCACCCACCCCTATCTCGACCGGTACCGCGGCGACGGCGAGTCCGAGACCCGCGACCTGTACGACGGGCGCCTGTTCCGCGAGGAGATCTTCCTCCCCACGATGCGCGAGCTCGGCGAGCAGCTCGGCGCGCTCGAGATCGACCGCTGGTCGCTCCCCGATCCCGACGGGCGCCTCGGAGCCACCGTCGCCCGTCAGGTCGGAACGGACGCTCCCGCGTCGGCGCCCGTCTACCGGGCGCTCGGCGACACCGGCGCGGCGGCAGCGCTCCTCGGCGCGATCGGCGCGCTCGACACCGCGGGCACCGTCGGGGTGGTGGCCTGGGGTGGCGGTCGAGCGACGGGCGTCGCGTTCACCGCCCGGGAACCGGTCCGGGGGGCGGCGTCGGTGCCGGCCGCGCTCGACCAGGGCCGCGCCGTCAGCTACGCCCAGGTGCTCCGCGCCCGCGGCCAGCTGGTCCCGTCCGGGGAGACCGTCCAGATGGGTGTCCCGCCGGAGAGCGCCCAGTTCGTCCGCGGCGCCGACGAGATGCTCGGGCTGCTCGGGGCCCGCTGCGTGGACTGCGGCACGATCAACACGCCACCGTCGATCCATCCGCACTGCATCAGCTGTGGGAGCGCGAAGTTCGTGCTCGTGGCGCTCGCCCGCCACGGCCGGGTCCACACGTTCGTGGTGAACCACACCATGCCGGCGCCGTTCGTCGCGCCGCTCCCGCTGGCCGTGATCGACCTCGATGACGGCGCCCGGGTGATGCTGCAGGTGACCGAGCATGACGCGCCGCTCGAGATCGGCAGCGAGGTGGAGCTCGTCGTGCGCCGCTACGCGCACGAGCGCGGCGTGCCGGTCTACGGGTACAAGGCCCGAACGGTCGGGAAAGCAGCGATCACGTGAGCTGGAACCGAGTCGCCGTGGTCGGCGCGGGCCTGATCAAGTTCGGGGAGCTGTTCGAGCAGAGCTACGAGCAGATGGCGGCCGGGGCGTTCGCCGCCGCGGTCGAGTCGGTCGACAAGGGGTTCGAGCCGTCCCAGGTCGAGGCGGCGTTCGTGGCCACGCAGCGGGGAACGCTGTGGGGTCAAGAGGGCATCGGGGGCAACACCGTCCCATCGGCCATCGGGTTGGCGGGGATCCCCTGCACCCGCATCGAGAACGCCTGCCCGTCCGGCTCCGACGCGTTCCGGGTCGGGGCGATGGCCGTCGCCAGCGGTGTCCATGATGTCGTGCTCGTCATCGGTGTCGAGAAGATGCGCGACAAGTCGAGCGAGGAGGGCCTCCTCGCCCGCGCCGCCGCCGGGCACCCGATCTTCACCCGCGGCGAGACCGCCCCCGTGCTCTTCGCACCGTTCGCGACGCGCCACATGTACGAGTTCGGGACCACCCGGGAGATGCTGGCCTCCGTCGCGGTGAAGAACCATTACAACGGCGCCCGTGACCCGTACGCCCACTTCCAGAACGAGTTGACCATCGACGATGTGCTCGCGTCGGCGCCGGTCTGCCATCCCCTGCACCTCCTCGACTGCTGCCCCCAGACCGACGGTGCAGCCGCCACCCTCCTCGTCCGCGCCGATCTCGCCGACCGCTTCACCGACCGTCCCGTCTACGTGGCCGGCTTCGGGGTGGCCACCGACCATCCCTATCTGCACGAGAAGTCCACCTTCGTGGGCCTGAAGGCGACCCAGCTCGCCGCCGAGCGCGCGTATGCCATGGCCGGCGTCGGACCCACCGAGATCGACTGCGCCGAGGTCCACGACTGCTTCACGATCACCGAGATCCTCGACATCGAGGACCTTGGGTTCGTCGACAAGGGCAAAGGCGGCGTCGCGTCCCTCGCCGGAGAGACCGCGCTCACGGGGCGGATCCCGATCAACACCTCCGGGGGGCTCCTCGCCAAGGGCCACCCGATCGGTGCGACCGGCGTCGCCCAGCTCACCGAATGCTGGTGGCAGCTGCGCGGCGACGCCGGCGACCGCCAGGTCGAGACCCGCCACGGCAACGCGCTCCAGCACAACGTCGGGGGACGCGGCTCGGGCGTCTCCGTCATCAACATCCTCACCACGAACCGCCCGTGATCCACTACGACGTGGGGGACGACCACGTCGCGCGGCTCACGCTCGACCGTCCCGACGCCAAGAATGCGCTCACGGTCGAGATGCGCGACGGCATCGTCGACGCGGTGCGCGCCGCCCGCGTCGACCCGGCGGTGCGGGCCCTCCTCGTCACGGGGACCGGTGACGCCTTCTGCGCCGGGATGGACCTGAGCGCGTCGACCATGACCCAGGCCGGATCAGCAGACTTCGAGACCCGCAGCACCGCCGAGGCCCTGCGCATCGGGGTCCAGTCGTTCATCCGGGAGCTCTGGGAGCTCGACAAGCCGACCGTCGCCGCGGTGAACGGCGCCGCGGTCGGTCCCGGCGCGCATCTCGCGCTGGCCTGCGACTTCGTGATCGTGCACGACAACACCCGCTTTCTGTGGTCCTTCGCCCGCTGGGGCCTCGTCGTCGACGCCGGCGGCGCATACCTCCTCCCCCGCCTCGTCGGCCTCCCTCGCGCCAAAGCGATGGTGATGCTCGGCGACGGCGCCCGCGGCGCCGAAGCCGTCGAACTCGGCCTCGCGTACCAGTGCGTCACCCCCGACGAGCTCGCCCCGATCGCATCCGCGCTCGCCGTCCGCCTCGCCGCCGGCCCCACCCGATCCCTCGGGCTCTCCAAACGGCTGCTCAACACCAGCTTCGAGACGCCGTTGGAGAGGTCCCTCGAGCTCGAGGGTGCCTACCAGTCGCTCGCCGCGACGTCCCGCGACCTCGTCGAAGGGATGGCCGCGTTCAAGGAACGCCGCGACCCCGGCTTCACCGGCCGCTGACGCCCCACCGCGGCTCACCGGAGCGCGCCGGTGGCGTCCAGTACCATCCTGACGCCCACGTCAGGTCGCCCGGCACGCACCCGCGGCCGGAGCAGCCAACGGCGCCACCACCATCGGTCTGAACCCCGGGGAACGCGCCACGGCCGCGACCGCCAGCCCTGGCGACGGGGGCGAACCGAATCGAATGGAGAGCGTGATGGGTGTCTTTGACGGGAAGGTGGCCGTCGTGACCGGTGCCGGTCGGGGGATCGGCCGCGCCGAGGCGCTGCTGCTCGCCGAGCACGGCGCCGCCGTCGTCGTGAACGACCTCGGCGGTGAGCGCACCGGCGAGGGCGCCGACCAACGGCCGGCGCAGGTCGTCGTCGACGAGATCGTCGCCGCCGGCGGCCGCGGCGCCGCCAACTACGACGACATCTCCACCTGGGACGGCGGCGCGGCGCTCATCAACCAAGCCGTCGAGGAGTTCGACGGCCTCGACGTCGTCATCAACAACGCCGGAATCCTCCGGGACAAGATGAGCTTCAACATGACCGAGGAGGAATGGGACGCGGTCATCAAGGTCCACCTCAAAGGCCACTTCGTCCCGGCCCGGCACGCCGCGGCGTACTGGCGAGCCAAGAGCAAGGAGACCGGCGCGCCGGTCGAGGCCGCCATCGTGAACACCGCCTCGGAGTCCGGCCTGTACGGCAACGCTGGCCAGCTGAACTACGCCGCCGCCAAAGCCGGGATCGCGGCGATGACGATCGTGCTCGCCCGTGAGCTCGAGCGCATCGGCGTCCGGGCCAACGCCATCGCCCCCGTCGCCCGCACCCGCCTCACCGAGGACCTCGCCGGGGGGGCCATGGCCGCCAAGGGCGGCTTCGACGCGTTCGCGCCCGAGAACGCCGCCGCCGGCGCCGTCTGGCTCGCGTCCCCGTTGGCGGCGGGCATCACCGGCCAGGTGCTCAAGATTCAAGGTGGTGTCGCCCAGATCGTGCAGGGCTGGCGGCCGATCACCGAAGCGACCGACGACAAGCCGTGGACCCTCGAGACCCTCGACGCGCAGCGCGACGCGCTGTTCGCCAAGTCCGACCCCGGCCTGCCCCCGTTCTTCCCACCGGTGGAAGGCTGACCCTCCCGATGCGCCTCTCGTTCGGCCCGGAAGTCGAGGACTTTCGCGCCGAGCTAATCACGTTCCTCAACGAGCACGCTCCCGACGAGATGCTGCGCGGGTTCGACATGATGGACGCCGGCGCCGAGGGCCGCGAGGAGGTCATCCCGGAGTGGGCGCGCGACTGGCAGGCCACCCTGTTCGACCACCGGTGGATGATCCCGGCGTACCCGCCCGACCTCGGCGGGCGGAACGCGACGCCGATCCAGACGCTCGTGTACCTCGAGGAGATGGCCCGCCGCCGCGTCCTCCGGTCCCTGCACTTCCCGGGGTACGCCATCGTCGGCCCGAGCCTCCTCGAGTTCGGCAACGCCGAGCAGCAGGCGCTGGTCCGGCCGGCCATCCGGGGCGACACCGTCTGGTGCATCGGGATGAGCGAACCGAACGCCGGATCCGACCTCGCCGGTCTCCAGACCCGTGCCGTGCTCGACGGTGACCGGTTCATCGTCAACGGCCAGAAGGTCTGGACGAGCTACGCGATGGTCGCCCAGAAGTGCTTCGTGTACGTGCGCACCGACCCCGACGTGCCGAAGCACAAGGGGATCAGCCTCCTCATCGTCGACATGGACACCCCCGGCATCGACGTCCGACCCCTGCGTCACATCAGCGGCGCGGCGAACTTCGCCGAGGTGTTCTTCACCGACGTCGAGGTCCCGGCGGCGAACCTCGTCGGCGAGCTGAACGACGGCTGGCGCATCACGCAGGGGTCCCTCGCGCACGAGCGGGCCGGCCTCTGGGTGGAAGGCGTGTCACGCCTGGAATCGACGGTGCGCAACCTCGCCGAGATGGCCCAGCGCCGCGGGCTCACCGGTGACACGGGGATCCGACGCCGCATCGCCGAGCTGTACGAGGAGGCCGCGTCGCTGCGAGCCCTCGGCTACAAGGGCTTCGCCAGCTTCGCCCAAGGGTCCTCCGCGCCCGAGCACTCCTACATGAAGATGGCCACGGCCGAGCTCGGCAAGGCCGCGTACGAGTTCGGCATGGAGCTCCAGGGCCCGTACGGCGCGGTGCGGGACCCCGACCGCGGTGAGGAGCAGGGCCGCTGGGTCAACATGTTCTTCATCAGCTTCGCGGGCACGATCGCGGGTGGCTCCAGCGAGATCCAGCGCAACATCATCGCCCAGCGTGTGCTGGGCCTCCCCCGCGCCTGACCGTGGACTTCACCCTCTCCGACGAGCAGCACCTCCTGCGCGACACCGCCCGGACCCTCCTCGCCAAGGAGTGCCCACCGGGATTGGTCCGGGCCCACATCGAGGACCCCAGCGTCGCCGAACCGCTCTGGGAGCACCTGCGCGAGTTCTCCGCCCTCGGTGCCGGGCCACTCACCGACCTGTGCGTCTTCGCCACCGAGACCGGCTCCGTCGCCGCCCCGGGCCCGTTCTTCGCCAACACGGCCCTGTTCGTGCCGCTCCTCGCCGCGCTCGGCGACGAGCGCCTCCCCGCGGCGCTCGCCGGTGAGACGACCGGTACCGTCGCGGTCGCGGGGACGCGCGGCGACTGGGTCGCGAACGAAGACGTCGTGAAGTGCTTCGTACCCGAAGCCGACCGGGTCGACTGGATCGCGGTGGTCGACGCGGGCCCGACGGTGCGCGTGGTCCCCGCCGCGGCCCTGCCGGTCCGGCTCGTCGAGACGATCGACTGGTCCCGGCGGCTGTTCGAGGTCGAGACCGCCGCGACGTCGGCGGAGCCCCAGCCGCTCGACCGCGCCGCGCTCGACAACGTCCTGCGACGCGCCACGGTGACCCTCGCGGCCGAGATGGTCGGGACGGCCCGGCGGATCTTCGACATGACGCTGGAGTACGCCAAGGAGCGCAAGCAGTTCGACGTGCCCATCGGATCGTTCCAGGCGATCCAGCACAAGCTCGCCGAGGTGTCCCTCGCCATCGAGCGG
>DATISY010000011.1:0-7431 GCA_035468285.1 Acidimicrobiia bacterium | reverse complement strand
AGTACGGGTCGGTGGCGATGACCCGCATGCCGAGCCCTTCGAGCCGCCACTTGGTGGCGCGCCCGACGGAGCCGAGCCCCACGATCCCTGCGGTCCGGCCGGCCAGCTGCCAGGCCCGGAACCGCTGGTAGGGGATGGTGCCGTCCCGGTACGACTGGTCGTCGCGGACGTCGCGGTCGGCGCGCACCAGGCCCCGGTTGACCGCGAGGAGCAGCGCGACGGTCAGCTCGGCCACGGCGTCGGCGTTGCGACCCGGGGCGCGCAGCACCGGAATGCCGCGGGCGGTGGCGGTGACGACGTCGACGTTGTTGGGGTCACCCCGACACGACCCGATCGCCCGCAGCCGCATATCGAGGACCGGGCCCTGGACGAAGTCCGATTCCACGATGAGCACCTCGGCGCCCTCGGCCTGGACCCGCTCGGCGAGCTGCTCGCCGTTCAGGATGCGGATCGGGGACTGGTCGATCCACGGGTCGAGGACCACGTCGGTGATCGAGCGGAGGGTGTCGAGCCCCTCGCCGCGAAAGGGGGCGGTCACGAGGGCAGTCGGGCGATCGGTCACGCCGGGATCATCGCATACGGCGCTGACGGCAGCGTCAGGTTCGCCCGGCCGCCGACCGGGTGGCGCGTCGCTCCCGCGGGCCCGGAACCAAGGCCCTCGGGGCCCGGGACGCCCAGTCGAGGCGGCCAGGACCCTGACTACGGTGTCAGGTCCGCGGGCCAGCGGAGGACCGATGCCCATCCATTTCGAACGGGACGACGAGCACATCGTCCTCATCACCATCGACCGGCCGCAGGCCAAGAACTCGGCCGACATGGAGCACTTCAAGCTGCTCCGGGAGGCGTGGGAGCGCTTCGACGCCGACCCCGAGGCGTGGGTGGCGATCATCACCGGGGTCGGCGACGCCTTCTTCACCGGCGCCGACCTGAAGCGCTACCTCCCCGAGATCACCAAGCTGCAACGCCAGATCGCCGACGAGGGCCTCAACGAAATCGACGGCTACCGCCTCGACGACGGCACCAAGTCCGTCCTGCGGGGCGCCAAGATCTGGAAGCCGATCATCGCCGCGGTGAACGGGTTCTGCACCGCCGGGGGGATGGAGATGCTGGGCGGCGTCGACATCCGTGTCGCGTGCCCCGAGGCCAAGTTCGCGGTCATGGAGCCCAAGCGGGGCCTCTTCGCCGGGGGTGGCACCACGGTGCGCCTCCCCCGACAGATCCCGTTCCCCCAGGCGATGGAGTTCCTGCTCTGCGCCGACCTCATTCCCGCCCAGCGTGCCTACGAGATGGGGTTCCTCAACGCGGTCGTCCCCCGCGAGGAGCTGCTCGACGCGGCCTACGGGTTCGCCCGGCGCATCACGGCCAACGCGCCCCTCGCGGTCCAGGCCACCAAGCAGAGCGTCTGGGAGGGACTCGGGATGTCGCTCTCCGACGCGTACCGCAACGAATCGAAGATCTCCTCGTACATCTTCCAGACCGAGGACGCCAAGGAGGGCCCGAAGGCGTTCGCCGAGAAACGCCCGCCGAACTGGCAGGGCAAGTGAGCCGTTCGGTCCTCGGTCCTCGCACGGTCCGCCGGCGGGCTGAGTGCGGGGAGCGTGCTCGTGGCGGTTGATCCTCGGACCCCGTGTCTCATCGGGGTGGGCCAGCGCACCTGGCACCCTGACGAAGTCGGTGACGACGGCGCCCCCGAGCCGCTCACCATGTGGGACGAGGTCACCCGGCGGGCCGCCGACGACACGGGTCCGGGCGTCGAGCCCTCCAACGGCTCGATTCGATCGACGTCGTGTTCTGTCAGACCTGGCAGTACGACGACCCCCCGGGACGGCTCGCGGCGCGGCTCGGCCTCGACGCGGACCGCCAGCGGTACTCGGGGATCGGTGGCACCACCCCGCAGGTGCTGGTGCAGCAGCAGGCGGCCCGGATCCTCGCCGGTGAGAGCGACCTCGGCCTGGTGTGCGGCGCGGAGGCGCTCGCCACCCAACGTCGTTACAAGCGCCGCGGTGAGCGGTACCCGTACTCGTTCAAGCCGCCCGAGAAGCGCCCGTATCCCTGGGAGGCGCCGTTCCATCCCGCCGAGCTCGCCCACGACGTCATGCAGGCCTGGCTCACGTTCGCACTGTTCGACAACGCGCGGCGCGCGCACCGCGGTGACGGGCTCCCCGAATACCGGTCCGAGCTGGGCGAGATGCTCGCCCCGATGACCGAGGTCGCGGCGAAGAACCCCAACGCCTGGTTCCCGATCGCCCGCACCGCCGAGGAGATCATCGCGCCCCGCCCCGACAACCGGCTCGTCGGCTACCCGTACACCAAGTACATGGTGTCGATCATGGACGTCGACATGGCCAGCGCGGTCCTCGTCGCGAGCCACGAGACCGCCGACGCGCTCGGCGTCCCGGCCGACCGGCGTGTCTATCTCCGGGGCTGGTGCTACGCCACCGACGCCACCTACGTCGCCGAGCACGACACGCTCTGGGGATCGCCGGCCATGGTCGCCGCGTCCCGGGTCGCCCTCGCGGGTGCCGGGATCGGGATGGACGACGTCACGCACCTGGATCTCTACTCGTGCTTCGCCAGCTCCCTGAACTTCGCCCGGGACGCCCTCGGCCTGACCGACGGAGACGAGCGCCCGCTCACGGTCACCGGCGGGCTCCCGTACCACGGAGGCGCCGGCAGCAACTACATGACGCACTCGATCGCCACCATGACCGACGTGCTGCGCGCCGATCCCGGCTCGTACGGGATGGTGAGCGGCGTCGGGATGCACATGACGAAGCACGTCTACGGGCTGTACAGCACCGAGCCGGGCCCGGTCGCGCCCCCCGACCAGGCCCGGGTCCAGGCCGACGTCGACGCCGCGCACCCGCCCGTCCCGATCGTCGACTCCTACGACGGGGACGCGACCGTCGCGGCCTATTCGGTGATTCACGACCGGGAGGGCAACCCGCAGTCCGGCGTGCTCGTCTGCGACATCGACGGGGCCCGTACCTACGGCAAGGTGCTCGACCCGGCCACGCTGACCGCGGCCGAAGAACGTGAGATGGTGGGCACGACGGTGCGGCTCACGCCGCAGCCCGTCCCGCTCCCCACGGGTGGAGAGGGCACCGCCAACGTGGCGGTGCCGGCATGAGAAAGAGGTGACGTCCGATGGCATGGGACTTCTCGACTGAGCCGGAGTTCCAGGCGAAGCTCGACTGGATCCGTGAGTTCGTGGAGAACGAGATCGAGCCCCTCGACCTCGCCTTCAGCTCCCACATCGTCTACGACAAGTCCCACCCCGTGCACCGCGACGTCATCCGTCCGTTGCAGGCTCAGGTGAAAGCCCAGGACCTGTGGGCCTGTCACCTCGGCCCCGACCTCGGCGGCAAGGGGTACGGGCAGCTGCACCTGGCGCTGATGAACGAGATCCTCGGCCGCTCCCAGTGGGCCCCGAGCGTGTTCGGGTGCCAGGCACCGGATTCGGGGAACGCCGAGATCCTCGCTCACTACGGCACCGAGGATCAGAAGGCCAAGTACCTCCAGCCGCTCCTCGACGGCGAGATCGTCTCCTGCTACTCGATGACGGAACCCCAAGCGGGCTCCGACCCGGCCCAGTTCCAGTGCCGGGCCACGAAGGACGGCGGCGAGTGGGTCATCGAGGGTGAGAAGTGGTTCTCGTCGAACCTGCGCTACGCCGACTTCGCCATCGTGATGGCAGTCACCGACCCTGACGTCTCCGTCTACCAGGGCACGTCGATGTTCCTCGTCCCGACCTCCACGCCCGGTGTCGACATCATCCGGAACACCGGGCTGGGCAGCGAGCCGGAAGGGGAAGGATCGCACGCCTACGTCCACTACAACCAGGTGCGCGTCCCAGCCGAGAACCTCCTCGGCGGCGAAGGCCAAGCGTTCGTCATCGCCCAGACCCGCCTCGGCGGCGGACGCGTCCATCACGCCATGCGGACCATCGGGATGTGCCAGCGGGCCTTCGACATGATGTGCCGCCGCGCCCTGTCCCGAGTCACCCAGGGTGAGGTGCTGGCCAAGAAGCAGATGGTCCAAGAGGCCGTCGCGGACTCCTACATCGACCTCGAGCAGTTCCGGCTCCTCGTGCTCCAGACCGCCTGGAAGATCGACCAGGTCGGCGGACACAAGGCCCGCACCGAGATCGCCGCGGTGAAGGTCCTCACGCCGAAGGTGCTCCACGACATCGTCTACCGGGCGTTGCACATCCACGGCGCGCTCGGCGTCTCGAACGAGATGCCGCTGTCCGGGATGTGGGCGATGCTCCCGGTGATGGGCATCGCCGACGGACCGACGGAGGTGCACAAGATCACGATCGCCCGCCAGGTCCTGAAGCGCTACCAGCCCTACGAAGGCCTGTGGCCCCCCGAGCACCTGCCTGAGCGGCGCGCCGCGGCGCGCCAGAAGTTCGCCGGCCTCCTGGAACACGAGGCTGCCGAGCTGTGACCGACATGTCCGAGGTCTGGGAGACCGTTGACGACGCGGCCCGCACCGAAGGCCTGGTCGACATCGCGACGCTCAGCGCCTGGATGGACGCCCGCGACCTTCCCGGCTCCGGCGAGCCGATGGAGGTGACGTTCATCAGCGGCGGGTCCTCGAACGAGATCTTCGAGATCCGCCGCGGGGAGCACCGCGTGGCGCTCCGGCGCCCGCCTCGCATCGTGCCCGGGGGGCGCAACAAGACGATGCTGCGCGAGTACCAGGTCCTCGAGGCGCTCAACGGGACCGACGTCCCGCACCCCGAAGCAGTCGCGGTCTGTGATGATCCCGGCGTCATCGGGGCCTGCTTCTATCTCATGGGTCACGTCGACGGCTGGTCACCGATGAGCTACGGGAAGGTGTGGCCCGCCCCGTTCGACACGGACCTCGAGGCCCGCGCCGGCCTCGGGATCCAGCTCGTCGACGGGATCGCCCGCCTCTCCCGGGTCGACTGGCGCGCCCGGGGCCTGGAGGGCTTCGGGAAGCCCGACGGGTTCCTCGAGCGTCAAGTCGACCGGTGGCTCTCCCACCTCGACCGTCATGGCTTCCGCGAGCTTCCCGGCACCGACGTCGTCGCGGCCTGGCTGCGGGCCCACACGCCGGGCCACTACGAGCCCGGCATCATCCACGGCGACTACCAGTTCGCCAACGTCATGTTCCGTCACGGCGCCCCCGCGCGGCTCGCCGCGATCGTCGACTGGGAGATGACGACCATCGGGGACCCGCTCCTCGACCTCGGCTGGGTGACGATGAGCTGGCCCCGAGCAAGCAACGACGCCTCCCAAGGTGGATACGTCGACATGGTCGGCATGCCATCCCACCACGAGCTCCTCGCGCACTACGAAGCCGTCAGCGGCCGCTCGACCGACGACATCGACTACTACGAGATTCTCGCCCGCTTCAAGCTCGCCATCGTCCTCGAAGCCCAATACGCCCGGTACCGCCAGGGCGGCGCGGACAATCCCAAGATCGAAGCCTTCGGGCCGATCACCCTCGACCTGATGGTCAAGGCCGCCGAGCACACCGCCCGGGCGGGCGTCAGCTAGGCACTCGGCTTTCCGCAGACGTGGCGTCTGACAAGTGAGCCGCGAGACCGGACGTCTGCTCGCCAGCGGCCGCGACGGCGACATCTTCGAGTATGGGCCCGGGCTCGTACTCCGCAAGACACGCGACGGTCGCAGCATCGAGCACGAAGCGCGGGTCATGGCCTATGCGGCCGAGCACGGATACCCAGTTCCTGCCATCACCGAGGTCCGCGCCGCTGGCTCAGAGATCGTGATGGAACGCGTCGACGGCCCGATGATGATGGATGTCATGGCGACACGGCCGTGGACGCTGTCGCGATACACGTCGATGCTCGCCGATCTCCACGACCAACTGCACGAGATCCCTGCACCGGGCTGGTTGGCGACGCTCCCAGATGGTGGCGACAGGCTCGTGCACCTCGACCTGCACCCGATGAACGTGATGCTCTCGGACCGGGGCCCGGTCGTCATTGACTGGTCGAACGCAGCAGCCGGAGAAGCGCTGAGCGATACCACCGCCACCTACGTGCTCCTGACCTGCCCGGAGATGCCCGCGCCGCGTCTCGTCCAGGTCCTCGCACGACCCGCACGCGCGCACCTGGCCCACCAGTTCGCGAGGCGGTACCAGGGCCAGGCGTTCGACGCGAGGCTCGCGGTCATGGCCGAGCGGAAGGCGCTCGACCCCAACATGAACCCGACCGAAGTTGCTGCGTGCCGCCGACTGGCTGATCGCGCGCGGCGCAGGACCGGCGGTTCGGCGGACTGAAATCGGGGCGAGAGCCGGCGGATACCCTGGCGCGATGAAGATCGCGCTCGTGCTGATGATCGGCGTGTTCGTGCTGGCCGGCGTCGCCGGCTACCTCGGGCGGATTCGGCTGAAGACCCGCGAGGCGTGGCGCGAAGGCCGAGGCGGCCGGTAGGGCTCACCGGAGAGCGGCGCTCAGCTGCGCGGCAGGCCCAGGATGCGCGTCGCGATGATGTTCTTGTTCACCTGGGTGGTGCCGCCGGCGATCGTGTGCGAACGGGCGCCAACCCGGTCTCGTCCCCACTCGCCCCGGTTGGCGTCGGGCCCGAGCACCTCGCCCGCGATCTCGGCGACGAGCTGCTCGGTCTCGCTCCACTGCAGCTTGGCGATGCTGCCCTCGGGTCCGACGGCCCGGCCGTGGAGCTCACCGGAGATGGCCCGGTCGGAGATGAGCTTGAGCAGCTCGGCGTGGAGGTAGGCGCGGGCGAGCCGGGTGCGGAGGACAGCGTCGTCGCTGGCCATACGCCCGTCCCCGAGTGGTGTGCGGCGCGCGGTCTCGAGGAGGCGGCCGACTTTGGACCGGAGCCCGAGGTGCAGCTTCGCGACGCCGCCGCGCTCGTGGGCGAGGGTGGTCATCGCGACCCGCCAGCCCTCGTTGACGGGGCCGAGCGTCTGCTCGACGGGGACGCGCACGCTGTCGAGGAAGATCTCGTTGAACTCGTGTTCGCCGGTGATGGTGGTCAGGGGCCGCACCTCGACGCCGGGCCGGTCGAGGTCGACGAGGATGCACGTGATGCCACGATGCTTGGGCGCATCGGGGTCGGTGCGGACGAGCAGCTCGCACCAGTCGGCGACTTGCCCGAGGGTGGTCCAGATCTTCTGGCCGGTGATCACCCAGCCGTCACCGTCGCGCACCGCGCTGGTCCGCAGCGACGCGAGGTCGGAGCCGGCGTCGGGCTCGGAGAAGCCTTGGCACCAGATGTCGTCGCCGCGCCGCATCCGGGGCAGCAGTCCGGTCTTCTGGGGCTCGGTCCCGTGGTTCATGATCGCCGGCGCCACGTTGGGGATCCCGATGACGTTGATCGGGCCGGGGGCGCCACTGCGGTGCATCTCCTCGTTCCAGACCACCTGCTCCATGACGCCCGCGGCGCGGCCCCCGTACTCGGTGGGCCACGAGAT
>DATISY010000010.1:0-17947 GCA_035468285.1 Acidimicrobiia bacterium | reverse complement strand
GACGCTCAACGTCGCGACGGCCGCGACGCCCGCTGTGAGGGCGCGGAGCCGATATCGCGACCCGTGGTTCATCATGAACACCTCCGTGGTCCAGCGTAGGAGGAACACCGCCGAGGTCGATGAAGGCTCGATCAGGAGACTGTGAGGTACCCGTGAACGCGAGAGGCCGCGGGCGGTTCCTTCGGGCACCGGGTTACGGTTCGCGGGTGGCTGGACCAGCTCCGTCAGTGATGGCAGGGGAAGCGGAGTGGCGCGCCTGGCTCGATGCCATCCTCGCCATCACGGATCCCGACACCGCGAACCGAGCCGTCACCCGGGCGCACTACGACCTGTCGCTGGCCCTCGCCGAGGTCATCGGACCGGGATCGGGCGCCAACTTCCACACCTGGGCGGTGTGGGGTTCGCGGGAGGCCGGCCGGACGATCGCCTTGCGCGACATTCCCGGCCTGCGGGGACGCGTTGCGCTGCTCGGGTCGGTGGTCGGCGCGCTGGTCGGGGCCGTGCTCTTCGGTCCGCTCGGTGGGCTCGGGGCAGCCGGCTTGGTCGGTGCGGTGGGCGCCGTCGTCACGCACCGCGAGCTGGCCCAAGCACGCCGGGCGATCGCGCACGGCAACCGGATCGTCGTCGACGAGATCGGAGGTGTCACCGCCCGGTTCGTCACTGCGTCAGCGCACGGCGGCGCCGGCTGGTTCGAGGCGTTCCTTGGTTCGCTCCGGCGGGGTCCGACGGGGGCGGGGGGCCAGGATCTTCTGCGCGGCGCGTTCGCCGCCTATCACCGCGCCCAGGAGGAGCACGACGCGTCGCGACGACAGCAGCTCGTCTTCGCCGCGAACTGCCTCGCTGTCTGGCACGAGCATGTGCGCCTCCAACGGGACATCGCGGCCGCCCTGCCATCGCGGCTGCGCCGGGTCATCACCGCGCGGCTCCTCCACTTCTCGGTCGGGCCGGAGCCGCTGCACGTCGGCCGTGACCTCACGCCGGTCGGGCACGACGCGTGGGCGCCGATGCTCACCGACCTCGAGGTGCCGTTGGCGATCGCCGTGGTCGCGGCTCTGCGCGACCCGCGCCGAGCCCCGGACGGGTTGCGCGGATCTGCCGCGACCGACTGGGCGGTCATCGACCAGCGTATGAACTATGTCGTTGACCTGTTCCGCTCCCGTCACGCCATGGCCGAGGTGTTCGACCTCCCGTACCCGACGTCGTCAGCCGACTCGGTTCCTGACGGAACGTCGGTCAAGGAGCCGGACCAGGCGGGCGCGGTTGTAGCGCTGGACGAGGATGCACGGGACGTTGGCCACGATCGCGTAGCCGAGCATGGCGGTGGCGAGCCACCACGGGTTCCACAGGAAGAAGATCGGGCCCAGCGCGGCGATCGCCCAGTGCGCCCGTTCGGCGCGGCGGGTCTCCATCAGGAACTGTTCGAGGTAGGCGCGGTCGCGACGAGCCACCTGCTGCTTCGAAAAGCCCCCTCGGAACAACGAGCCCGCCTCCGGGAGGGCATCCTTCCAGGCCTTGATGCGCAGGATCCGCTCGTAGGCGTAGCCGTCGCGCTCGAACCGGCGCAGGGCGAGGACTCGGTCGCGGCGTAGCGCGGGCCCACTCATCCGGTGCGCGACGTAGCCGCACACCGTGCTCCAGGCGGCCCAGATCGCCGCGTCCGTGACCGCGAGGAGGACGTTGCGGGTCGTGCCCAACGCGCCGATCACGGGTCACCCTCCGTCGAGCGTCGACGGGTCGACACCCTGCGGCCCTTCCAGCGAACCTGCCCCCGCGCCAGAAGGACGAGTGACCAGAGGAACACGGCCACGAAGATGACCGCGTTCAGCGGGAACAGCAGGGCCGTCACGATCCCGAAGCTGCCCAGCTGTCGGAGCAGCACGAAGCACTGCAACGCGAACGCGGCGTAGAGCGCGATCGCGACCGCGCCCCCCGCGAGGAGACCCCACCCGGCGACGAGGCAGGCCGCGATCCACACGACGATGGCGACGAGGCGCGGGACCGGGGTGGAGGCAGCGCCCGCAGCGAAGTTCTTGGCGAACCCTTCGATGAGGCGACCGGGTCGGTCGTACATCCGGAACGCGAGGAGGTCCCCGCCGGCGAACGAGGTCACGGGCTCGTTCGCCGCCGCGAACCGTCGTGCGAGAGCGACGTCCTCGATCACCGCCCGTCGGACCGACCGGTGCCCGAGGTGCGTCAGCAGCGCGTCGCGTCGCGCGATGAGGCACGGTCCGAACGCGGAGCGTTCACGCGCCCGTGACGGCAGCGGGGAACCGATTCCCACCCCCATGACCGCGACCAGGTTGAAGAACGCGGCGGCACGCTCCCACCACCGGCGCATCTCGTGGTACGGCTGGACGGACACGAGCCCACCCCGCTCCGCGTGGCACTGCCCGAGCCGGGCGATCAGGTGCGACGACGGGTCGACGTCGGCGTCGAGGCAGACGACCGGATCGCCGCGGGCCGCGGCGACACCCTGCTGGAGCGCCCACGCCTTCCCGACCCACCCGGCCGGGACCGGTTCGCCCCGGATGACACGGGCTCCGCGAGCCGCCGCGACCGCGGCGGTGGTATCGACCGAGCCGTCGTCGACGACGATCACCTCGCGGGGCGGCGTGGTCTGTGACGCGAGCCCGGCGAGGATGGTGGGGAGGGTCTGCTCCTCGTCGCGGGCGGGGATCACGACGGACGGTGACGGGACCCCGGGGTCGGGGTCAGGGGCATACGGCACGAGCCGCACGCGCGAGCACAGGCACCAGCCGAGCAGCCACGCGACTCCGAGTGCGAGGAGGCGAGGATCCATGTCGGGGACCGAGGTTAGGGTGCGCCATGGACTTCGCTCTTTCGGCCCGAACGGAGGAGTTGCGGGCGCGGCTGCGTGCCTTCATCGACGAGCAGGTGGAGCCCGCCGTGCCGGTGTTCCGCCAGCAGGTCGAAGCGTCCGGTGACCCGCATTTCCACCCCCCGGTCATGGAGGACCTCAAGGCCGAGGCGCGCCGCCGTGACCTGTGGAACCTCTTCCTGCCCGACGAGCGGCACGGTGCGGGGCTCACCAACCTCGAGTACTCCCCGCTCTGCGAGCTCATGGGGGCAAGCCCCCTGAGCGCCGAGGCGACGAACTGCTCTGCTCCCGATACCGGCAACATGGAGCTCCTCGCCCAGTTCGGGACGGCGCTGCAGCAAGAGCAGTTCCTGCGGCCGCTCCTCGACGGTGAGATCCGATCCTGCTTCGCGATGACCGAGCCGTGGGTCGCGAGCAGCGACGCGACGAACATCCAGAGCCGCATCGAACGCGACGGCGACCACTACGTCGTGAACGCGCACAAGTGGTGGACGAGCGGCGCGGCATCGTCTCGATGCCGATTCGCGATCCTGATGGGCGTGTCCAACCCGGACGGGGACCCGTACCGGCGTCACTCGATGATCATCGTCCCGATGGACACGCCGGGTGTCACCGTCGTCCGCACGTTGCCGGTGCTGAACCACGACGCCGGCGGCGGTCACTGCGAGACCCTGTTCGAGAACGTCCGCCTGCCCGCCGAGTACATCCTCGGCGAGGAGGGGGCCGGCTTCGCGCTGGCTCAGGCCCGTCTCGGTCCTGGGCGCATCCATCACTGCATGCGGGCGATCGGTATGGCGGAGCGGGCGTTGCAGCTGATGTGCATGCGGGCCCAGCAGCGGATCGCGTTTGGGAAGCCCCTCGCCGACAACAGCGTCGTGCAAGAGCGCATCGCGGAGAGCCGGATCGAGATCGAGCAAGCCCGGCTGCTGACCCTGAAGGCCGCCTGGCTGATGGACACCGTCGGGAACAAGGGGGCCCGGTTCGAGATCGCGGCGATCAAGGTCGTGGCCGCCCGTCTCGCCACGACGGTCATCGACCGCGCCATCCAGCTCTTCGGTGGCGCCGGGGTCTCCAACGACTGGCCCCTCGCCGACATGTACACCTACGCCCGAACACTGCATCTCGTCGACGGACCTGACGAGGTGCACCGCCAACAGATCGCGCGTCGGGAGCTGCGGGGCTACGAGGCGTTCCGCACGTGAAGGTCCGGATCGGGTACGGACTCGGCGTGCAAGGCCTGCGCGACGAGACCCGGTTCGCGCAACTCGTCGACGGGCTCGAGCGGTACCGCTTCGATTCGCTGTGGCTCTCGGAACGCATCGCGGGGGACGCCCCCGACCCGATGATCGGGCTGTCGTTCGCAGCGGGCCGCACCGAGCGCCTGAAGCTGGGCACGAGCGTCCAGGTGCTGCCTGGCCGCAACCCGGTGCTGCTCGCCAAGTCGTGGGCCAGCCTGGATCGCCTCTCGGGGGGACGGACCCTTCCCGCCTTCGGCCTCGGCAACCCGGTCGCCGCCGAATGGCAGGCGTTCGGCGTCGCGCGCGACGAGCGGGCACCGATCTTCGACGAGGCGCTCCCCTTGATCCGTCGCCTCTGGACTGAGGAGCGCGTCGACCATGACGGCTCCCACTTCCAGTACGAGGGCATCAGCGTGCACCCCAAGCCGGTGCAGCAGCCCCCCGACGTCTGGCTCGGGGGGCGGGCCCCCAGCGAGCTCCGCCGCTGTGGACGCCTGGGGGACGGCTGGCTCGCGAGCTTCTGCACCCCGGCCGACTGCGAGGCGGGCCGGCCCGTCATCGAGGCAGCCGCGTCAGCCGCCGGACGCGAGGTCGACTCGGAGCACTTCGGCGCGATGGTGGTCTACGCGCACGATGCGATCCCGGCGGCACTGACGGAACGACTCGCCAAGCTCCGACCGGGGCTCGACCCGGCCGACCTCGTCCCGGTCGGGCTCCCTGCGCTGCGCGACCGGCTCCAAGAGTTCATCGGGGTGGGCTTCTCGAAGCTCGTGCTGGTCTCGCTCGCCGAGCCCGACGACTGGACGGCCGAGCTCGAGAAGGTCGGGGCCGCCGTCTTGGACCTTCAGACCTGAGCCGCCGGCGCGCCGGTCAGGATTGCAGGGCCGGGACGCCTCCGACCTCTTCGGTCACCAACGGGGACCGGGCCAGCCAGAAGGTTCCGACGAGCATGGCGACGATCGCGCCTCCCGCGACGAGCCATGCCAACAGGCCGTGCGCGTCCAGGTGCTCGCCGAACAGCACGATTCCCATCACCGAGCTGAGGACGGGGTTCGTCACCGAGATCACGGGGAGCGAGGCCGCGACGTGGCCGGCCTGGAAGGCGCTCTGGTTGAGCACCAGCCCGACGCCAGACGCGATGAGGAGCGCGTAGAGCTGCCAGTGCCCGAAAATCGGGTACACGTTGCTCGGGATGCGATCGACGGTCGCCTTCGTGAGCACGGCGGTGAGGCTGTACACGATCCCGGTGGCGAGCCCGTAATACATGGCGCGCCGGCCAGGCTGTTGCGTCCGGCGACCGAAGAACACAGCGACGCCCGCCCCCGCGGCGACGGCGACGATCGCGATCAGCCATTCGACACGCGAGGCGTGCGACGCGTTGCCCCCTGGTGCTCCGACCCCGACGTACAGGGCCAGACCGGCGGTGACCATGAACGCGGGGATCATTTCACGACGCGTGATGCGCCGGCCGGTGCGGAACGACGCGAAGGGCAACGCGAAGAGGAGGCCACTGGCGAGGAGGGGACCGACGACGACGACGGAGCCGACGCCGAGCGCGGCAGCCTCCATCAGGTAGGCGAGAATGTCGACGCCGATGCCCGCGAGCCAGAGGGGTCGGCGCGCGAGCTGGAGGATGAGGCGTAAGGAGAGGGAGAGCTCCGGGGGTTGCTGCGCCGCGACCCGTTGTTGGACGACCGCGGCCGTCGCGTAGCACAGGCCTGCCCCGAGCGCGAGGACGACGGTGAGGACCACGGTTCAGACGCGCGCCGACGGGCGGTGCGCGAGCCCGTGGTCGCTGAGCGGGCCGACCGTGAGGTCCCGGGCGGCGAACGCGTCGGCGAGCGGCGCGAGCGCGTCGAGCGCGGAGTGCCAGCAGCCGGGGTAGGAGTGCCTGTCGGCGTCGTGCAGGAGGACGGTCCCGCCTGCGACGTAGCGGCGCAGCACGTCGGCGACGACGGTCGATGGTGTCGCCTCTTTGCGCCAGTCACGACCCCACGTGGTCCAGAGGACGGTGGTCAGTCCGGCTCGCTGCGCGCCTCGGAGTGCTCCGAGTGACAGGACCCCGAACGGGGGCCGGAACCAGGTGGGCTCGTTGCCGGTCAGCTGGGCGATGGTGTCGGTGGCGCGCCGGATGTCGTCCCGGGCGCCCCACGGTGTACGGCGCAGCATGTTGCGGTGCTCGTCGCCGTGGACGGCGACCTCATGGCCGGCGGCGACGACGTCGGCGACCAGCGACGGTGATTGGCGGGCGAGGGTGCCGAGCATGAAGAAGGTCGCGTGCCATCCGCGCCGGTCGAGCTCCTCCAGGAAGGCGGGTGTCGAGGTCGGGTCGGGGCCGTCGTCGAACGTGAGGGCGACGTGATCGGGTCGGCCACAGCCCAGCAGGGCGGGCGTGACCCGGATCCCGAACGGGGAGACGCCCGCGAGCGCCGGCCCGGCGTGCAGGGCTCCGGCCGCGCCGACGAGCCCCGCCGCGGAGAGGGCGGCGGTGAGGGCCGCGCTCAGCGCAGGCCCTCCAAGGATCGAAGGTGGAGGCGGGACTGGCTCACACGACCCGCGAAGCGGTCGAGCGCAGCCGCGACCGCGGCGGGGTCTCGGTGACGGCCGTCCAACAGGTAGACGTCGTGGCCGCGGGGCTGGGGCAGACGTTCGGGGCGGAACGTGGTGTTGGCCTCGACGAGCCGCTGCTTGCGTTTGCCGCTGCGGCAGTAGATCTGATCGAACCCGTCGATCCGCCGACCGGGCACGAACTCCCGTGCCGACACGCCGGAACGCGCGGCGATCGCCCGCCAGGACTTCATGCAGTCGTCGTGCGCGCGGTTCCACCGCAGGAACCGTCCCTGACCCCACCCCCCGTTCGCGATGTCGATCCCGTCAGCCGCGAGAGGGGCGAGCTGGGCGCCGGAGCGCAAGGCGGTCCGGCCGTCGACGACGAGGGTGACGCCGGTCCGGTCGATCGCGTTCACGACCCGGCGGTTGGCCAGCTCGGCTTGGTTGACGCGGACACCGACAAAGACGTCGTGGGTGGCTGCTTTCGGTGGCTTCGCGACTCCGACGCCAAGGGCGGAGACACCCTGGGCGCCGAGAGTCATCACCAAATAGAGGGCGGCGATCGACGCCGCGATCAAGGAGACCCGCCGTCGTCCCTTCGGGAGCTGGAATGGGATGAGCAGCGCGTCGGCGCGTGTGTCCGCGGCGAGATCTTCGACGTGGTCGGTGGGGTCGCCGGCAAAGAGCGCGTGACCGGCATCGATCAGCTGCTGGCGGGCCGGACCCGGATTCGTGGCGTCCTCGAGCGCAGCCTGGAGCTCGGCATCGTCGTGGGCGTAGCGACTGACCCCGGACGTGGCCATGGTCTTGGCGTTCTCTTTGCCATGGCCGGCGATGGGATGGAAGGTCACGACCGGGACGCCGGCCGCGAACGCCTCCATCGCGGTGAGGCCACCCGCGTTCTCGACGAGCGCGTCGGCCGCGGACATGAGGGCGGGCATCTCGTCGGTCCAGCCGATGACAGTTCCGCCCAGCCCGAGCTCGATCAACGAGGCGCGCAGCTTGTCGTCGCGGCCACAGATCGTGATTGGGTGGTACGGACCGGCGCGACAGATCGCTTCGACGGTCTCGGGGACGTCGCCCACACCCCAGGAGCCGGCGACGACGAGGATGGCGCGCTCGTCATCGTCGATGCCGAGCCGGCGTCGCATCTCCTGACGGCTGGTGGGACGCTCCGCGCCCCGGAAGTGGTCGGCGACGAGAGGCCCGGTGGCGAGATTCTCCCGTCCGCCCCGCTTTGCGGCGGTCTCGGCGGAGATCGGGCTCACCGCCAGGTGGAGGTCGACGCCGGGATGGACCCAGAGCGGGTGGACCGCGAAGTCGGTGAGATAGGTGGCGACGGGAACGCGCAGCCAGCCCTTCTTGCGCATCCGACCCAGGACGAGGGAGGCCAACGGGTACGTCGAAACGATCGCGTCGGGCCTGGACCCGAGCAGCTCTCGGTGAAGGGCCCGCCGGGTGGCGAAGCTCATGACTCGCACCACCGGACCCCAGAGCACGGGGGCACCGACCCCGAGCGCCTTGTAGGTCATGTCGTACGTCCATGGGAGGACGCGGAGCTGGAAGAGGTAGCTCCAGCGAACGAATCCGCCCAGTTTGAACGGAATCAGCTTCAGGTAATCGATGACGCGGACGTCGTGACCGCGAGCCACCAACCGGCGCTCAAGCTCCCGCGCGGCCCCGTCGTGACCCGCCCCCATCGACGCCGAGATGACCAGAACCCCTCGACGCACAGCGTCTCACGATACTCGGCAGTGCGGCACAAATTGGTGCGGATCGGGCCGCAGATGGCGGAACGGCGGCGGTTGTGAGGCTTTCGTCGGGCCCTGGTCCCGGATTTTGGGCCGCGCTGTACTCCAAGGGGTACGGCTCAGAACCGGATGAGGGCGCCGAGGAGCATTCCCAGCACGAGGAGACCGCCGGCCCGGCGCGTGTGCACGAAGGCCAACGCGGCGAACCACAGCGGCCAGATCGGAAAGCCAGGCGGGGGCGCGTCAGGTTTCGGTGCCGAGAACGGCTTCCAGACCTTCGCGAGGCCGATGACACCGCCGAGGCAGACCAGGGACAGGATCGGCAAGGTTCCGAGGGCCACGAGTAACCCGACGAGTGGGTAGAAGGCGACCATCATCGCTTTGGTGAGCACGCGGGCCCGCCGGTCCCCGAGGAGCACCGGCAGGGTGTGGGTTCCGTCGGGTGCGTCCCAGGGGATCTTGTCGATGTGCTTGCCCATGAGCACAGCGGTGCACAGCAGCGCGTAGGGCACGGAGGCCAGCACCACTGTCCAGGGGAGGTGGCCAACGGCCGCGTAGTAGGTGCCGCCGACCATGAGCGGACCCCAGACGATGAAGACCGTCGGCTCGCCGAGACCGTGCTTCTTGAGTCGGAGCGGAGGGGCGGTGTACGCGACGGACAAGAGGAAGCCGCCCAACGCGAAGAAGAGGATCCAGGGGTCGCGGGCCACGACCAGGACCGCAAGGATCGCCAGGTCGATGACGTTCACCGTCAGGGCTCGCACCAAGAGGCCACGCCGCGTTGTCATCCCGGAAAGGACCGGGTGGGGCGCGTAGAGCGCCCGGGGGTAGCGCTCGGAATCGGTCCCGACCTTGAGGTCCCAGAGGTCGTTCATGAGGTTGTTGGCGACATGTGCGAGCACGATGCCCGCGGCGGCGAGCGCCCACAGACCGACGTCGAGGTGACCGTCGTCGTTCCACCAGGCCAGCAGCACGGCGAAGAGAGCTGAGGTCACGGTCATCGGGAGGACCGAGGCGCGCGCCAGGACCAGCCACCGGGTCACGGGGTCCATCGGTCCCGGCGGGGCGTTGCCGGTGGTCATCGCTGTACGCCACCGGGACGTCAGGGGGGTGTGTGGTGCGACCGGATCGTTGAGTCGAGCCATGCGCGCAGCGTACTGATCCCACAATGGACGTGTCCGGCGTGGCAGGATGCGGCGTTCAGGTGAGGGCCCGCGAGGGGGAGACCAATGCCGGCCAAGCGCAGTACCCGGAAGAGTTCGGCTCGGAAGGCTGGCAGCCGTCGGCCCGCAGCTCGTCGTTCGTCGGTGAAGCGGTCCCCCGCCAAGAAACGCGCCGCCACCAAGAAACGCGCTCCCGCCAAGAAACGCGCCGCCACCAAGAAACGCGCGCCCGCCAAGAAACGCGCCGCCACCAAGAAACGCGGCCCGGCCAAGAGACGCGCCGCCACCAAGAAGCGCTCTGCCGCCGGGACACCCGCCTCGGTCACGCCTCGGCCGCAGCACCTTCCGGTGAGGAGCCCCGTGGCGTCGCCTCCGGCGAGCCCGCCGTCAGTTACGAGTGCGCCGAGCCGGCCGCTCTCGACCTCGGCGCCGGCTCCGGCGCCGGTGAGCGCGCCGGCCAAGAAGAGCCTGTGGGACCGGCTCATGGGGAAGTAGCGCAGACATCGCCGTTTGGAGTGTTCTCGGGCTACGACGTGATTGACGGTCCAGCGCGCTAGCCGCCGTGTTCATTCGGGTGTCTTCCATCCGGAGGCGGGGGTTTCCTCGTCCTTAAGGAATCCGGAGTCGACGATCTCGCCGATGAACAAGGTGTGGCCACCCGTTGCCACCTGTTCACGCAACTCGCAGTCGAGGAACGCCACGGACTGACTCAGAATGGGTGCACCCGTCGCCCGCTTGAGGTACGCGAATCCGTTCAGGGTCCGCGCTTCGAGGTCGACGTCGACGGGCGTGGTGAACTTCCGAACGATTGCCCGGTCCTCGCGGTCGATGAAGCAGATGCTGAAGCACTGCCCGCCAAGATCAGCTCATGCGTGAGCGCGGTCTGCTCGACGCCTATGCGAACAAGCTTTGGAGCGAACGCCAACTGCGCACCCAGGTCGCGATGACCAGGCGTTAGCCGCTCTGCGCTTCGTTCCCCCGCGTGATCGGTCAGCGAGAGCTATGACGGTTCCCGGCATTCGCTCGTCGGTAGCGTTCCCCGCCCGGTTGCGCATTATCCGGTGAACTTCGGGGCCACCACGATTGGGCAGCTGTCCGTCGTCGGGTCATAGCTGATGACGACCGAGCCGTTGCCGGCCGGGGCGGGTGCTGAGGTCACGCCGGTCGCGCTGGTCGCGACGAACGAGGATCCGCCGCCACCGCCGCTGCCCGGGAAGTTGAAGCCGGTTCCGCCGCCGCCGCCGCCGTAGCCGCCGCCACCGCCGCCGCCGCCGTCGGCGCCGCCACCACCGCCGGCAAACCCAATGCCGCCGCCGCCGCCGGCGGGCACGTTGCCGGGCGAGCCGCCGTTTCCACCCGAATCGTTCCCGGCCCCGCCCGGTCCGTTGGTCGACGCGCCGCCCTGCCCGGTGCCGGTCCCACCTGCTCCGCCGTCGCCGCCGGTTAGGTCACCAGCACCGCCGCCGCCCCCAACGGTTCCAGGCGCGTTCCCGGCGCCGCCCGCACTGGCCGTGTTGCTGGTTCCGTGGCCGGCCGCGCCGCCTGCGCCCACGGTGCTGCCGCCGCCCCCGCCGGGGATCAAGGCCCCGCTGCCGATGCCCCCGCTCCCACCGGCTCCCGTACCAAGCGGGGCGCCCGAGCCACCGACACCACCGGATCCGTTCCCGCCGTTGGTGGCCGCGGTCGACAACGTGCCGGCGTTCCCGCCCGCAGTGCCCACGGCACCGCCACCACCGGCTCCGCCCCCACCGCCACCGACAACGAGCGCGCTCGACCCTGCAGCGACCGACGATGCGCCGCCCCCGCCACCACCTTCGTCCTCGCCGCCACCGCCGCCGCCGACACCACCGCCGGTACTGCCACTGCCGCCGTTACCACCCTTGGCGCCGACCAGCACGGTGAGCGTGCTCCCCGGAGTCACCGCAACCCGGCCCGTCACCGTGGCTCCCACACCGCCGGCGCCCGGCGTCGTCGAACTGCCGGTCCCGCCACTGCCACCAGCGGCGGTAATCGTCACGAAACAGACGCTCCCCGGCACCGGGAACGATGCTGGACCCGTCGTCGTGAAGGACGTCGGAACGGGCACGGCCCCCGCAGGGCCAGTCGAGCCCCACAGGGCTACAGCGGCGAGGCCCGTGGCAAGGACCCCAGCACTGCCCCAGGAAACGGAACGACGGAACCGCCCGCGTGCACCCATCGGTCTCCTGTCAGCGAGAATCGGAGGGACCGTAGCAGGCGGGCCTGCCGCCAACCACGATGGTGGGCTCGCCGCCCTGCCCGGTCCGCGGGCCGGCACGCCCGTCCGCTGATGACCACCATCGGTGCCCAGCGCGAGGGGGGAGCCCTCGCAGCTTGGGTACCGTCAGCCGCCGTAGTTCATGCGGGTGTCCTCCATCCGCAAAACCGGCGTCTCCTCATCGCGCAAGAACCCAGCGTCGACAACTTCGCCGACGAACAGGGAGTGGCCTCCGACTTCGACCGTCTGGCGGAGCTCGCAATCGAGGAACGCCACCGACTGGGCCAGGATCGGCGCGCCCGTCACCCGCTCAACGTAGGGAACGCCGTTGAGTGTCATGCCGGCCAAGTCCACTTCGACCGGCTTCGTGAACTTCCGGACGATCGCACGATCCTCTCGGTCGATGAGACACACGCTGAAGCACCCACCCTCGCTCACCAACCGGTGCGTGACCGCCGACCGCTCGACTGATACGCCCACGAGCTTTGGAGCGAACGACAGTTGGGTCACCCAGTTCGCGGTCATGAGGTTCTTGGCGGCCGGCAGGTCGCCGCGAGACCCGATGACGTAGAGGCCGGACGGCATCTTCCACAGGATCCTTCGACGAAGTTTGTCGAATTCGACTCGTTGTTCGTCCGTCTCGACGGCGGGCGGGTAGGGCCCCGTCGGCCCGGAACCACCTGGTTCAGCCACGATCGCAGCGTAGTGAGAGCCTCGAGGACCGACGAAACCATGAGGCTCTGGCACGTGATTGATCGCCAGGCAACAATGTCGTCATGACGAGCGACGCTCAGGCTTACCGCGAGCTTCGCACGGAGTTGATCATGCTGGCTCGCTCCCGTCGTGACGATCTCGACGTCACCGCACCGGCAACGCCGGAATGGCGAGTCCGGGACCTGCTCGCACACCTAGGCGGGGTGTGCGACGACGTTGTGAACGGCAACCTCGGCGAGGTTGGGGCCGACACGTGGACCGCGGTGCAGGTGCAGAAGCGACGCGGGTGGACGGTCGATGAGCTGGTCGCTGACTGGGAGCAGCATGGTGGTGCGGTCGACGCGTTGATCGACCAGGCCCCCCCAGGACTGTTCGGCCAGCTGCTCTTCGACGGGTGGACGCACGGCCAAGACATCCGCGGCGCACTCCAGGCGCCCGGAGACCAGGACTCCCCGGCGGCGGCCCGCTCGTATGTCTGGGCGACCGAGGTGATGGCGGGACGCGACCGGGACGCTCGACCGAAGCTGTCGCTCATCACGGAGGCGGGCGCCTGCGTGATCGGGGCTGGCGAGCCCACCGGGACGCTGCGCGCCTCCCGGTTTGAGCTCCTACGGGCGATGACTGGGCGCCGGAGCGAAGCCCAGGTGCGGTCGTACGCATGGGAGGGTCGGCCCGACCCGGAGCGCCTCTTGCTTGCCCCGTTCTTTCACCCTCCGGAGAACGACCTCATCGAATAACGCGGACCGCAGCGTGACGGTCGTTCGATACCGTGCGGTGACGTGGCTTGGCCCCGTGCCCTCGCTCCCCTTCGTCAACGCCGGTACGCCGCGCTCTGGACCGGCGCGTTCGCGTCGAACGTCGGCACGTGGATGGAGACCGTCGGTGTCGCGGTGCTCGTCACGACCAGGACAGGGCAGGCCGGCTGGACCGGCCTCGTCGCCGCAGCCGGTTTCCTTCCCAACGCCCTCATCGGCCCGCTTGGCGGCGCGCTCGCGGACCGGATCCCCCGCCGCCGGCTGCTGCTGGGGACGACCACGGTCCAAACCATCTTGGCCGGCGCCCTCACGGCGATGGCCGCGACGAACACTGCGGTGCCGTGGGCCGTCACGCTGATCGTCTTCGCGTCGGGCTGCGCGGGAGCGCTCGGGTTCCCGTCCTACCAGGCGCTCATGCCGGACCTCGTCCCGCGGGAAGACCTCACGGGCGCGGTGGCGCTCGGTGCTGCGCAGTGGAACCTCGGGCGCGTGATCGGGCCGGCGCTCGCCGGCATCGTGATCGGCCTCGGGGGCTACTCGTGGGCATTCGCAGTCAATACCGTCAGCTTCCTGGCCGTCATTGCCGCGATCGCGCCCCTGCGGCTCCCCGATCCCCGACCCGTGCCGGGCGAGACCATCCGCGCGGCTATCGCGGCTGGCGCCCGGTTCGCATGGCGGGAACCCGGCATCAGGGCCGTGATCGTCTACCTCGCATGCAACTCGTTGCTCGCCGCGCCGTTCATCGCGCTGGTTCCCGCGGTTGCTGCGCATGTCTTCGGCGATGCGGCCG
Source organism: Acidimicrobiia bacterium (assembly GCA_035468285.1). Lineage (GTDB taxonomy): Bacteria > Actinomycetota > Acidimicrobiia > IMCC26256 > PALSA-555 > PALSA-555. The sequence goes on along the minus strand of DATISY010000010.1, from coordinate 3,911 downwards.
GTGGCACCGCAGTGCTCGTGAGCGCTCAGGGCGTCGGGGCCGTCGCGATGGCGTTGACGTTGGGCACGCTCGCGTATCGGTACGGTCACCGGCGGACGGTCCTGCTCTGCCTGACCGGGCTGCCCATAGCGCTGATCCTGTACGCGCTTGCGCCAACCTTGGCTCTCGCCGCGGTGGCGATCTTCGCGGTGGGGGCCCTCTACTTGGGGTGTCTTTCGAGCTTCACGACGATCGCCCAGCTCCGCGCCCCGCCCGAGCTGCGGGGCCGGGTCCTGAGCGCGCTGATGGTGCTCCTCGGCCTGCTGTATCCGATCGGCAGCGTCGTACAGGGCACGCTCGCCGACGAGGTGGGTTTGCGGGCCACCACCGCCGGCGCGGCGGTGCTCCTCGCAGTGACCGTCGTGATGGTGCGGATCTGGCGGCCCGGCTTCGATCGTGACCTCGCCGACGCGGCGGCGCCGACACCCGGGGTGGCGTCGACGACGCTCGCGTCGGCCGACCAGTAGCGTCGCTTGCCGTGACCGAACCCATCCTCGAACGTGAACGGCACGGCCGGATCGAGCTCTTGCGGCTGAACCGGCCTGGGGCGCGCAACGCCATGAGCCCCGAGCTGTCCGCGGCGATCGAAGCCGGGCTCGACGACGTCGAGACGGATCGCGAGGTGACCGCGGTGGTGATCACCGGCGCGGGGCCTGTCTTCTGTGCCGGCGCCGACCTCAAGGTCGTGTCCCGAGGCGAAGGGCAGCGGATCATGACGGAGCGGGGCGGCTTCGGTGGCCTCGTCCAGCGCGACTTCCCGAAGCCCGTCATCGCCGCGGTGAACGGCCTGGCCGTCGCGGGAGGCTTCGAGCTGGTCCTGGCCTGCGACCTCGTCGTCGCCGCCGAGGACGCCGGGTTCGGGCTGCCCGAGGTGTCGCGCGGGCTGCTCGCGGCCGCGGGCGGTCCCATTCGCCTCGCCAAGCGGGTCCCGCTGGCGGTCGCGCTCGAGGTGGGCATGACCGGCGACCCGCTGAGCGCGGCCCGGGCCTACGAGCTCGGGCTCGTGAACCGGGTCGTGCCCGCCGCGGAGCTCGTCGAGGTCGCGATCGGCCTGGCCGAGCGGATCGGGCGCAATTCCCCGACGGCGGTCCGCGTCACCCGCCAGCTCATCCGCGCCGCCGTCGAGGCACCGGAGGCCGAGGGGTGGCGGCTCACCGCCCGGGGTGCCGGCGAGGTCATGGCCAGCGGCGACGCCATCGAGGGGTCCACGGCCTTCGTCGAGAAGCGCGAACCCGTCTGGAACGACCCCGCGTAGCCCAGATCCCACTCTGGGAGTGTTTGCTCCTACAATGGGGCTGTGACCGATTTACGGGTGGAGGAGCTGGCCCGACGGACCGAGACCTCCGTCGACACCATCCGCTTCTACCAGAAGCGTGGCCTGCTGCCGTCGCCTCGCCGGGAGGGACGGGTCGCCTGGTACGGCGATGAGTACCTCGAGCTGCTGCAACGGATTCGGGAGCTCCAGGGTCGGGGCTTCTCGTTGGCGGTGATCCGTCGCCTGCTCTCGGGGGAGCTCGACGCCGCCGACGAACCGCTCGCCGCGGCGGTCGTCGACGCCGCCGAGGGTGAGCTGTTGACCCTCGACGAGCTCGCCGACCGCGCCGGGGTGCCCACCGCGCTTCTCGACGCCATCCTCCGCGAGGGCTTGCTCGTGCCCCGGTCCCGGGACGGAGAGGTGCGCTTCGCCGCATCGGACGCCGCAATCGTGACGGCGGGTCTGCGTCTCCTCGAGGCGGGACTGCCCCTTCCCGAGCTGCTGGCGTTGGCTCGGGACCATCACGCCGCCACCCGGGCCATCGCCGAGGACGCGGTCCGGCTCTTCGACCAGCACGTGCGCGAGCCGCTGCGCACGACCGATCTCACCGCCGACGCGCGCGCGCAACGCCTCGTCGAGGCGTTCCGCACGCTGCTGCCCACCGTCACCACCCTCGTCGAGCACCACTTCCAGGCCGTGCTCCTCGAGGTCGCGCAAGAGCACCTCGAAGCCGTCGGCGAGCAAGCCGAGCTCGAAGCGGCGCGCGCCGAACCCGACTGGGGCACGTTGACCACCCAGACCGGCCCGTGAGCACCTCGACCCGTCCCCACACGCCGCTCCCTCGGGGCGACGACAAGCGAGCGGCGGTCGAGGCCATGTTCGATCGGATCGCGCCCCGGTACGACCGGATGAACCGGGTGATCTCGCTCGGACAGGACGCCCGATGGCGCCGACGCGCGGTGGCCGCGCTCGCGCTCCCGCAGGGTGCCCGCGTCCTGGACCTGGCCTGCGGGACCGGAGACCTGTGCCGGGAGCTCGACTCGGCTCGATACCGGCCAGTCGGAACCGACCTCTCGCACGGCATGCTTGAGCAGGCGGCGACGGACGCGCCGCTCGTGCGCGCCGACGCCGAGCAGCTGCCGTTCGGCGATGCGGCGTTCGACGGTGTGATCTGCGGCTTCGCGTTGCGAAACTTCGTCGAGCTCGACACGGTGTTCCGGGCCTGCGCACGTGTGCTCCGTCAGGGAGGTCGCTTCGTGGCGCTCGATGCCGCGGTCCCGGCGCACCTGTTCCTGCGTCTCGGCAACGCCGCGTGGTTCCGCGGCGCGGTGCCGCTCCTCGGCCGCTGGTTCGGACATGACGCCGAGGCCTACCGGTACCTGCCTCGGTCGACGGCGTACCTCCCCGACCCACCCGCGCTGCTGCAGTGCCTGGCATCCGCCGGGTTCGGGACGGTCGAGCGCCGCACGATGACCGGCGGCTCGGTGCAGCTCCTCGTCGGCGAGCGGTCATGACCTCCGTCGCGAGCCCGGCACCGAACCTTCGGGCGGTCACCCGGCCCTTCGATCCTCCCGATGATCTCCTCGAGGCGCGTGACACGGACGGCTTCGCGTGGCTCTTCGAGGGGCGCGGCCTCGTCACCGCCGGCACCGCGGCGGTCGTCGACGTCGGCGCCGCCGACGCGCTGCTCGCCGACATCGAGAGCGACGACCCGCTCCAGTGGCCCGGCACGGGCCCGCTCGCGGTGGGCGCGCTCGGCTTCGAGCCGGGGGGGCCGGCTCAGCTCGTCGTCCCGAGGACCGTCATCGGTCGGAGGGAGGACGGGCGAGGGTGGATCACACACGTCGGCGACACGTCGGCTGGACTCCGGGTACCGCCGCGATCTGGGTTAGCGCCGTCGCGCTGGACCACGAGCCTTCGCACCGATCGGCAGGAGTGGCGGCGGTGGGTCGAGGCGGTGCTGGATGCGATCGCCCGCGGCGACGTGGAGAAGGTCGTGCTGGCCCGCGAGGTGCTCGTCGAGGCGGACCGTCCGCTGTCACCCGCGCGCCTGCTCGATCGGCTTCGGGACGCGCAACCCGGCTGCTTCGTCCATTACACCGACGGTCTCATCGGGGCCAGCCCCGAGCTGCTCGTGCGGAGAACCGGCCGTGCGGTCGAGTCGCGGCCCATGGCCGGCACGGCCCGTGTCGGTGACGACCTGACGGCTCTGGGTGATTCGGGCAAAGACGGTCGGGAGCATCGCTTCGTGGTCGACGATGTCGCCGCGGCGCTCACACCGGTCAGCGACGCGCTTGACGTCCCACCGGACCCGGTGACGTGCGCGTTCGCGTCGGTCGGCCACCTCACGACACCCATCCGCGGCGTGCTGGCGGAGCCGCCGCCGACCGGGCTCCGTCTCGCCCGTCGCTTGCATCCCACCGCGGCGGTCGCGGGTACGCCCACGCCGCGGGCACTCGAGCGCATGCGAGCGCTGGAACCTCGCCCGCGGGGCCGGTACGCGGGACCCGTGGGCTGGGTGGATGGCCGGGGCGATGGCGAGTGGGCGCTGGCACTCCGAGGAGCCGAGCTCGACGGGCATGTCGCGCTCCTCCGAGCCGGGGCAGGCATCGTGGCG
>DATISY010000009.1:0-65191 GCA_035468285.1 Acidimicrobiia bacterium | reverse complement strand
ACCGAGGCGCGGGACTCGCGGCGAAGCTCGCCCGCAACCTCGTCGGTTACGTCACAATGCTCGCCGCCCAAGAAGGCCGAGAGCTCGCGGCCGCGGCTGGGACCGACCCCGAACGCCTGAACGAGATCCTCGAGCACACGGGCACCCTGAGCCCGATGATGCGCAACCTCCTCACCGTCCCCGGCGGCGACGCCGCCTACGCCGACGACCTCGCGCCCCTCGTCGCGCTCGCGACGAAGGACCTGCGCGTCACGTTGGAGTACGCCGCCGAGCTCGGCGTCGATCTTCCCGCCACCGCGCTCACCCTCGACCGAGTGGCGTTCTCGTTTGGCGTGACCGAGCCGGGACCGGGCGCATGAAGGCGTCGCTCGGCCTCCCGACCCACCATGTCGGCCACGATGTCGCCACCGCCACGGGCATCGAGCAGGTCGCGCAGGCCGCCGAGACGGCTGGGTTCGACGCAGTGTTCGTCACCGACCACCCGTTCCCCTCGGACCGCTGGCTCGCGACGGGCGGCCACCACGCCCTCGACCCCTTCGTCGCGCTGAGCTTCGCGGCGGCGGCCACCACCCGGCTTCGTCTCCATACCAACCTGCTGGTCCTCGCGTACCGGAGCCCGTTCCACTCCGCGAAGGCCATCGCGTCCTTGGACGCGCTCTCCAAGGGACGGGTCATCGTCGGGGTCGGCGCCGGCTACCTCGAGCCGGAGTTCGAGGCCCTCGGCGTCGAGTTCGAACACCGCAACGAGCTCACCGACGAGGCGATCCTCGCCATGCGCGCGGCATGGACCGGCGAGAGCGTGACCGCCGAGGGACACGGATGGCGCGCCACGGGCAACACCATGCAACCCGCGCCCGCGCAGCAGCCCGGTCCGCCGATCTGGATCGGCGGGAACAGCCGACGCGCCATCCGCCGGGCCGTCGAGCTGGCCGACGGGTGGATGCCCATGCCCAGCCCGTCGGGCTCCGAGCGGCGCCTGCATACCCCGGCGATCGCCTCCCTCGGCGACCTCGCCCGTCGCCTCGACTACGCCCGGGCCCACGCCGCGACGGTCGGGCGCACCGAGCCGCTCGAGGTGGTGTTCATGCCGTCCGGGCTCGACATGTTCACGAACGGCACCGTCGACCCGGGACCCGTCCTCGAGAGCGTCCACGCCCTCGCCGGCCTCGGCGTCACCTACCTGACCGTCACGCTCCCCGGCCGGTCGGTGCAAGACCTCCTGGAGCACATCACGACGTTCGCCGCTGAGGTCTTGGCACCGATCCAGGACCTGTGACGCGCGGGCCGACGCGGGCCGTGGCGTCGGCGCTGTGCGAACCCGACGCCTACGTCGTCTCGGGCGTGACCTCCTCGAAGACCAAGGTGAGGACCATCGGGTCGAGCTCGAGCAGCTCGGGCCGGATCGTGATGCGGCCGTCCACGAAGGCCTGCTGATTCTCGGCGGCGAACGACTCCCAGTCCTCGACGTCGAGCTCGTACAACGCCAGGTACTGGTGCGTGGATCGCTCGTCGCCTGGGATCACCTGCGCGGGTGCCAACCGGAACCGGCGGAAGGAGCGGACGCCGGGGAGCGCCAGCACCTCCCGGGCGTGCACCGCGTCGTACCAGTCGTTGAATTCCTCGTCGACATCGCTGCTGACGGCGTTGGACAAGGCGATGAAGATTCCCTTCGGCATGTTGCGCTCCTCGGTTCGGTTCAGGTCGTCAGGGCTCCACCGTTGACGCCCAGCACCTGGCCGGTGATCCACTCGGCGTCATCGGAGGCGAGAAAGCAGACCGCGGCGGCGACGTCCGCCGGATCGCCCAGCCGGCCCGTCGGCCACGGGGGCCGACGGGCGTCGTCGGGCCCGGTCGCCATGAGCCCGAGGGCGACACAGTTCGCCGTGACGCCCGTCCCGACCAGCTCGAGGGCCAGGTGCCGGGAGAACCCGATCGCTGCGGCCTTGCTGGCGCCGTAGAGCGAGATCCCGCTGGGGAGACCCATCCGGCCGGCCTCCGACGACACGGTCACGATCCGTCCCCATCCCCGGTCGCACATGCCGTCCACGGTGGCCTTGACGCCGTGGAGAACGCCATAGAGGTTGAGCCGGACGAAACGGTCCCACTCGGTGACGGGCATCTCCCGGAACGGGCGGGGGACGAACCCATCGGTGGGGATCCCCGCATTGTTCACGAGGATGTCCACCGGCCCGACCGCCGTCGCGACGTCGGCCACCAGCGTCTCCACCGCGGCGAGGTCGGTCACGTCCGCGACCGCAGGTCGTGCCCGTCCCCCCGCCGCGGTGATCCGGTCCGCGATCGCCTGGGCCCGATCGGCGTGCACGTCGTTCACGGCCACGGTGGCGCCGGCCGCGGCGAGCCGGCTGGCGATCCCCGCCCCGACGCCCTGCCCCGCGCCGGTCACGAGCGCCACCCGGTCCTCGAAGGTCTGCCCGTCGGTCACGTCGTCATCCTGTCCGAGCGGACCCGAAGCCCGCCACGAGCGCGGTCAACGTCTCGGCGGCCACGTCGTATGGCATCGAGAGCCCCACCCGGTCGACCGTGTCCCCGTAGCGGGCGGCCACCCGCGCCCCGATCTCCTCCGGCGGGCCGGACACCGTGAGCGTCTCGAGCACCTCGTCGTCGATTCGATCCGCCAGCTCGGCCCAACGCCCGGCCTTCGAGAGCCGGTTCAGCTCGGTCTGGAGCTCACCCCACCCGTGCAGGTCCAACGTCACGCGATACGCCGGCGTCGACCCGTAGAACGCCAAGAGCCGTCGGACTCCTGCAGCAGCGGCCGCGCGCTCCTCGTCCGTGCGACCGGTGCAGACGATCGGCACCGCCGCGACCGTGAACGCTCCCCGGGGGCGGCCCGACGCGGCGAGCCCTTCGGTGACGGTCGGCGCCAGACGCTCCCGCACGAAGCGGCCCGAGTGGAACGGGTGGACGAGCAGCCCATCCCCGACTTCGGCGGCGGCCCGCGTCATCTGCGGCCCCAGGCCCGCGACCCAGATGGGCGGCGGCCCAAACGGGTTTGGGCCCGGGTCGAAGAACGGCGTCATGAGGGTGTGCGTGAACTGCGCGCCCGGGAACTCGAGAGGCACGCGCTCGTTCCACGTCCGGTGGATCGCCTTGATCGCCAGGACCAGCTCCCGCATGCGTTCCACTGGCCGCTGCCACGGCATCGAGAAGCGGTTCTGGATGTGGGGCCGGATCTGGGAGCCGACACCGAGGACGAACCGTCCCTTCGACCCGAGCTGGAGGTCGTTGGCGGTCTGGGCGAGATCCATCGGGCTCCGGGCGAACGCCACCGCGATGTTGGTGAAGAGCGTCGCCCGGCTGGTGTGCTCCGCGGCCAGCGCCAGCGGCAGGAACGGTTCGTGCGGCCCTTCCGCGGTGTACAGACCATCGAAGCCGAGCGCTTCCAGCTGCGACGCCACACGCGCGGTGGCGGGCAGGTCGGCGCGCAGGTAGTGGTCCAGCTTCATCGGCGCGGACGGTAGTCTGCCCCGGCCATGACCACCCGAGACGGCGCGGCGGTCGTCGGGGTCGCCGAAACCGCCTACACGCGCGGCTCGGACCGGCTCCCGTTCGAGCTGATGCTGGACGCGTCACTCGCCGCGCTCGACGACGCCGGCCTCACCCGCGGCGACCTCGACGGCATCATCCCACCCGCCGGCTTCACCACGGCAGAGGAGCTCGCTGCCAATCTCGGGATCGAGAACCTGCGGTTCGCGGCGACGGTCATGATGGGCGGCGCCAGCCCCACCGCGGCGTTGCAGCACGCCGCGACCGCGGTGACGACCGGGATCGCCTCGACGGTGCTCGTCACGGTGGGATGGAACGGATACTCGATCTTCCGGCCCAAACCGGGAGCCCGCCGGCCCCGCCATGCCTTCCTGTCCACATCGGTGGTCGACACGGCGATCGACTACTACCGACCGTACGGCGCGATGGCCGCCGTGCAGATGTACGCGTGGCTCGCGATGCGGTACCAGCAGGAGTTCCACGTGCCCGAGGAGGCCACCGCCGCGGTCGCGCTCGCGTGTCGCCGTCACGCGCAGCTGAACGAGAAGGCGTTGATGCGGGGACGGGAGCTGACGCTCGACGAGTACCGGTCCGCGCGGTTCATCTCCGAACCGTTCCGTCTCTTCGACTGCTGCCTGGAGACGGATGCCGCCGCGGCGTACATCGTCACGACGCACGACCGCGCTCGTGACCTGGCCCACCGCCCGGTGCTGATTCTCGGAGCCGCCGAGGGCCACCCATACCCCGCCGACGACATCCCGAGCCGCGCCGATCCGTTCCAGATCGGCTTGTCGTACGCGGCGCCCGAGGCGTTCGCGCAGGCCGGCGTCCGCCCCGAGGAGCTCGACTTCCTCGAGGTGTACGACTGCTTCACCCACATCGTGCTCCTCGAGCTGGAAGCGTTGGGCCTCTGCGGCCGGGGCGAGGCACCGGACTTCGTCGCCGGCGGGACCATCGAGCTCGGCGGCCGGTACCCGATGAACACCCACGGTGGCCTGCTGTCCCAGGGTCACGTCTGGGGTCTGAACCACATCGTCGAGGCGACCCGCCAGCTCCGTGGCGACGCCGGCGCGGCGCAAGTCCCCGACGCCGAGGTCGGGGTCGTCACCGGTTGGGGTGACTTCGGCGACGGGAGCCTCGCGATCCTGGGGCGAGACCGGTGACGCCGCCGACCGCGCCCAAGCCCCGGCCCGTGCTGGAGGGCATGACCGCGGCGTACTACGACTACTGCGCCCGTGGGGAGCTCCGGTTCCAGCGCTGCGAGGACTGCGGCACTTGGCGGCACCCGCCCCGGGCGCTGTGCGCGGCGTGCGGATCGGCGCGGTGGGCGTGGGGTCGCTCCACGGGCCGGGGCCGCGTGTTCACGTGGACGGTCGTGCACCAGGCGATGAGCCCGGCGTTCGCCCCCGAGATCCCCTATGCGGTCATCGTCGTGGAGACCGACGAGGGCGTCCGGGTCGTCACCAACCTCCGTGGCGCCGGACCCGAGGTGCTGCGCCTCGACCTTCCCGTCGAGGTCACGTTCGAGGCGGTCGACGACGAGCTCACGCTGCCGATGTTCCGGCCGCGGGACTCGGCCGCCTGAGGCTCACCACAGCTCGTCGGTGTAGGTGTCGGTCCCGGGGATCGTCGAGAGGAACGGTGACGCGAACAGCACCTCGCCGGTCCCGCTCGCGGCGAGCTCCGCGCCCAGGGACGCGTACCGTTCGTCCCACACGTCGAGCGGGTTCTCGGCGGAGAAGTAGAGGTGCAGGAACCGGTTCCCGGTCGGCTGGTCGGGAACGTCGGCGGGCCGGTCACCGCGCAGTGGGAGTGGTGTGCCCACCAGCATCACGTCGGCGGGGCAGCCCCGTTCCCGTGACCACTCGGTGACAGCTTCGACGCCGCCGTCGCCGGCTTCACCGATCACGGCGACGATGCCCGGATAGGCGCGGTCGAGGGCCAGCTCCACCGGCATGGTGCTCCCGGGACCGTTCAGCTCGTCGGCGTAGGTGTAGAGCGCGGTGTGGATGTGGTCACGGTCGAGGAACATGCGCTCGTTGGCGTGGAGCCAGTTCACTTGCTCGACGCCCCACTCGTTCCACTCGTCGTGGTGGCCGTCGAGGACCCAGTAGACCGCGAGGTACGAGCCGACCATCGGATCGGGGGTGATCGGCGACGCCGCCGGGTACCGCTTCGCCTTGCAGTCCCGCGTCGCGACGTACCGGGCACCGGCGAATTGCCACTTGCCGACCATGCACCCGGCGTAGAAGTGGTCACGCTCGTACCAGCGGTTGTACGCGACTTCGTGGCCCCGATGGGGCTCGACCATGGTGAACAGGAGGGACCCGACCCGGATCTGACGGTCGTCGCGCGGCACGTCCGGTCGCTGGTAGCGGCGTTCAGAGGCGTTCATCGTGGGGCTCCTTGTTCGCCAGGGCCGTCAAGGCCCGCTTGTCGATCTTGAGCATGGGCGTGATGGGCAGGTCATCGACGACGATGACCCGGTCGGGGGCCTTGTAGTCCGCGACGCGGGCCCGACACCAGCCCCGCAGCGCTTCGAGCGTCACCGAGCTCGGGTCCGCGTCGGGGACCAGGACGAGGAAGGCCACGCCCACCTCGCCGAGGACTGGGTCCGGGGCGCCCGTCACCGCGGCGCGCGCCACGCCTGGGTGCTCCGCGAGGACGGACTCGACCTCGGCGGGGTAGACGTTGTAGCCGCCGCGGATGTACATCTCCTTCAGCCGTCCGACGAGGCGTAGGTTGCCGTCGTCACCGATGAGGCCGAGATCGCCGGTGTGGAGCCATCCGTCGCGGTCGACGACCTGGTCGGTCAGCGCCGGGTCGTGCCAGTAGCCGCGCATCATCGCCGGTGAGCGGCAGAGGACCTCGCCGACCTCGCCGTGGGGGAGCGGTGCGCCGCCCGTCGGCGCCCGGATCTGCAACTCCACCTCCGGGGCCGGTCGGCCGACGGTCGTCGCGATCACCTCAGGGGAATCGGAGGCGAGCGTGGACGTCGTGACTCCCGCTTCGGTGCTCGTGTACCGGGTGATGACGGGACACCCCAACGTGTCGCGCATCCGGCGCACGAGCTCGGGCGGGATGGCGGCGCCCCCGAGCGCCGCGACGCGAAGCTGGGAGAAGTCCGTGCGCGCCACGTCTGGGTGCCCCAGCACCAACGTCCACTGGGTCGGGACACCGGTCGCCATGGTGATCCCCTCGTCGCGAACCAGCCGTAACGTCTCCGTCGCGGACCACGGCTCACCGACCAGGACGATGGTGGTGGCGTTCGCGAGCTCGTCCCACATCCGGGTCATGTAGCCAACGTGCGGGAAGGGCAGGACCACGAGCCGCCGGTCGCCGGGCGCGGTGAGCTCGCCGACGTTGCGGGAGATCGCGGCTTGCGTCACGTGGTCGTAGACCGCGCCTTTCGGGACCCCGGTCGTGCCGCTCGTCCACACGATGCACGTCGGGTCGGTCGGATCGAGGCGAGGCAACGCCGTCGGCGGCCCGCTCGCGAACGCGCTCTTGAGATCGTCGACCTCGAGCACGTGGCCGGCTGGGGCGCCCGGAGCGAGCGAAACGCCGTCGCCGAGCACCGTCACGCGTGGCTGGGTGCGGTCGAAGATGCTGCGCTGCTCGGCGGCACCGAGCCGCGGGTTGATCGCGGAGGTGATCGCGCCCACGCGGAGCGCACCGAGGTAGCAGCCGGCGAACTTGATCGACGACCCCAGCAGGAGCACGACCACGTCGCCCCGCCCGACCCCCAAGTCGAGGAGCGTGGCAGCGAACCCGTCGGCGACCCGATCGAGCCACGCGTAGGTGACCCGCTTCTCGCCGTGCACATAGGCCTCGCGCTCGGGGTGCGCGCCCGCCGCCTCGCGCAGCAAGTCACCGATGAGGGGTGTCGGCGTCACGTCGTCGGACTGTATTCGGGGGCACGGGCGCCCGGCGGTGGCCCGCCAGTAGGGTGATGGATCCGCGCGGGCGGGCAGCCGCGGCCGTACCGTGCAGATCACGGCAAGGGGGAGGACCAGCCCATGGCCTCCGTGACGCATCTGGATCGTGTCCGGGCGGGCATCCGCACCGCGTGGCCGACCGGGATCGTCTGCCCGCCACTCGTCGTGCGGTGGCGTGCCGGCTCCGAGCGGGCCGGGTGGGCGACACTGGCCCAGCTCGCGACGGTCCGGGCCGAACATCGGGGCAACCCCATCATCGAGGCGCTCACCCGGGCCGTCTCGGTCGAGCTCGTGGCGCGGAGCGACGCGGTGGAGATGATGGAGACAGCCAAGCACCTGATCGCAGGGACGCTCGGCGTGCTGAGCGGTGCGGACTCCGCCGACCTCGGCGCCGTCGACGCCTATCTCTCCGGCGCGGCTTGACCCCGGACCGGGTTCCACCCACCCGGACAACGGGTGGCTTCCCGCCCGCCCGGGCCCCAGCCCGCGTTTCCTGACGGCGCGTTAGGTTTCGGGCGTCGGATGCCGACACGAGCAGGGGAGAGGTCATGGCGCGCTTGACCGATCGGGTGGCATTGGTGACGGGAGCGGGATCCGGACTGGGCCGGGCCACCGCGAAGCGGCTGGCGGCCGACCACGCCCTGGTCGCCGTCCTGGACATCGACGAGGGCGCGGCCAAGGACACCGCGGCGCAGATCGAGGCCGACGGCCGCACGGCGCGTCCGTACGCCGTGGACGTCAGCGACTGGGGATCGGTCGAACCCGCGGTCGCGAAGGTCGCGAACGACCTCGGCCGCCCCGAGATCCTCGTGAACTGCGCCGGGGTCGGGAAGTTCGTCCGCACCGAGGAGGAGCTCCCCGAGAACTGGTCCCGCATCATCGGAGTGAACCTCACCGGGACGTTCCTCATGTGCCGCGCGGCACTCCCGCACCTCCTCGGCGGGGGAGGCGCGATCGTCAACGTCGCGTCGAACGCCGGGCTGATGGGCCAGCCCTACTCGGCCGCGTACTGCGCATCGAAAGGCGGTGTCGTCAACCTCACCCGTGCGCTCGGCGTCGAGTACCGAGCTCGGGGCGTCCGAGCCAACGCCATCGCTCCCGGCGGGATGAACACCCCGATGATCCACACGTTCGGGTTCCCGGAGGGAGCCAAGCCCGAGGACTTCGCCGCGATCACGAGCCCGCTCGGCTACGCCGAGCCGGAGGAGATCGCCGGACTCATCGCGTTCGTCGCGTCCGACGAGGCACGCTACATGGTCGGCCAGATCGTCTCGATGGACGGAGGGATCACCTGCGGGTGAGCCCCACACCATCGCTCCGCGAGCCGGCGTGAGCGATCACCCCAATCTCTGGGAGCTCATCGTGGCTCGCGCCGCGGCGACACCGGATGCGGTCCTCGCGGTCGACGAGCGGGAGCAGCGCCTCACTGCGCAGGACCTCCACGACCGCGCCGAGGTGACCGCGGCGGGCCTCCACCGGCTCGGGGTGGACCGCGACACGCCGGTGTCATGGATGCTGCCGACACGGCTCGACGCCGCGGTCCTCGTCGGCGCGTTGGCTCGCCTGGGCGCGGTGCAGAACCCGATCCTGCCCATGCTCGGTCCCCGCGAGACGCGGTTCATCACCACCCAGACCAACGCCCGGATGCTCCTCGTCCCCGGCGTCTGGCGAGGCCGCGCCTATGCCGACGAAGCCCATGAGCTCCGCGAGGACCGCCCCGACCTCCAGGTCGTCGTCGTCGACGACGCCCACCCGCTGCCCGCCGGGGACCGGGCGGCGCTGCCCCCACCGCCCCCCTCCACGACACCCGCCGAGGCCCCCGTCCGCTGGGTGTTCTACACGTCCGGGACCACTGCCGACCCCAAGGGCGCGCAGCACACCGACCACACGGTCAAGGCCTCGGCCGATGGGATGCTCCAAGCACTGGAGATGGGACCCGACGACCGCACGGCAATCGTGTTCCCCTTCACCCACATCGGCGGAATCGCGCTGCTGTACACGATCCTGGTCACTGGCTGCACCGGAGTTTTCGTCGAGGCGTTCGTACCACCGACCACGATCCCGATCCTGCAGCGCGAAACGATCACGCTCGCCGGCGCCGGGACGACCTTTCACCTTGCCTATCTCGCTGCGCAACGCGCGCAACCTGACGTGCCGCTCTTCCCCGCGGTGCGTGCCTTCCCCGGCGGTGCCGCGCCCAAGCCGCCGAACCTGCACTACGAGCTCAAGGCCGAGCTGGGCGGTGTCGGCATCGTCTCGGGCTACGGGCTGACCGAGGCACCGATCCTCACGATGAACACGGTCCGCGGCACCGACGAGCAGCTCGCCGAGACCGAAGGGCCACCGACCCCGGGTGTGGAGCTGCGCGTCGTGAGGCTCGACGGGACCGTCGCCGCGCCCGGCGAGGAAGGTGAGATCCGCGCCAAGGGCCCCCAGGTCTTCCGCGGGTACCTCGACGGGTCCCTCGACGCCGACGCCTTCGACGACGAGGGATGGATCCGCACCGGTGACCTGGGCGTGCTCCGCCCCGACCGGCACGTGCGCATCACCGGCCGCGTCAAAGACGTGATCATTCGCAAGGGGGAGACCATCTCGGCCAAGGAAGTCGAAGACCTCCTCTTCACCCACCCCCGTATCGCGGACGTCGCGGTCATCGGCGTTCCGGACGCCCGGCTCGGGGAACGCAGCTGCGCCGTCGTCGTCGCGTCCGAGACCACCGCACCGACGCTGAGCGAGATCTTCGAGTTCCTGACCGGGGAGGGCCTGACGGTCCAGAAGGTGCCCGAGCAGCTCGAGGTCGTCGACGCCTTGCCCCGCAACGCGTCGGGGAAGGTCCTGAAGCAGGACCTACGGGCCGTCTACGGGACCGCGGAGCCGAGCTGATCGCGGGCGCACGCCCGGACGAACGTGTCGAAGAGAACCTGCTGCGCCCGATCGGTCGGGGCCGTGTCCTCGGGGTGCCATTGCACACCGACGATCCACACGTCGTCGCCGACCAGCTCGATGCCCTCGATCACCCCGTCGGACGCGGTGGCGACCACCCGGAGGCGGGGACTGACCGTGGAGACGGCCTGATGGTGGTGACAGGACACCGCCGGAGACGTGGTGCCGAGCGCGGCGGCGAGCTTCGAGTCGGGCTCGACGCGGATCGTGTGGGTGCGGGCCCCGTCGGCAACGCCCGGTCGACCGTGGTCGAGGAGCCCGGGACGGCCCGTGATGTGCTGGTCGAGCTGGGCTCCGAGCGCGACCGCGAGGACCTGGTGGCCTCGACAGATCGCCAACGTCGGCAGCCCTCGCTCGATCGCGGCGCGGACCAACGCCAGCTCAGTGGCGTCGCGCGCCGCGCTCACGCCGTAGACCGTGTCCGCGGGGGCAGCGCCGTACGTGCTGGGATCGAGGTCACCGCCGCCCGCGAGGAGGAGGCCATCGACGCGGGTCACGACGTCTCCGGCAGCGTGGTCGTCGAGCTCCGGGAGGAACAGCGCCTCCTGGGCACCCGACCGGCGGAGCGCGTCGACGTAGCGGGCGGGGAGGCCGACGCCGTCGTCGGCCCAGCCCAGGACACGGCCGGGGTCGAGGCGGGGATACGTCGGGATCGCGACGAGGGGTCGGGTCACGTCAGAACTGCTCGAAGCAGCGGCGCCGCTCCCAATCGGTGACAACGGCGCCGAACGCGGCCCACTCCTGCCGGGCGGTGTTCACGAGGTGCTGATGGACCGCGGGACCGAACGCTTCGAGGACGAGCTTGCTGTCCTCGAGCTCGGTGATCGCGTCGACGATGTTGGTCGGGATCCGTTCGACGAGGTCGTTGTCGTAGGCGTTGCCGTCGAAGCGGGCGCCGGGGTCTTCGTGGTGCTCGATGCCGTGAAGCCCGGCCGCGATCGTCGCCGCGAACGCGAGGTACGGGTTGCAGTCGGCGCCCGGGACGCGGGTCTCGACCCGCAGGCTGGCGGGGGCGCGGCCGACGACGCGGAACCCGCAGGTCCGGTTATCCGAGCCCCAGGCCAGCGCCGTGGGCGCCCACGACTCGAGCTGGTACCGCTTGTAGGAGTTGACCGTCGGCGCGAACAGCCACGTCAGCTCGCGGGTGTGACGCACCAGGCCGCCGAGCCAGCCGCGAAACAGGGGCGACCAGCGGTCCGGCTCCTCCTCGCTCCAGAACAGGGGGGCGCCCCCATCCGCGGCCGCCAGGCTCGAATGGATATGGCACGACGACCCGCACTGGTCCATGGCGTACTTCGCCATGAACGTGAGCGACCGTCCGTGCTGCCCGGCGATCTCCTTCGCCCCGTTCTTGTAGATGACGTGACGGTCAGCCATCTCGAGCGCGTCGGCGTACCGCAGGTTGATCTCGTGTTGGCCCGGACCGGCTTCGCCCTTCGAGAACTCCACCGGGACTCCGGCCGCGTCCATCCCGTTCCGGATCGCTCGGATCACATACTCGTCGCGGGTCGTCTGCAGCACGTGGTAGTCCTGCACGTACCCCGCGTGGTACGTGAGGCCGGCGAATCCTTTCGCCCGGGCCTGCGCGTAAGAGTCCTCGAACAGGTAGAACTCGAGCTCGGAACCGCAGTGCACCTGGTACCCAAGCGCGGCCGCCCGGTCGACCTGGCGGCGAAGCATCTGACGAGGCGACACGTCCACGGGCTCACCCGTCTCGGTGTCGACGACGTCGCAGAGGACCAGGGCGGTCCGCTCCAGCCACGGCACCGTGCGCAGTGTCGCGAGGTCGGGCCGGCAGAGGACGTCGCCGTATCCCTGATCCCAGTTCGCGAAGTCGTAACCCGGGAGGGGCGTCATGTCGACGTCGACCGCGAGGAGGTAGTTGCAGACCTCGATCCCCTCCTGCAGCACGTGGTCGGCGAAGAAGTGGCCGGTCACGCGCTTGCCGACCAGACGGCCCTGGAGGTCCGTGAACGCGACGATCACCGTGTCCACGTCACCCTCGGCGATGCGACGCTCCAGCGTCGCGCCGTCGAGTCGGCCTGTGTCCATCGGTGGTCCTCCCGGCTGGGCGCTCATCCTCTCATGCCCCCGTCAGGCGGAACATCGCCACCGCCGTCACTCCGGGGTCACGTACGCGGCGCTGATGCCACCGTCGACGACGAGGGACGTTCCAGTCATGAACGACGAGTCGTCCGAGGCGAGGAACAGCGCGGCCCGCGCCACCTCCTCGGCGCGCCCGGGTCGGCCCATCGGGATGTGCACCAGCCGTCGCCGGGCCCAGTCGGGATCGCCGAGCAGCTCGGCGAGCAGCGGTGTCTCGATCGGTCCCGGACACAACGCGTTGGCGCGAATTCCCTGCTTGGCGTACTCGATCGCGACCTCGCGGGTCAGTGCGAGCACACCGCCTTTGCTCGCGGTGTACGCGATCTGCGGCGTGGCGGATCCCATGAGCGCCACGAGCGACGAGACGTTCACGATCGAACCGCCGCCCGAGTCGACCATCGCCGGCGCGCCGAAGCGGCACCCGAGCCAGACGCCCTTGAGGTTCACCTCCATCACCCGGTCCCAGGTCGCCTCGGGTGTCTCGGCGAGCCCAGCGTCGTCCGGCGGGAGGATCCCGGCGTTGTTGTACAGGACGTCGAGCGTCCCGTAGCGGCGCATCGCGGTGTCGACCATCGCGGCCACCTGACCCGCGTCGGAGACGTCGACGTGCACGAAGATGGCGTCACCACCCGCGTCGCGGATGGACTCGACCGTCAGCGCGCCGCCCGCCTCGACGGCGTCTGCGACGACGACGCGTGCGCCCTCCGACGCGAACAGCAGCGCCGCGGCTCGCCCCATGCCATTTCCCGCACCCGTGATGAGCGCGACCTTCCCGGGCAGGCGGTCCGATGTCGGCATCCCCGTATGCTGCCCCGCGTGCGCCGCCCCGGCCATCTCTCTTCGCGTGGACGTCGAGCGTCCGCGGGACGCGGGGCTCACCCGCCCGTTGGAGCGGGCTCGTCATGACCGCCGCTCCGGGGGTGTCGATCACCATCTCGGGGTTGTCGCGCCTGTTTGGCGAGGACCTCGCCGCGGTCGTCGACGTGGCCCGCACCGCCGACGAGGTCGGGATCCATCAGCTGGTCCTGCCCGACCACCTCGCGATCGGCCCGCGGACCGACCGCTACCCGTTCGGCACGTTCCCGTACCCGCCGTCCGAGCCGTGGCTCGAGCCGCTCACGACGCTCGCCGCGATCGCGGGTGCCACCGAGCGGGTCCGCCTCGGCACCGGGGTGCTCATCGCGTCGCTCCGTCCCGCGCTCGTCCTCGCTAAGACCGCCGCGACCCTCGACGTGCTGAGCGGTGGGCGACTCGACCTCGGCGTTGGAACCGGATGGCAGCCCGAGGAGTTCACCGACCCCGGCCAGCCGTTCCTCGGTCGCACCGCCCGTCTCGACGACACCGTCCGGGCCTGCCAGGCGCTGTGGTCCGAACCCCCGCCGGTGTCCTTCAGGTCGCCGACCGTGTCGTTCCGCGACCTCTGGTGTGAGCCTCGCCCCCACCAGACCGGCGGCGTGCCCATCTGGTTCGGCGGAGGACCGACCGACGCCACCGCGACGCGCGTCGCCGCGCTCGGTGACGGCTGGCTGCCGGTCGGCGTCATGCCCATCGATGATCTGATCCTCGGGATCGAGAAGATCCGCGCCGCGTATCGAGCCGCGGGGCGCGATCCGGCAGACCTCGGTGTCCGTGCCGGCGTCGCGGTCGTGACCCGCGACGACGGTGGGCTCGACCTGACCCGCACCCTCGAGCCCGTCCCGCGGCTCGCCGAGGCGGGCGTCACCCTCATCTCCCTCGCGCTCGGCCGGTTCCTGCGAGACCGCGCGGCCATCGCGCCGTTCCTCGCGGAGATCGCCGCGGCGTTCCGGTAGCCGGCGACGCCTACGCTCCCCCCGGTGCCCTTCCCTCCCCGGCGCGCGGTCGCCGCCCTGATCGCCGTCGCGCTCCTCGTCAGTGTCGCCCCGACCGTCGCGTCGCCCGCGTCGGCCACGTCGTCTGCCCCCCATTCCACCTTGCGCTGGAACGCGTGCGGCGGTGGCGTCCAGTGCTCGCACCTCAAGGTCCCCCTCGACGACACCACGACCGGCGGCCCGACGATCACCCTGGCCCTCGGACGGGTGCCGGCCCGGAACCCTCAGCAGCGCATCGGCTCCCTCGTCATGAACCCCGGCGGCCCCGGCGCCCCCGGCATCCCGTTCCTGCGGGACTTCTCGTCCACCCTCCCGGGGAGCATCCGCGACCGGTTCGATCTCGTGACGTTCGACCCCCGCGGGACGGGCGGGAGCGCCGCGGTCGAGTGCACCCCGAACCTCGATCCGCTCTACAACCTCGAGTTCGCCCCCCGCGACGACGCCGCGCGCCAGGAGCTCCTCGCCGGTGTGCGAGCCTTCGTCGCCCAGTGCCAGGCGAAGGCCGGCGCCGAGCTGCCCTATCTCTCGACGGAGCGCGCTGCCCGCGACATGGATCGAGTCCGGGCCGCGCTCGGCGAAGCGCGCCTCACGTACCTCGGCTTCTCGTACGGCACCTATCTCGGGTCCTTGTACGCCGACCGGTTCCCGACGCACATCCGCGCGATGGTGCTCGACGGTGCCGTCGACCCCGCACTGAGCGCGTCGGCGCAGCAGGTGCAACAAGCCGTGGGTTTCGAGCACGACCTCGACCAGTTCCTGCAGTCCTGCGCGACGGACACCACGTGCTCGTTCCGTCAGAACGGCACCACCCCCGCGGCGTACGACGCGCTCAGGGCGCGCGTCGGAGCCACCCCGATCCCTGCGGACGGTGCCGGCAAGGGCCGAACGTTGAACGGGACCGAGTTCGACATCGGGGTCACCCAGCTCCTCTACTCCGGCCGCCAGGCATGGCCCGACCTCGGGCACGCCCTCGCCGCGGCCGCGGCCGGGGACGGCACCGAGCTGCTGAAGCAGTCCGACGCCTACACGGGGCGCCAACCCAACGGGACGTACGACGCGTCCCAGGACGCGTTCCTCGCCATCGGGTGTCTGGACGGCCCCGACGTGGGTGGCGTGGCTGGCCTGCGCGCCATCGAGGAGCAAGCGGCTCAGGTCGCGCCCCGGGTCGGCCGCTCGGTGATCAACAACAGCCTCGCGTGCGCCCTCTGGCCCATCCCCACGCAGACCCCGCCGGTGCCGCACGCCGTCGGGGCACCGCCCATCGTCGTGGTCGGCAACACCGACGACCCGGCCACACCGCTGGCCTGGGCGACGGGTCTGTCCCACGAGCTCCAGTCCGCAGTGCTGGTCACGGTCAACAGCGCCCAGCACACCGCGTACGCGTCCGGCAACACCTGCGTCGACACCGTGATCAACCGGTACCTCATCGCCCTCCACCCGCCGACACCCGGGACGCACTGCTAAGCGACCGCGCACCCGGGCCCGTCGGGCCGATCTGACGCTCCGTCAGGACCGGGCGTACGCTCCCGCGCCGATGGACCTGCGACTCTCGGAGGCCGACGAGGCGTTCCGCGCCGAGCTGCACGCCTGGCTGCGCGCCGAGCTGCCGCGACTCCCGTCCCCACCCACCCGGGACGACTGGCCAGCCCGCGTCCGCTACGACACCGACTGGCAACGCCGCCTCTTCGACGCCGGGTACGCCGGGATGAGCTGGCCTCGGGCCTTCGGGGGGCGAGACGCGTCCCCGACGGAGCAGCTGATCTTCTTGGAGGAAACGACCCGCGCCCAGGCGCCCTACGTGGGCGTCAACTTCGTCGGGAACCTCCACGCCGGGCCGACCTTGATCGCCGAGGGCAGCGAGACCCAGAAGGCCGAGCACCTCCCCCGGATCCTGCGCGGCGACGAGGTCTGGTGCCAGTGCTTCTCCGAGCCCGAGGCCGGCTCCGACCTCGCCGGGCTCCGCACCCGTGCCGTACGCGACGGCGACCACTACGTGGTGACCGGCCAGAAGATCTGGTGCTCGTTCGGCCAGGTCGGCGAGTTCGGGGAGCTGCTGGTCCGCACCGACCCCGACGCGACGAAGCACCGGGGCATCTCCTGGCTGATCCTCCCGATGGACCTCCCCGGGATCGACGTTCGGCCCATCGAGACCCTCCTCGGGTCATCGGAGTTCTGTGAGGTGTTCCTCGACGAGGTGCGCGTCCCGGTCGCGAACCGCGTCGGGGTCGAGAACGACGGCTGGCGCGTCACGAACGTCACGCTGTCCTTCGAGCGGGGCACCGCCTTCGTGAGCGAGATGGTCGACGCCCGCCGCCTGGCCGACGAGCTCCGACCGATCGTGGTCGACCCGGCCGAACGACGCGAGCTCGGCCACGTCCTCGCCGCGCTCGACGCGCTGTGGGCGCTGACGCAACGCAACGTCACCCAGGCCGGGCACGGCACCCCGGGCCCAGGCGCGCTCATGTTCAAGCTCGCGTACAGCGAAGCTCGCGACCGGCTGGGCGAGCTCACGATGCGCGTCCTCGGGCGCGGCGCGTTCGACGTCCACGATTACCGCGTCGAAGAACGGCTCCGCACCCTCTCCATCCCCATCGCGGCGGGCACCTCCCAGATCCAGCGCAACATCATCGGCGAGCGGCTGCTCGGGCTCCCCAAGGAGAAGGCGTGGACGTAAAGGACCCGCCGCAGCCGACCCGGACGACCCGCTCGACGGCCGCACGGTGAACTTCGACCTCTCCGACGACCAGGTCGCCCTGCGCGACGGCGTCCGCCGGCTCTGCGAAGGCCGGTTCGACCTGCCCCGGATCCGAAAGGGCTTCGACCGCAGCCTCTTCGCCGAGCTCGCCGACGCCGGCCTGTTCTCCCTGCGGGCCGACGGGTTCGGTTGGCCCGACGTCGCGATCGCCTTCCAGGAGCTCGGCCGGGCGCTCGTCCCCGGCCCCCTCACCTGGTCCCACCTTGCGCACGGTCAAGTCGACGGCATCGTGGGTGGGCTCGAACGGCCGGCGGGGGACGGCCCGATCCTCGTCGAGCACCCCGACGTGATCGACCACCTGGCCGTGCTCGACGACGACGGGATCATCGTCGTCGCCCGCGAGGTGCTCGAGCCGCTCACCCCGCTCGACTGGCCACTCGACCCGCTCACCCCCGTGAGCCGCGCCACGGTGGTCCCCGACGGCCCCCGGATTGGTGACGCGGACCTCGCCGCAGCGTGGCGGCAGAGCGGCGCGCTGCTCACCGCGGCGTATCAGGTCGGGATGGCGCAAGCCTGCGTCGACCGCGCCGGCGCGTACGCGCTGGAACGGCACCAGTTCGCCCGACCCATCGGTTCCTTCCAAGCGGTGAAGCACCTTCTGGCCGACATGGCCGTGCGCGCCGAGGTGGCCCGCGCCGCGGTCGACGCCGCGGCATGCACCGTCGAGGACCCCACGGTCGGCGACCCCGCCCGTGCGGTGAGCAGCGCCAAGGTCATGGCTGGGGACGCGGCGCGCCTGAACGCGAAAGGGTCGCTGCAGGTCCACGGGGGGATGGGCTTCACCTGGGACGTGGACGTCCACCTGTACCTGAAGCGGGCCTGGGTGCTCGACACTGTCTTCGGGACCCCCGACCAGCACGCCGACGCGGTCGTGTCCGCGTGAACGACTGGCAGCCCCTCCTCGACGACTTCGCGGCCCGCCAGGACGCCGCCCGGGCGATGGGCGGCGAGGAGCGCCTGGCGCGCCACCGCACCCCGGGCCGTCTCGACGCGCGCGCCCGCATCGCCCGACTCTTCGATCCGGGGACGTTCGTCGAGCTCGGCACCCTCGTGGGTGCGGTCCACCGCGGCGTGACCCCGCCCGCCCCCGCGGACGGGCTCGTCGCGGGGCACGGCCTCGTCGACGGCCGCCCGGTCCTCGCCGGCGCCGAGGACTTCACCGTCATGGGTGGCTCGATCGGCCACGGGACCGGCGCCAAACGACAACGACTCGCCGATCTGGCCCGCCGCGAACGGGTGCCGCTCGTCATGCTGCTCGAGGGAGCGGGGGAGCGCACCCAGAACGCCTTCGAGCGGCGGGGCCGGTCCCCGAACGACCTGCAGAGCCTCGCCCGGTTGAGCGGCCTGGTCCCCATGGTGTGCGTCGTGCTGGGCTCCTCCGCCGGTCACGGCGCCCTCACCGCGCCACTGATGGATCTCGTGGTCATGGTCGAAGGGGCGGCGCTGTTCTCCGCCGGGCCGCCACTCGTCCGCACCTCCGTCGGCGAAGAGGTCACCAAAGATGCGCTGGGCGGCACCGCGGTGCACACAACCGTCAGCGGCGTGGCCCACAACGCGGCCCCCACCGACGCCGACGCCCTCGACCTCGTCCGCCGCTACCTCTCCTACTTCCCGTCGAACGCATGGACCCACCCGCCGGCGGTTGCCCCAACCGACGGTGCCCGGCCGGTACCCGAGCTCGTCGACCTGATCCCGGCCGACCCCCGCCGTGCGTACGAGATCCGCCAGGTCATCGACGCGCTCGTCGACCACGGCTCCGGCCTCGAGATCGAGCCCGCGTACGGTCGGACCATCGTCACGAGCCTCGCCCGGCTGGGCGGCGCGCCAGTCGCGATCGTCGCGAACCAGCCCGCGGTGAAGGCGGGGTCGATCGACGTCGACGGCGCGGACAAGGCCGCGCACTTCCTCGGCGTGGCGGCGGCCTTCCACCTCCCGGTCGTCTTCCTCGCCGACAACCCCGGGGTGCTCGCGGGGAGCACCTCCGAGCGGTCCGGGATCCTCCGTCACGCCGCCCGCATGTTCGCCGCGCAGGCCCGGATCACCGCGCCGAAGCTGCACGTGACGCTCCGCAAGGCCTACGGGTTCGGGAGCTCCCTGATGGCCATGAACCCCTTCGACGACCAGACCGTCTCCCTCGCGCTCCCCGGGGCCCGGCTCGGTGCCATGCCCGCGGCCGGGAGCGCGGACGCGGCCGGGGTCGACAACGACACTCGCGCCGTGCTCGAACACGCCGAGCTCGGGGGCGCGTACTCCGCGGCGGACACCATGAGCTACGACGAGATCGTCGCGCCGAGCGAACTGCGCGACGCGCTGCTCGACGCCCTGCGTCTGACGTCGGTTCGACGCCAACTCCCGGTGCGGCCCCTCCGGGTTCCCGGGGTGCTGCCCTAGCTCGATCGCGCCGTCAGGGCGTCGTGACGAACGTCGGCTCGACGACGATGGGCGACCGGAGGGTGTTCGCGATGAAGCACTCCCGGTGCGCGACGCCGACGAGATGCACCAGGCGTGCCGTGTCCACGTCCCCGCGGACCGTGATCCGGGGTCGCAGCACGATCCGGGTGATCCGCATCGGCGTCACCGTCTCTGGCATCTCGCCTTCGGCGTCGTCCTGGTAGTCGACCACGTCGACGCGTGCCCGTGCCGCCACCGCCAGGAACGAGAGCAGCTGGCACGACGACGCCGCCAGCACCAGGAGCGCCTCCGGGTTCCAGCGGCGCGCGTCGCCGCGAAACGCCGAGTCTGCCGAGAGATCCATGGCCGGTAGCGCCGGAGGGGCGCTCCCGACGTGCGCCCGGTCGTACTGGTCATATCCGGCCGCGGTCGACCCCGACCACACGCACGTCGTCACGTAGCGGTGCACGCTCCCGCTCATCGGCTCTCCCGTCGCCCTCGTGTCGGTACGCTCCCATCGTGACAGGATCCCGCCGCGATCTCGGCCTTACCCATGTCGCGCTGCCCATCGCCGACGCGGCGCGCAGCGTCGCCTTCTACGAGCGTTTCGCCGAGATGCAGGTCGTCCACCGGCGCACCGACGACCAGACCGGTGTCGTCGTCGTCTGGCTCAGTGATCTGACGCGCCCATTCGTCGTGGTGCTCATCGAGACCGCGGTGAGCCACCACCTCGGCGGGTTCGCGCACCTCGGCGTCGGCTGCGCCAGCAGGGACGAGGTCGACGCCCGCGTCACCGCGGCCCGCGCTGCGGGTCACGAGGTCTTCGGCCCGCTCGACGACGGGCCACCCGTTGGGTACTGGGCGATCATCGCGGACCCGGACGGGCACAACCTCGAGCTGTCCTACGGGCAGACGGTCGCGTTCACGGTCACGGCACACGAGTCCGGGCCGTCGTCCGGCGGCTGAGCCGACCGCGGAGCAGCGCGCACGAAACCTGACAGTAGTGTCAGCCTCCGTGGACCTCGCTGCCGGCACGACTGTTCTCGACGCGCTCGCGTACCGCCTCGCACGCGACCCGGACGGGCCCTACCTCGACTTCGCCGGGACCGTGCTGTCTGCCCGTGACATCGATGCAGTGAGCAACCGCCTCGCGCACGGCCTGGCGCGACTTGGGGTCGAGCGGGGCGACCGGGTGGCGACACTCCTCGAGAACGGGCCGGAGCAAGTGGTGTCCTTCTTCGCCGCGCTGAAGCTCGGTGCGATCCAGGTCCCGGTCAACACCGCGTACAAGGGTGAGTTCCTCCGCCATCAGCTCAGCGACTCCGGGGCCCGGGTGGTGGTCGTCCAGGGGGACTTCGCGTCTCGCGTCGCGGGCGTCACGAACCCCACGCTGCCCGAGCTACGCGCCGTCGTCGTGACCGGCGAGCCTGACACCCCGATCCGGGACGTGCCCCTCCACCCGTGGGCGACGCTGCTGGAGGAGGCCCCCGACGCGCCTCCGCCACCCGCGGAGGTGGGACCGGCGGACCTGGCCTGCTTCATCTACACCGCGGGGACCACGGGCCCGTCGAAGGGCTGCATGCTGGCGCACAACTACATCGTGTGTCTCGCCGACCAGATCGCCCGGGCCTGGCAACGCCGACCCGACGACATCGTCCTCACCCCGCTGCCGCTGTTCCACTTCAACGCGATCTCGATCTGTGTCGTCGGGACCCTCGTGAACGGCGGCACGGCGAGCATCGCCCGCCGGTTCTCGGTCTCGCAGTTCTGGCCCGAGGTCAAGCGCACCAAGGCCACGATGGTGTCGCTGCTCGGGTCGCTGGCCATCCTCCTCGCCGACGCGTCCGACCACCCCGACCAGGCCGGGCACCACCTCCGGCTCTGCGCCGCCGCGCCCATCCCGCCCGACACCGACCGCATCTGGCGGGAACGGTTCGGGTGCGCCACGTTCAGCGGCGGCTACGGGCTGACCGAGGCGTCGCTGATCTCGATGCTGCCCGCGGGGGAGACGAACCGGGCCGGCGCCGCGGGGAAGCCGAACCGCCACGAGTTCGAGGTCGCCCTCGTCGACGACGACGACCGTCAGGTCCCGACCGGCACCACCGGTGAGATCGTGTGTCGCCCCCGGTTCCCGAACGTCATGTTCGCGGGCTACTGGGGTCGCGCCGAGGAGACCCTCGCGGTGTTTCGCAACCTCTGGTTCCACACCGGCGACCTCGGCCGGCTCGACGACGACGACTTCCTCTACTTCGTCGACAGGAAGAAGGATTACCTGCGTCGGCGGGGCGAGAACATCTCCAGCTTCGAGCTGGAGCGAATCTTCCATGATCACGAGGCGATCCAGGACGTCGCCGTGCACTCGGTGCCGAGCGACGTCGGGGAAGACGACGTGAAGGTGACCGTGGTCCTCGTCGAGGAGGGGTCGATCACCGAGGAAGCGCTGTGTCGATGGGCGGTCGACCACGTCCCGTACTTCGCGGTGCCCCGCTACGTCGAGTTCCGCTCCGACCTGCCCCGCAACCCCGTCGGCCGGGTCCTCAAGTACCAGCTGCGAGCAGACGGGGTCACCGCCGCGACCTGGGACCGGGAGGCGGCCGGGCTCACCTTCGAGCGGCGCTGACTAGCCTGCCGGGAGAACCGAGGAGGCGACGATGGCGAGCGAAGGCCTACACGAGGATGCCGCACTGCTCGACGCGGCGACGATCGATCGACACCGGGCCATCCAGTCGGTCATCGAGGAGCTCCAAGCCGTCGACTGGTACGACCAACGGGTGCAGGCCACCGACGACCCGACCCTCGCCGAGATCCTCGCTCACAACCGCGACGAGGAGAAGGAGCACGCGGCGATGGGCCTCGAATGGCTCCGCCGTCACGACCCCGTCCTCGACCGGCATCTCCGCACCTACCTCTTCACGGAGACGTCGATCGTCGAAGAGGAGCACGAAGCGGGCGACAGCGCCGGCGGAACCGGCTCCGGCTCGCTCGACGTGGGCTCCACCCGGGAAGACTCATGAACCACCTCTACCGGGAGCTGGCGCCGATCTCGGACGCGGCGTGGGCCGAGATCGAGGACGAAGCCAAACGCTCCCTCGCCAGCTTCCTCGCCGCCCGGCGGCTGGTCGACTTCACCGGTCCCCACGGCTGGGACGCCGCTGCGGTGCCCCTCGGGACCATCGAGACGCTCAGCGACGCACCGGTGGCCGGCGTCGAAGGCGCCCGCCGCCTCGTCCAGCCCTACGTGGAGCTCCGGGCCCGCTTCTCGCTCCAGCGCGCCGAGCTCGACACCATCGACCGGGGCCACAAGTCACCCGACCTCCAGCCCGTGACCGACGCCGCAAGGCGCGCCGCCCTCGCCGAGGACAGCGCGGTGTTCCGCGGATACCCGAGCGCGGGGATCATCGGGATCGCCGACGCCTCACCCCATGAGCCGGTGGAGCTGGGCGACCGCTTCGGCGACTACCCGCGCTGGACCGCCATGGCCGTCGCCCGGCTGCGCGACGGCGGCGTCGAAGGCCCCTACGGGATCGCGCTCGGGCCGCGCTGCTACGCCGGCATCCTCGAGACCACCGAGGACGGCGGCTACCCCGTGCTCGAACGGCTCCGCCTGATCCTGGGTGGCCCCGTCACCTACGCGCCCGCCGTCGACGGGGCCATCGTCCTCAGCTTGCGGGGCGAGGACTTCGAGCTGTCGTGCGGTCAAGACCTCTCGATCGGGTACGAACGTTCCGATGCCGACGCGGTGTGGCTGTACTTCGAGGAGAGCCTCACCTTCCACGCGCACAGCCCCGAGGCCGCCGTCCCGCTCCGCTACCCGTAGCCGTCACCCGGCGCGGGTCAGCACCCAGATCTCCTCCGCAGCCCACCGACGCGCCCAGTCCGCGGGCACGAACTCGTGGTAGGTCGTCGCGGCATCGACCGGTGCCTGCAGTTCCACGAGATCCTCGAGCGTGAACCCGTGCCGGCGGAGGATCCGGACCATATCGCCGTACGGGAGCTGGAAGTCGACGGTGCCCTCACCGCTGTCGAACAGGCGCATCCCGAAGTAGTCGTGGTGAAGCCGGTCGTCCTGACGGTCCCGCGCCCAGTCGAACGTCAGGTATACGAGCGCCGTCGTCTTGCTGAACACGAATCGGCCCCCGGGGCGCACGAGGCGCGCCACCTCCGGGATCGTGGCCTGCGGGTCACAGAACGACATCGCGCCGTGGTCGCAGAACACCAGGTCGAACGCCTCGCTGGTGAACGGTGTCGCGACCGCGCTCGCCGCGACGAGCGGAAACGGCGTTCCGTGCTCGTCTTGGAGCCGGCGCGCATGGCGCAGCTGCGCGACGGACTGGTCGAGCCCGACGGGGCGCGCGCCGTCGTGGGCCAACGCGATCGACCACTGCGCGGCGCCGCACCCGTACTCGAGGACATCATGGTCAGCGACCGGGCCGAGCGCGCGCACCTCCGACTCGGGGACGCGCCACACTCCCCACGCCGGGGCCCGGTGCGGGGCGAGATCAGCGGCGTGGGCCGCTTGGTAGTCGTCCGCGTCGGCGTCCCAGAACGCCCGGTTGCGTCGCTCGTACGAGGACGTCAACCCTCGTCGATGAGGCGCTGACGCTCCTGGCGTTGGCGGTTCCACTCGTCGAGGAAGGTCCGCCACCCCTTCTGCGCCGCGGGCGCCGCCGCGCCGACCGACTTCTGGACCTGCTCCGCGATCTGCTGCAGCTGGGTGCCGAGGTCGTCGACGGCCTGCTCCGCTTGCTGCGCCGTCGTCTTCCAGGTGTCCTTCCCGGCACGGGACGCCTGCTCGAGCTGCGCCTTCGCCGCGGCTTGCGCCTTCTGCAGCGCGGCGATCCCGGCTTCGAGCCGGTCGCGGGCCTCAGCCTGCGCCAGGTCGGCCTGGACCCGGAGCTCATCGAGCTGGGGGCGCAGCCCGTCCAACGCGGCCTGGGCCTTGATGACGTAGTCGTCGAGCGTGCTCATCGGGCGATCCTACGTCCCTTCCGCGAGGCCGGCGAGCAGGTCCACCACGAGATCGGGGCGGGACAGGAACGGCGAATGACTGGTGGGCCAGTCGACGGTCGTCGTCGTGCGGGCCGCGAGTCGGCGCTGCAGCGACGGTGCCACGCCGCGGTCTTCGGTGCAGACGACGTACGTGCTCGGGATCGACTGCCAGGCGGCGCGCGTGGCGACACCACCGAGCGCGTCGAGGCGCTCTGGGCCGAGCCGGGACAGGGCGAACTCGACATCGGCCGGGGTGCAGTCGTGGTAGAGCGCGTCGACGACGGCCGGCGCCTGGAAGGTCACGGTCCCATCGTCCGCGAAGGCCATCGCCTGCCCGAGCTCGGTGGCGGTGTCCGAGTCTGACCCGTCGGTGGCGGCAGCCATCGTCGACTCCCCCGGGAGGAGCGCGAACGCGGTGATGTAGACGAGGTGGCGGACCCCGGGGTGCTCGGCGGCGCCTTCGGTGATGACCGCGCCGCCATAGGAGTGTCCGCACACGACCGACCGGTCGATCCCGTCCAGGGTGGCGCGCAGCGCCGCGGCTCCCGCGGCGAGATCCCCGAGCGGCTCCCGGCTGTCCCCGTGGCCCGGGAGGTCCACCGCGACGCACGGGATGCCCCGTTCGGTCAGCCCCGCCACGACTTTGTCCCAGCACCACGCGCCGTGACACGCGCCGTGGACGAGGACGACGGTGGCGGGCATCGGTGGGCTGGCCTCAGCCGGCGCGCCGGGCGGTCATGGCGCGGACATCGGCCCGGTAGGTGAGCCGCGCGCCGGCGCTCCCCACCACGACCGCGATGATCCCGACGGCCCACCACGGGATGCCGAGGAACAGCGCGACGATGATCGTGGCGAGGAACACGACCGCGGCGTCGACGAGCCAGTGCACCGCGAACGAGCGAGGCTCCGTGCGGAGCGGCGCTGGGGTCGGGGTGTCCGCGCTGTCGGGGCGCGGCGGGTCGCTCACGCCGTCGGGACCATCTTGTTGATCGTGATGCCCTTCTGCTCCGGGAACCGTCGTCCCCGGGCGACCGGCTGAGTGTCGACACCGATCGCCTCGCTCCGCAACGCGCCGACGGTGCTGCGCTCCCGGGGCCGGGCCGAGAACGGGTCGTATTGGAAGTACCGCATGGCGTTCTCGTGGGTGATGGCGTTGATCTCGGCGTCGGTCAGGTCGGTGTCATCGAACTCGCCGAGCAGCCGTTCCGGTGCGTTCGGCCACGTGGTGTCGGAGTGGGGATAGTCGATCTCGACCGTGACGCGCTCGACACCGATGTGGTCCCGCACCAGCTTCAAACCGATGGGGTCGGTGATGAAGCAGAGCATGACGTGATCGAGGAAGAACTCGCTGGCGGTCTGGTCCCCGAAGTCCACCCCGGTCCAGGCCCGGTGGGTCCGGTAGGTGTGGTCGAGCCGCTCGAGGAAGTAGGGGATCCACCCGATCCCACCCTCGGACAGCGCCACGGTCATGTCCGGGAACTTCTTCCAGATCGGTGAGTAGACCAGGTCGGCGGCGCACTGCACGATGTTCATCGGCTGCAGGACCATCATGACGTCCATGGGCGCGTCCGGCGCGGTGATCACCAATTTGGACGACGACCCGATGTGCATGCACACCGTCATCCCGGTGTCGGACACGGCCTCCCAGACCGGGTCCCAGTGGTCGGAGTGGAGGCTCGGCAGCCCGAGCGGCACCGGGTTCTCCGGGAACGTGATCGCGTGGCAGCCCTTCTTGGCCACCCGCCGGATCTCGGCCGCGGTCACCGCAGGGTCCCAGATCGCCGGGACCGCCAGCGGGATGAACCGCTCCGGGGCGTACCCGCACCATTCGTCGATGTGCCAGTCGTTGTAGGCCTCGGTGAGGATCCGAGCCGCGTCCTTGTCCTCGAGGGCACCGAACAGCCGGCCGGCGAACCCGGGCAGCGACGGGAAGTTGAGCGACCCGAGCACACCGTTGGCGCTCATGTCGAGCACCCGCTTCTCGACGTCGAAGCAGCCCTCCCGCAGCTCGTCGAAGGACGTCGGGTCGATCCCGTACTCCTCGGGTGGCCGACCCGCGACCGCGTTGAGCCCGATGTTGGGGATGTGCAGCCCGTGGAATTCCCACACGTCGGTGCCGTCGTCTTGGTGGACGACCCGGGGAGCGAGGTCGCGGTACTTGGCCGGCAGGTGCCGTTCGAACAGATCGGGGGGCTCGACGACGTGGTCGTCGACACTGACGATGATCATGTCGTCGAGCTGCATGGGCGTTCCTCCACGGATCTGACGGCCTGCTCAGGTTACTGCCAGGTGGTCGCGGTACCCCTCGGGTGGCGCCGACCGGACGATCAGGGAACGGCGCCCCCGCGCACGATCGTCCCGGGTGTCGCGCCGGTCCAGGTGCCACCGTCGAGGAGGATCTCGCCGTTGACGATGACCGCGTCGTATCCGTCGGCGTCGGTGACGAAGCGGCCGCTGCCGGCGGGGAAGTCCTCCACGTAGCGGGGCGCGTCGGGCGTCGAGAGCCGCTCCGGGTCGATGACCAGCACGTCGGCCGGTCGGCCCGGGGCGAGCACCCCACGGTCGGTCAGGCCCACCGCCCGGGCTGGGATCGAGGTGAGCCGCGCCACCGCGGCCTCGAGGGTGAGCACGTCGGGCACCCACTCGGTGAGGAGCCGGGTCGTGTAGTCGGCGCCGCAGAACGAGAGGAGGTGGGCGCCGCCGTCACTGCTGCCGGCCATCACGAACGGCGCCCGGATCATGGTCTCGGTCGCGGCGAGGCGCTTCTGGTCCGGCGGTGCCGCCAAGACGAACTGGGTCTCGAGGTTCTCGTCGAGCGACAGGTCGAGGAACGCGTCCAGCGGGTCGACGCCGAGCTCGGCGGCGATCTCGGTGACGCTGCGATCCAGCCAGCGCCGGTTGCGGTCGTGGACCACCGTCTCGACCCGGAGGACCTGCCAGACGAAGACGAAGGCCCGCCCGGTGGGGTCGGCGATCTCGCGGCGCATCTGGTCGCGCAACGCCGGGTCGCGCAGCCGCGTGTCCCGATTGGCCGCGGGCAAGGTGAGCGTGTCGCGAAAGCTCGGCATCTCGTCGAACAGGAATGTGGTTCCGAGCTGGAAGTGCGCGCCTTGGCGGTTGCTGGCGAACATGGGATGGATGGCGAGGCCGTCGCGGGCTGCGGCTTCGGAGAACTCGAGGCTGCGGTGCCATCCCTCGGGGGCGTGGGGCATCATCGTGAGGGTGTTGAGGTGCACTGGCCGTCCAGACACCTCAGCCATCCGCCGAATGAGGTCGCGGTCGGCGTTGTCGTAGCCCTCGAGGAACGTGCGGGGGATGAACTCGATCGATCCGCGGCCGAACTCCCCGAGGACCGACGCCAACGCGATGAGCTCGTCGGGCGCCGCGTAGTTCGACGGGACGCCCCGACCGTCGTGCGCGACGTGGATGGCCAGCTGGGAGGACGTGAATCCGACGGCACCGTCGGTGAGGGCCTGTCGCAACAGGTCCTGCATGACCGCGACCTCATCGTCGGTGGCCTCCCGTTCGGAGGCGTCGTCCCCGAGGACGTGGCGGCGCAGCGCACAGTGCCCGACGTTCGCGCCGACGTTGACCCCGACCCGCCCGTCCAGGTTGCCGAGGAAGTCGCCCAGGGTCCCGCCGGGGAAGTCGACTCCGGCGGCGAGGGCGTCGGCGGACATCCCCTCGACCCGGCTCAGCATCAACAGCAGCCACTGGAGGTCAGCGGGCTTCGAGGGAGCGATCGTGAAACCGCAGTTGCCGGTCAGGAGTGTGGTGACGCCGTGCCACGACGCGGGCGACGCGGTGGGATCCCAGTGCAGCTGCGCGTCGTAGTGGGTGTGGACGTCGACGAACCCGGGCGTCACGATCCGACCGTCCGCCTCGACGACCCGGGACGCGCTGGTGTGGATGCCGTCCTCGACGCTCACGACCCGGCCGTCGCGGACCGCGACGTCCGCCCGGCGGGCCGTCGCGCCGGTGCCATCCACGACCAGGCCGTCACGGATCAGCAGGTCGAGGGCGGGGGCCACGGGCATCAGCGCGGTGCGGGGATGCCGTACATGTCGAGGGC
The DNA here is from genome assembly GCA_035468285.1 of Acidimicrobiia bacterium. Lineage (GTDB taxonomy): Bacteria > Actinomycetota > Acidimicrobiia > IMCC26256 > PALSA-555 > PALSA-555. Next base: position 36,640 of record DATISY010000009.1, on the reverse strand, counting down.
GTTGCGGCCGAACAGCCCGGCCCGGTCCCCGGGGGGCAACGCGCCGCTGCGCTCCCGCAGCTCGTCCACCACGCCCGGGTACTGCGCATCGCTGTGGGGGAAGTCCGACGCCCACACGAACCGGTCCGGCCCCACGATGGGACCGATCAGACCGGCGGTGCGCTCACCGGGGTCGAAGCTGATCCAGCATTGGCGGCGGAAGTACTCCTCGGGGGTCAACGACATCGACGCGGTCGCCCACCCGTAGCTCTCCTCGAACTCGTTAAGACGATCCATCCAGTGCGCGATCCAGCCCCCGCCGCACTCGAGCACGATCACCTTGAGGCCGGGGTGGCGCTCGAGCACCCCGCCGTAGGTCAGGTTGGACAGGGTCATCTGCTGGTCGAAGAGCAGGATCAGCGCGTGATGGGTGCCCGGTGCCATTTGCAGCAGCAACGCCTTCGCGGCACCCGGCATGTCGGGCAGGCCCGCCGGGTGCAACGCCAACGGCAGCCCGGTCTCCTCCAGGGCCTCCCAGACCGGGGAGTACGTCGGGTCGTGGAAGGGATGGCCGAGGTACGCGTTCGGGCGGGCGAAGCCGCCGACGAGGCCGAGCTCCTGGATGCGGCGGGCCTCCACCGCCGCCGCGGCTGGATCCTGCATCGGGAGCGCGCCGACACCCCGGAGCCGCTCGGGTGCGGACGCGGTCCACTCGGCGATCCAGTCGTTGTAGACCCGACACGACCAGACCGCGAGGTCGGGGTCGGTGATACCCCCGAGCTTCAGGCCCAGCCCGGGGTAGATCACCGACAGGTCGATCCGCTCGGAGTCGAGGACCTTCACCCGCTCCGCGGCGTCGAATCCGGCGGGGTTCAGGTCCTCGTAGTGGCGACCCCGCCCGAAGTCGTCGAAGCTCTCGCCCGCGTTGCCCAGTCCGACCAGGCCCCGGTCGGTGGCCACCCGGTCCTCGACGAGGCACTCGTCATAGCCCGTCGCCTCGTTCCAGCGCAGCCGGATTCCCTGGTCGCGGAACCGTTCCGGCAGGCCCCGGGTCCAGAGGTCGGCCGGCTCGCACACGTGGCCGTCGGCGTCGACCACGAACTCTCGAGTTTCTGTCGTTCCCATACCCGAAGGATCCGCGGCCCCCGAGCCCGGGTCAACGCCGTGCCAGTTATCGGACCCCAGGGCTACGGTGCGGGCCGTGCGGGCCGCGTCGACCGTCCGGGCCTACGCCGCTGACTGGAGCGCGTTCACCACGTGGTGCGACGAGCGGCGACTGGCGTCCTTGCCCGCCACGGCCGGCACCGTCGCCCGCCACCTCGATGACGTCGCCCGCAGTCACACGGTCGCGACCGTGCGACGACGCCTGGCCGCGGTCCGGGCCGCGCATCTCGACGCGGGGGAGCCATCCCCGACCGGCGACGCCCCGGTGCGGCTCGCCGTCGCACGTGCCGAGTGGCGCCAGCGGGGCGCGGCACGTGCCACGGTCCCGCTGGGCGTCGAGGAGCTCCGCGCCATGTCCCGGGCGCTGCCCGACTCGCTCGCGGGGACGCGAGACCGGGCCCTCCTGCTGCTCGGCTACGGAGCTGGTCTGCGCCCCGGCGAGCTCGCCGGCCTCGCGACCGACGATGTGCGACGCGTGGCGAAGGGGCTACGGGTCCGGATCGCCCGAGGAACGGTTGTCGTGCCTCCCGGATCGGCCGTCGAGCTGTGCGCCGTCCGCGCCTGGACCCGATGGAGACGCGCCGCCGGCCTGCGCGGCGGCGCCGCGTTTCGCGGCGTCGACCGCCACGGGCGCCTCGGGGACGCGGGCCTCAGCCCGAAGGCTGTCACGCGCATCGTCCGCCGGTCCGCCGGGGCCGCCGGTCTCGACCCCACCCCGTACGCGGGACGGTCGCTACGGCGAGGGATGGTCGCGGCCGCGGCGGCGCAAGGGGCGAGCGACGCCGGAATCATGGAACACACCGGTCACCGCAGCCGACGCCTGGTGCGCCGCTACATGCAGGACGGCTGACGCCGCGACGGTCGGCGCCGCTCAGCCGGGACGTTCGATCGCCTGTGCGGGCCCACCGTCGACGGGGGCTTCGGGCTGGACCTCGATGGTGTCGAAGTGCACCCCAGCCGGCGCGGTCACGGCGGTGACCACCGCGTGGGCGACCGCCGACGCGTCGAGTAGCCCGTTGTGGCGTTGCAGACCGAACCGGGGCCAGTAGCCCAACAGGTCCTCGATGTCGTCCATCGGCCACCCGAACCCGAAGTCGGTGAGGGTAGGGCCGACCCGGACCGCGGTCGACCGGACCCCGGATCCTTCGAGCTCCATGGCGAGGGCCTGCGCGAACGCCTCCAGCCCGGCTTTCGTCGCCGTGTACACCGCCATGCGCGGCCGGGGGTGGCGAGACGCGTCGGAGGTCACGAACACCACGTCACCGCCGCGGCCGTGCTGCTTCCAGGAGCCGATGGCGAGTCGCGTCATCAAGATTGGACCGAGCAGATTGGTCGCGACCTCCCGGTCGAGCGCCTCGACCGGCACCTGGTCGAGCCATCCGGGCGCCGCGACCCCCGCGTTGTTGACCAGCACGTCGACCGGTCCGAGCGCGGCCTCCGCAGCGGCGAAGAACCCCGCGACGGACGACGGGTCCGTGACGTCAAGGGCATGCACGAACACCTCGCCGCCCCGGTCACGCGCCTCCACCGCGGCGTCCTCGAGTCGGTCGGTGCGGCGGGCACCGAACGCGACACGCCATCCCAGGGAAGCGAACTCGAGCGCAACCGCCCGACCGATCCCCGAGGAAGCCCCCGTGACGATCGCCATCCGTCCCGTCGGCACCGGTGCCGTCACCCCCTCGACTCGGCGGAGGTTAGGCCGCCCCACGCGACCACCTCCCCCGCGGCCGCGAGGAGCTGACCGGTCGCGTCGAGGTTCACGGGAACCTCCACCACCCCGGGCCGTCCCGCCGCGAGGGCGGCATCGATGCGAGCCCGGTAGGTCTCGACGCGGCCCGTACCGGGGGCCTGGTCATCCCAAACGGTCGCGACCAGCGGGAGACGCTCGTCGCGGATCTGGTCGAGTGCGGCGATGCTCGCCGGGTCGAGGGGCGCGGTGGCGACGGCGATCGATGGTCGACCGGCCCGCGCCTGCTCCACCGCGAGCCGCACCCCGATGCCCGGCTCGCGATGCGCGGGAACCACGACGCGGCGCGGCGCCCCCGGGCTCAACGCCGGGGTGGGGAACGTCCGCGCGACCCACAAGCCCGCCACCCCCGGCTCGGCGCTGAGGAACCCGTCCGGGGGGAGCGCGGCGCCGAGGTCGGCGACGGCGCGCGCCGGGTGGAGCGGCACCGAGTCGTCGACGAACCCTGGCTGCGCGACCGCGGCCAGCCGCGGGTACAGGTCGTTGCGGATCGGGTCTCCCTCCGCGCGCACACGACCGGCCGCGGCGACGAGGTCGTCCGGCTCCAGCTCGAGGAGCGGCGCCAGCCGAACCCGACCGGGGGGTGACTCGGCGTCGTCGAGGCCGATGGTGACGATGAGATCGGCGTCGGCGAAGCCGAGGAGCTCGAAGTCGCGGGCCTGGAGGCCGCACGTCCCCAGATGGTGGGGGCTGTCCCAGGCGAACACGCCCTTCGCGCCCCACGTGTTCGCGACGCCGAGGCCACCGGCGGCGGCGAACACGCGGAGCTCCTCCACCATCCCCGCATCGACGACACCGGGACCGACCAGGACCCGGATCCGACCGCGGCGCTCCGGGATGTCGTTCGACACGATCGCATCGTGGCACGCCGCGATTTGGCTCGCGGTGGGCCTGCCGCCCGGCGACCGGACCGGGATCCGAGACGCGACGGTCCGATACGATCCCGCCCGGTGTCGAGCCGGAAGCTGTATCTCCATGAGTACATCGACATCGTCGGTGAAGGCGCGATGCCGTACATGGAGCACACCGCCGAACGGGGTGCGTCGGCCGCCTCGGGGGGAACCCTCGACCTCGTCGGCACCTGGTACACGATGGGTTCGACGGGACGGTGGCCCCAGGTGGTCAACCTCTGGGAGTGCGTCGACGGGTGGGAGAGCTGGCGGGCGCTCATGGAGCGGACGAATCTGCAGCGCACGCGGACACCGGAGCTCGAGGAGTGGTGGCGCCGGGCGTTGGAGGTCCGCACGGGTGGGGTCGACCGGCTCCTCGCCGGCGCGCCCGGCTGCCCGTCGTTTGCCGACCTGCGCCGCGCTGATGTGCACGCCAGCGTGTTCGTCCACGAGCTGTCCCGCTGCCGCCCCGGCGTGGCCCTCGACTATCTCGCCGCCCTCCGCGAGGAGTGGCAGCCGGTGCTCGAGGAGTACGGGCATGGGCTCGTTGGGCTGTATGAGGTCCTGCTCACCGATCGTGAGGTGCTCACGATCTGGGCGACCGACCCCGCGGGGCACTGCGCGCTGCAGGCCGCCGCGACCGAGGCCACGGACGACCGGATCACCCGGTGGCGCGCCCGGGCCCGGGAGTTCCTGACCACCTGGCGCGAGGAGCTCATGACTCCCCATCCGAAGACGTTGCTGTCCGCGGGTGATCCGCTGTGAGCGCCCCGGACCGTGGGCTCCTCACCGGGGTGCGGATCATCGAGAGCTCGCTCCTCGGTCCTGGGGAGCTCGCCTCGTTCCTCGCCGACCTCGGCGCCGACGTCATCAAGGTGGAGCCCCCCCAGGGTGACTACATCCGGCGGATGACCTGGCCGATCATCGAAGGCGACTCGCTGCTGCACCTGCACATCCATCGCGGCAAGCGCAGCATCACCCTCGACCTCCGCAAGCCCGAAGGGATCGAGGTGTACCTCGACCTCGTCCGGAACGCCGACGCGGTCGTCGAGGCGATGCGCCCCGGCGCCCTCGCGAAGCGGGGCCTGGGCTTCGACGACCTCCGCGAGGTCAACCCGAAGATCGTCTTCTGCTCCATCTCCGGCTACGGCGCCACCGGCCCGTACCGCGACTTGCCTGCGCACGGCATCGCGTTCGACACGTGGGCCGGCCTGGTCCCGGCCGCGTACGACGACGAAGGGTTCTGCTACCTCCCCGAGCACCCGTCGATGGGGATCCACGCGGGGCCTCTCCTCGGCGCGCTGGCGCTCCTCGCCGGGGTCACCCGGGCCCGAGCGACCGGGGCAGGCACCGCGATGGAGCTCGCCCAGTCCGACGCCGCCGCCTACATGGACTGGTACCGGATCGAGACCTGGCGTGCCTACGAGCGACCGCAGTCCGAGGTCACCGGCAACGCCAGCGACAACTACGAGCGCCGCGCCCCCGGCACCGCGGGCATGCGTGAAGGTGTCCGGTACCAGATGTACGAATCGGCAGACGGGCACGTCCTCTTCATGGCGTCGGAGCGGGCGTTCTGGAAGAACTTCTGCGAGGGGGTCGGACGCCCCGAGCTCTTCGAGCGCTGGCCCGGTGAGGAGTACGCCGACCACGCGCGGAACAACCGCGAGCTCCAGATCGAGCTGCGCGACATCTTCCGCACCCGCACCTCCGCGGAATGGCTCGCGTTCGGCAACGAGGTCAACACGCCGATCGCGCCGGTCAACACGTCCAAGACGATCATCGACGACCCCCAGTTCCAAGACCGGTTCCCGTGGTTCCCCGCTGATCGGCTCGGCGCCGACGAGATGCCCCTCCCCGTCAAGCTCGACGGGGAGGAGCTGCCGGTCCCCACCCGGGCACCCACCGTGGGCCAGCACACCGACGAGATCCTCACCGACGTCCTCGGCTACGACCAAGCCCGCCACGACGCGCTCAGCGACGCGGGCGCGCTCGGATAAGGCTCGCCCCCCGGTGACGTCACCGTCCGTGGCCCTCGACGGCCGGTCCCTCGGCCGGCGAGGCACGCTGACCCGTCGTCGGCTCCTCGATGCCACCCGGGACCTGCTCGAGACCCGCGGGCTCCGGGACCTCCGCGTCGTCGACATCGCCCGCGCCGCCGGGACGTCGCCCGCGACCTTCTACCAGTACTTCCGAGCGGTCGAGGACGCCGTCCTGGTGCTCGCCGAGGAGGCCGCCGAGGACCTCGGCGGCGTCCTGGCCGGCCTCGACGAGCCGTGGAGCGACGAGTCGTCCCACCGGATGGTCGACGCGTTCGTCGACTCCTGGTCACAGCACCGCGCCGTGCTCCGGACCCGGAACCTCGCCGCCCAGGAGGGCGACCAGCGCTTCCGGGCCGTCCGCAACGCGTCGTTGCGCCCGATCACCGAGGCGCTCGCGGCCAAGATCGGTGAGGCACAGCGGGCCGGACGACTCGACGCCGCGATGTCACCGATCGCGGCTGCGTCAGCGATGATCGCCATGACCGAGCGTGTCGCCGCGTTCCACCGCGAGATCGAGGAGCTCGGCGTCACCCACGGGGCGCTCGTCGAGACCACCGCCCGGATCATCGATCAGACGGTCACCGGCCCCTCCTGAGCCGCTCCCGGCAACGCCGAGCCCGCAGGATGCGTCGTGATCTCGACGTCGCGTTCGAACACCTTCTCGAACAGCTCCCGCTTGCGGCGCGCGCCCCAGAGCTCGAGCTCGGTGTCGCGGGAGGACCGGAGTCGCATCATCACCAGCGACGGGCCGACACTGACCTCGACATGATCGACCGCGTTGCTGCGGCTGCGGTCCAGCCCGTCGGCCAGGCGCAGAATCGCCGCGAGGGCCCGCAGGTGGTCACGGTCCACGAGCGCGAAGTCGTCGCCCAGCTTGGGCTCTCCCCGACGGTGCCATCGGGAGAGGCCCGCGAGCAGCTGGACCTCTTCGGGTGTGAACCCGCGCAGCTGCGCGTGTCGGATCAGGTACGCGCCGTGCTTGTGGTGACCGGTCGTGGAGACGTGCTCGCCGATGTCGTGGAGCAGCGCCGCGTACTCGAGGAGCTCACGCTCGTTCGGGCCGAGACCATGGAGCTCGTTGGTCTGGTCGAACAGCTCGAGCGCAAGGCGGGCGACCTGCCGGGCGTGCTGCTCGGACCACGTGGAGCGGCGGGCGAAGCCCTGCACCGACGCCCGCCGGATCGCCCGGGGGTCGTCTGACCAGTCGGCCGGATCGTGGCGGCCGATCACGTCGAGGACGATCCCCTCACGCAATGCCCACTCGCTCACCGTCATGGCATCGAAGCCGAAGCAGTCCATCGCGACCGCGAGCACGATGGACCCGGCGGGGATGAGATCGACGCGGCGCGCCTCGAGGCCGTCCATCCGCAGCCGCTCGCTGGCCTTCGAGGTGAGGATCTGCTTGTGCAGCGGGAGGAACTCGTTGCGGCTGAAGCTCAGCTGGTTCAGCGACACGGGAACATCGCCCGATCGGCGGGCCGTGACCATGTGCGCCAGGTCCATCAGCGTGCCGCTGCTCCCGACGACCAGCTTCGGAGCGAACGGCTGCACCGCCTCCGCCACCGGCGCGAGCACCGACGCGAGGTGCTGCTCGAGGCGGCGGCGGTCGTCCTTGGAGATCGGGTCGCTGTGCACGAAGTCTGCGGTGAGCCGCCCGACCCCGAGGTTCTCGCTCGTGGCCCACTGCAAGCTGGCCGCGTCGCCGACCATCACCTCGAGGCTGCCGCCGCCGAGATCGAAGCACAGCGCCGGCGCGGGGTCGAGGAGCACGCTGGCTCGGATCGCCCCGAAGATGAGCTCGGCCTCGCGTCGGCCGCTGATCACCTCGACCGCGACGCCGGTCTCGGCCTCGATCCGATCGACGAGCGCGGCCCCGTTGGCTGCCTGGCGGATGGCGCTGGTCGCGCAGGCGTGAATCTCCTGGACGTCGGCCGCGTCGGCGAGAAGCTTGAAGCGGCGGACGGTCTGGACGGCGACGTCCGCCGCGGCGGACGTGATCCGGCCCTTCCGGACGACGACATCGCCGAGGCGGATCATCGCCTTCTCGCGGGCCAACGCTTCGAAGTGACCGTCGCCCTGGACCTCGGCAATGAGGAGATGGAACGAGTTCGTGCCGAGGTCAAGCGCGGCGATCCGCACCCACCGACAGTAGCGGTACTCTCCCGGCTGATCGGGCACGGACCCGGACACGAACCGTGAGGAACGAATGGCTGACCTCGACGCTGAATCTCGCCTCCTGATCGACGGGAAGCTCGCCGACGCCGCCTCGGGCGCGACGTTCCCGAACATCAACCCTGCGACCGAGGAGATCATCGGCCACGTCGCCGACGCCGGCGCCCCCGACATGGACCGTGCCATCGGCGCCGCCCGCCGCGCCTTCGACGAGACCGACTGGTCCACCAACCGCGAACTTCGGCGCCGCTGCCTCCAGCAGCTCAAGGACGCCCTCGACCGCGAACGCGAGACGCTGCGTCCCCAGATCGTCGCCGAGGTCGGCACCCCGATCATGCTCACCTACGCCATCCAGCTCGACTCGTGCATCGACGACCTGCAGTGGGACATCGACCTCATCGACGCCTACGAATGGGAACAGGACCTCCCCGTCAACGAGTTCATGGGGATGCGCAGCGCGCGCCGGGTGTTCAAGGAGCCGGTCGGAGTATGTGGCGCGATCACGCCCTGGAACTTTCCGTTCATGCTCAACCTCTCCAAGATCGGTCCGGCGCTCGCTGCGGGCAACACCGTCGTGCTCAAGCCGGCACCCGATACGCCCTGGAGCGCCACATTCCTCGGTCGCCTCGCGGCCGAGCAGACCGACCTGCCCCCCGGCGTGCTCAACGTCGTCGCCTCCGGGGACAAGTCCGAAGTCGGCGAGGTCCTCACCGGCGACCCCCGCGTGGACATGATCAGCTTCACCGGCTCGTCCGCCACGGGGAAGCGGATCATGGCCCGCGGCGCGGAGACCTTGAAGCGAGTCTTCCTGGAGCTCGGAGGCAAGTCGGCGAGCATCGTGCTCGACGACGCCGACTTCGCGTCGGTGGTCCCGTCGGGGTCGATGACGTGCATGCACGCCGGCCAAGGGTGTGCCATCACCACCCGGATGCTGCTCCCCGCGTCCCGGTATGACGAGGGCGTCGAGATGCTCACCGAGGCCTTCGCCGGGTTCCCGTACGGTGACCCCACCGATCCCGCCAACCTCATGGGCCCGCTCATCAACGCGCGGCAACGCGAGCGCGTCCTCGGCTACATCGAGCAAGGGAAGGCCGAAGGCGCCCGCCTCGCGGTCGGAGGGGGAGTTCCCGACCGGTTCCCGAAGGGCTACTTCGTCGAGCCCACCTTGTTCGTCGACGTGGACCCAGAATCGACGATCGCCCAGGAGGAGATCTTCGGTCCCGTGCTCGCCGTCCTGCGCTACCAGGACGACGACGACGCCGTGCGAATCGCGAACAACTCGCGGTACGGGCTCTCCGGCGCTGTGACCGGCGCGTCGCTCGACCGGGCCCTCCGGGTCGCCACCCGGATCCGCACCGGCACCGTCGCGGTGAACGGCGGCCAGTGGTTCGGCGCCGACTCGCCGTTCGGGGGATACAAGGAGAGCGGCATCGGCCGTGAGCACGGCATCGCCGGGTTCGAGGAGTACCTCGAGCTGAAGACGATCGGGCTCCCCGCGGACGCCGCCTGACGGGCTCGTGAGCCGAGTCCGAGACGAGGACCTGGACCGCCTCGAGCCGCTCCTCGCCCAGCTGCGGGCGATCGGTCCGCTGCACGAGCGGCGGCGCGGCACGTTCACCCGAGGGTCGGCCGCCTTCCTGCACTTCCATGGGTTCACGTCCGGGCCCGCCGCCGACCTCAAGGCGGACGGCTGCTGGCTGCGCTACGACGTCCAGCGGCCCGCGGGACGGCGGATCCTCCTGCGCGACGTCCGCCGCGTGCTGCGCGACGAGACCGGGGAGCTCACCGGGCAGCCGACGGGAGCGTGAGAGCCGACCGCTACCATCGGAACTGAGCACAGGAGGATCACGCATGGCCACCACTGAGACGGACATGCCCCTCGGGCAGTTCGCTGACTACCCGCCGAAGTTCGACACGGTCGAGGAGGAACGCCTCCACCGCAAGCAGCGGCTCGCGGCCGGCTTTCGTCTGTTCGGGAAGTTCGGATTCGACGAGGGTGTCGCCGGCCACATCACGGCCCGCGACCCAGAGCACCTCGACCACTTCTGGGTCAACCCGTTCGGCATGAGCTTCAAGCAGATCCGTGTCTCAGACCTCATCCGCGTGGATCGAAGCGGGGACGTCGTCGAAGGCAACGCTCCCGTGAACCGCGCCGCGTTCGCGATCCACTCCCAGGTGCACGAGGCGCGACCCGACGTCGTCGCCGCAGCGCACTCGCACTCCCTGCACGGCAAGGCCTGGTCGTCACTCGGCCGCCTCCTCGATCCGCTGACCCAGGACGCGTGCGCGTTCTACGGGGACCACGCCCTCTTCGACGACTACACCGGGGTCGTGCTCGACCTCGAGGAGGGAAAGCGCATCGCGCACGCTCTCGGCGACTCGAAGGCTGTGATCCTCCGCAACCACGGGCTGCTCACCGTCGGCCAGTCGATCGACGAAGCGGTCTGGTGGTTCATCACGATGGAGCGGTCCTGTCAGGCCCAGCTGCTCGCGGAGGCTGCCGGCACCCCGGTCCTGATCTCCGAGGAGGCGGCCCGCCACACCCAGCCCCAGGTCGGTTCCCACGTCGCCGGCTATTTCAGCTTCTCGCCGCTGTACGCCACGATCGTCCGGGAGCAGCCTGACCTCTTGGAGTGACGCGACCGCGCTGCCGGGTCACTTGGACCGGGCGTAGTCCTTCGTGCCGTTCAGGAACGCGTCCGGGTCGCGGAACTTGCCGGCGACGATCTCCATGAACCAATCGGGGACGTAGCCCTCGAAGGAGCCTTCGTCGATCTGGGCGAGGACTGGCTCGACGATGGCGTCGACGGGCAGCATCTCCACCGACTCGTGGAACCCGGGCTCGTTGTCAGGCAAGTGGAACAGCTCCGTGTCGAGCACACCCGGGTTCACGACGTGCACGAGCACGTCGGTGTCCCGCAGGTCGACGGCCATGCATTCGGAGAATGCTGTGATCGCCGCCTTGCTCGCGGCGTACGCCGCCTCGATCGGTGGGCCGAGCCGAGCCGCGACCGACGAGATGTTCACGATCCGCCCCGACCGGTCGATCAGGCCAGGCAACAACGCCAGGGTCAGACGAACCGGCGAGAAGTAGTTGATGCGCATGACGCTCTCGACCTCGTCGGGAGCGAGGCGGGTCCCGTGGCGCCGCTTGGGGATCCCGGCGTTGTTCACCAGCACGTCGACACCCCCGAGGTCCTGTTCGACCTCAGCCGCGAACCCGGCGATCGCGTCCAGGTCCGCGAGGTCGACCGTCCACGCCTTCGAATCCGGCGAGTGCTCCTGGAGTCGGTGGAGGGTCTCGGCGAGCCGGTCGGCCCGCCGGGCGCAGATTCCGACCACCGCGCCCCGCTGGGCGAACCCCTCGGCCAGCGCGGCGCCGATGCCTGATGACGCTCCGGTGACGAGGACATGCTTGCCTTCGATGGAGTAACTCACCCATCTCACGCTAATGGCCGAGCCCGGTACTGTCCCGCGCCGTGACCCTGGACCCGTCCGCCGTGCTCCTGACTGACCGGGTCGCGATCGTCACCGGCGCCGCGGTCGGCATCGGCGAGGCCATCGGCCTCGCGTTCGCCCGCTTCGGGGCCCACGTCGCGATCTGCGACCGGGACGTCGAGCAGCTCGACGCGACCGCCGACGGGATCGAAGCCGCCGGACGGCGGGTCGTGGCCGCCGAGCTCGACGTCCGCGACGAGGACGCCTGTCGCGACTTCGTCGGCACGGTGACCCAGGAGCTGGGTCCGGTCGACATCCTCGTCAACAACGCGGGAGGCGGCTTCTTCGCTGACTTCGTGAACGTGAACGCGAAAGGCCAAGACGCGCTGGTGCGGGAGAACTTCGGGAGCGTCACGAACTTCGTGCGGCCCGTGACCGCGACGATGGGGGAGCGGGGTGGCTCCATCGTGAACCTCACGTCCATCGAGGCGCACCGGGCCGCTCCGGGCTACGCGGTGTACTCGGCGATGAAGGCCGCGGTCACCAACCTGACCATGAGCCTGGCGTTGGAGCTCGGTCCCCGCATGATCCGGGTCAACTGCATCGCGCCCGACGTGATCCCCACCCCGGGCGTCGGAACCGTCGGGGTCCACACCCCGCTCCCGATCCCGGGTCACGTCGACGACGTCGCCGGCTGCGCGGTGTTCCTCGCCAGCGACCTGAGCCGCTTCGTGACCGGCACCACGATCCACGTCGACGGCGGCAACCTCGCCGCGGGCGGCTGGCACCGCCATCCCGACGGCCAGTACATCACGCACGCCACATGACGGCCCGGTGCGGGGCCCGGAGGCCACGATGAAGTTCGGGATCGCGCTCGGCCGGCTCAACCCGGCGTTCTTCGAGGCCTGCTCGGTCGAAGCCGACCGGCTCGGCTACGAGTCGGTGTGGCTCCCGGAGCACCTGGTGTTCACCACCCGCATGAGCCGCTCACCGCACCCGGGTGAGGAGCATCCCCCCGTTCCTCCGACGACCCCGATCTTCGACGCGTTCGCCTACCTGGCGTACCTAGCCGGTCGCACCGAGCGGGTGCGGCTCGGCACCCACGTGTACAACATCGGGCTGCGCCATCCGTTCGTCGCGGCGCGGGCCGTGCAAACCGTCGACATCGTGTCCGACGGCCGGGTCGAGTTCGGGGTCGGCGCCAGCTGGCTCGAAGAGGAGTGGGACGCCGCCGAGCTGGACTTCCACACCCGCGGCCGCCGGGTCGACGAGGCGCTGGAGGTGTGCCGCCGGCTGTGGACCGAGGACGAGGTCTCCCACCACGGCGAGTTCTTCTCCTTCGACGGCGTCGTGTTCGAGCCCAAGCCGCGCCAGCGGCCGGCGCCGCCGATCGTGGTCGGCGGTGAGAGTCGCGCCGCGCTGCGCCGGGCCGCCCGGCTGGGTGACGGCTGGATCGGGATGAACCACGACTTCGAGTCGGGTGCCCGTCAGATCAGCGCGCTGCGCGACCTGCTCGCAGAGGCGGGACGCGACGCCTCAGCGTTCGAGTTCTGCCTCGGTGGTCCGGTCGCCTCGTCGGCCGATGTCGACCGCTGGGCCGAGCTCGGCGTGACACGCCTGATCGTCGCGCCCTGGGCTCGGTCGCGCGAGGCGGTGGACGGCCTGCGTCGCTTCGCAGGCGAGCACCTGGCCTGACGTCACGGGCCGTCGGCGAGCATCTCGTCGACGCGGCCGTCATAGTCCCGGGTGGTGCCCCGGTTCCGGTGCGCCACCTCGACCACCCCGGGCTGCATGGTGTGGCAGATGCGACCCTGGGTGTCGAGGATGTCGACCGCGTGCGGGATCGCGTCGAGGTCCATGCCCCGCCCCATCCCGATGTCACAGGCGCGCCGCAAGACGATCGCCGCCTCGGCGACGTCGGGCTCGAGCGCCTCGTCGGCCCAGCGGAGGAACCCACCGCGCCACCGGACCTCGCTGTACGGCGGGGGGTCGACGCACGCCATACCCTCGAGGGTCCACGCCAACCCCGGCTCGCCGTCCCGGGACAGCGAGACGGTGGTGCGCTGGCCACTCTGGGCCCCGAACGGGATCGCGACGTCGTACTGGCGTGTCGTGCCGACCGGGCCGCCCCGGGCCGCGTGCGCCACGGCCAGCCCGGCGAGGTCGAACATGTGGGTGCAGTTCTGGCGCGGGTCGGTCCAGTCTCCAACCGCGAGGCACCGACGCGCGAGCGGCATCCCGGCCAGGGCCCGGAGTGGCTCGGCCGCGCCGGGGCACGTCGTCCACGGCCAGCGGCGCGACGTCGCGTCCGCGGCGGTGACCTGGGTGCCGTCGTGGCGGAGCTGGACCTCGAAGTAGTGGAAGTCGTCCTCGAGACCCCCGGCCACGGACCCGGGAGCGTCGATCACGACCCGGATCCGTCGCCGGTACGCGCCGCCGCGCCAGGGGCCGCTCACGCGCTGCGGGTATGCCCGCCGGGATAGCTCCCGCCTCCGAAGCGCACGTCGAGGGCGTCGTAGTCGACCGCGAAGCCGACCCGGGGGAGAACGTCGACGAACTCCACGGAGCGGGGCTTCTTGTACGGCGCGATCCGGGCCCGGCAGTGCTCCACGAGGTCATCGGCGGTGACGGACTCGCCGTCGCGCAGCACCACGACGGCCTTGACGCTTTGCACCCACCGTGGGTCCGGGACCCCGATGACCGCGCACTCGGCCACCGCGGGGTGCGACGCCACGCACCGTTCGACCTCCGCGGGATAGATGTTCTCGGCGGCGGACTTGATCATGCGCGTCTTGGGCCCGATGAAGGTGAGGGACCCGTCCGGCTCACGTCGGCCGAGGTCGTGGGTGTGATGCCAGCCGTCGCGGTGACGGCGGGCGTTCTCCTCCGGACGGTTCCAGTAGCCGCACATGATGGTGGGACCCCGGGCGACGAGCTCCCCGACTTCCCCGTCGGGCACGTCCCGGCCGGCGTCGTCGACGACCCGGATCTGCACGAGCGGTGACGGGCGACCGTGGGTGCCGTCGGCGTCGACACCGAGGCAGTTGAACGTCATCATCCCGACCGCCTCGGTCTGCCCGTAGCCGCCGGGGCGGGCCGCCCACGGGCTCGGGTCGGGGCTGGTCGCTGCGTCCCAGTCGGGCCGGCCCCGGGGTGTCCGCAGGCTCGACAGGTCGTAGCGGCCGTCCTCGTTGACCGCGAGGAGCTCCTCGAACATGGGACCGACCACGAACGCGCCGGTGCAGCGCTCCCGGTCGATCACCGCGCAGACCAGCGACGCGTCGACGCGGGGCACGAACACGTTCGTGCCACCCGCCACGAAGGTCGCGAGCAGGTGCATCAGCGTCCCGAGGTGAAACAGGGGACCGCTGTTGAGGTACACGTCTGACGCCGACGTGGCCGTGAAGTGCCCGTACACGAGCCCTTGGCTGATGCAGGCGGTATGGCTCAGCATGGCGCCGTTGGGTACACCGCCGAACGCGGCGGTGTACACGATCAGGAGCGGCGCGTCGTCACCGACCGGACGCTCCCGATCCTCCGGCGAGCCCGCTTCGCGCCACGCCTCGTACCCGTCGGGCCCGTCGTCGTCGTGACCGACCCAGAGGGGCGAGACGCGCACCTGGCGCCGGGCCTCCGCGATGGACGCCCCGACCTCCTCCTCCTGCCAGAGCACCACGCGGGGATCGAGGTCGTCGACGACGAAGGTCAGCTCTGCGGGGCTCTGGCGCCAGTTGACGGGACAGAACATCGCACCGAGCTTCGCTGCCGCGAGGAGCGCCTCGAGCAGCCGGAAGGAGTTCTGACCCAGCCAGCAGACCCGCTCCCCGCTCGCGACGCCGGCGGTCTCCAGCCGGTCGGCGAGCTGGTTTACCCGGCCGTCGAGCGTCCGGTAGTCGAGTCGCGTCTCACCGTCGACGGCCGCGACCTGTCTCGGTCGGCTCCGCGCGTGTTCCCGCAGGACGTCACCGAGGGTGAGGGCGTGCAGGAGATCGGTCGTCACGACTCGATCGATGCCCGGTAGCTCATCGGCAGCAGCTCGATCAGCTGCCCGTCGGGGTCGCGTACGAAGACTGCGGCACCGATGTTGGTGTCGTCGAGAACCTCACCGCCGTTCGCCGCGACCGCGCGACACGTCGCGTCGAGATCGTCGACCGACACCGAGATATGGGTCAACCCGAGGTCGTTCATACGCCGCGCCTGCCCGGGTACGGGCCGCGCCCGATCGCCCGCGAACGCCAACAGCTCGAGCACGAGACCGTCGCGGCGTAGGTAGCACGCCGTCATCCCGATCGGCGGGGAGAGGCGCAGCAGCCGGTCCGACGGTGAGTCGGGCGGGGCGATCTCCCGCCAGAACTCGAAGCCGAGGACCTGCTCGTAGAACCGTCGCGATCTCGCCAAGTCGGCGACGCACTGTCCCAGATGGTTGAAGACCGCCATGCGCGCATGCTCCCACACGGCCCTGACATGGATGTCAGGGAGTGGCACGATAGGGCAGTGACCGTCGTCGACGCCGACCAGCACCTGTTTGAGCCGCGCAACCTGTGGGCCGAGTATGGCGACCCCGCCGACCGGGACCGCATGCTGGCGATCGTCGACGACGCCGCCGGCAACGCCTGGCTGCGGTGGCACGACCAGCGGATCGGCTTGGCGCACGTGACGATCCCCGGGGAGCCCGACGACGTCGGCGATCAGCAGCGCCGTGCGCGCGCCGGTGACCCGCCCCGGCGCCGCTACGACGAGGCGCTGCCAGCGG
Organism: Acidimicrobiia bacterium; assembly: GCA_035468285.1. Classification (GTDB taxonomy): domain Bacteria; phylum Actinomycetota; class Acidimicrobiia; order IMCC26256; family PALSA-555; genus PALSA-555. The sequence continues at coordinate 20,458 of DATISY010000009.1, read as the reverse complement.
ACTTCTGGGACCCGACGGCTCGACTCGGCCGCCTCGATCAGCTCGGCGTCGACGCCGCGGTGTGTTTCCCGAACTACGGGCTGCTCTGGGAACGTGAGCTGGCCGCCGACCTCCCCGCGACGCGCGCCAACCTGCGGGCCTGGAACCGCTGGGCGGTCGAGGTCGCTCACGACGGCCGGGGCCGGTTGCACCCGGTCGGCCACGTCACGTTGCGGGACCTGGACTGGCTCGAGACCGAGCTTCGGAACCTCGGTGCCGGCGGCGTGCGCGCCGCGATGGTCGCCCCGGGTCTCGTGGACGGCCGCGCCCTGTCGGACCCCGCGTTCGATCGGGCCTGGCACGCGTTCCTCGCGCACGGGGTCACACCCGTGTTCCACGTCGCGAACCAGACCCGCCCGTTCGGCGACGCCTGGTACGAGTCGGACCCCGATCCGTCGCTGCCCGTGCTCACCTCGGTGTTCTGGTGGGTGCCCGCGGCGGTCGCGATCGCCGACCTCGTGCTGAACGGCGTCTTCGAGCGCCATCCCGACCTGCGCGTCGGGGTCATGGAGCTCTCGGCCGTCTGGCTGCCGATGTTCCTCATGTTCCTGGACGGCGGCCACGACTTCACCCGCCGGCTCAACGGCACCGCCCTCACCGACCTGTCGCTCCGTCCGAGCGAGTACGTGCGCCGCCAGGTGCGCGTCGCGGCGTTCTCCTACGAGCGGCCCGTCCACCTCGCCCACGAGGTCGGGGACCTCTTCATGGCCTGCAGCGACTGGCCGCACTCCGAGGGCACCGCGGACCCGCTGGGGGACTACCGGGCGGCGCGCTGCGACCTGGACGCCGACCGGGGCCTGTTCGCGGACAACGTGGAGTTCCTGCTCCGCCCCTGACCCGGTCCGGCGCGACTCAGTCGGCTTTCGGGGGCCGGACGTTGATGACGAGCGTGAACACCGCGGTCACCACCGGGTCCTGCGTCGTGGCGTCCTTCCACTCGGTCTCGGTGACGTAGAACTCGAGCTTGCCGCCGTTCGAGCGTTCCTTCTCGTACACGTCGGTGATCGTCGTCGTCCCCTCGAGGACGTCGCCGACCTCGGGCCAACGGTGGTACTCGAATGCCTGCTCGCCGTGGAGGATCGCCCGGCCCGGGCCGCGCAGCTTCTCGATCGGCAGACCCGCCGCGCCCCCGGTGCCCAGGGATCCCCAGTACGACATGACGAACGGGAACGTGGGCGGGACCGGGGCATGGTCCTGGCGGTAGGCGTCGTCCGGGTCCCCGAGCGCCTCGGCGAAGACCCGCACGGGGCCCCGCTCGATCACGACCCGCTGGGTCCCCCCGGTCTGGCCTTTGAGTTCGGTGAGTGCCACGACGGCCTGCCTCCTTCGGTTGCGTGACGGTAGCCGCGGGCAGCACCGACGCTCGGGGTGAGGGCCGTCGGTGGCCCGTCACCGCGGCGGGGGCGCCTCGAGCCGGTGCTTCATGACCTTGCCGGTCGCGTTGCGAGGCAGGCTCTCGACGACGTGCAGCTGGCGAGGCCGCTTGTAGTCGGCGAGACGCCCGGCGACGAACCCGCGGAGCTCGTCACGGTCGAGCGCGCCGTCGGTTCGGGGCACGACCCACGCCGCGACGTCCTCGCCCAGCACCGGGTGGGGCACCCCGGTGACCGCGGCCTCCTGCACGTCCGGGTGCTCGAGAAGGACCGCTTCGACGTCGGTCGCATAGATGTTGTTGCCACCCCGGATGATCATGTCCTTCTTGCGGCCGCAGATATAGAGGTAGCCGTCTTCGTCGAGGTACGCGAGGTCGCCGCTGCGCAGCCACCCGTCGGTCGTCCACGTCGCCGCGGTCGCCTCGTCGTTCTTGTAGTACTCCCGCTGTTTGCCCTGCATACGCAGCAGGAGCTCGCCGATCTCCCGTGCAGGCATCTCGTGGTCGTCGTCGTCGACGATCTTGATCTCCATCGGGCCGAAGGGCTTGCCGACCGACCCGATCCGGTTGCTGATCTCCTCCTTGGGCATCACGATGTACGCAGGGCCCGCTTCCGTCATGCCGTACGAGTTCCCGACGGTCGCGTCCGGGAGCCGTTCGATCAAGGTGAGCTGCGTCTGGGGTGCCAGGGGCGCGCTCCCGATCGAGACCGACCGGAGACTGGACAGGTCCCGGGTCGCGAACTCGGGGTGCGCCACGATCAGCTCGGCGTACGCCGGGACCAGCATGCAGAAGGACGGCCGTTCCCGCTCCACGTATTCGAGCCAGCGGCCCGCGTCGAACCGGGGCTGGTACAGCCCGACCAGACCCATCTTCATCGGGTTGTAGATGAACGCGATCCCCGCGAACGTGAACATCGGCGCGCCGTGGATCCAACCCTCGCCGGTCCATGCTGGCTCGAGGTTCGGGATCATCGCCAGGTTGCCGTGACGCACCGCGATTCCCTTCGGCAGCCCGGTCGTGCCCGACGTGTACATGACGTCCGCGAGATCGCTGACATCGACCTTGACCTGGAACGGGCTCGTGTCCGCCACCGAAACCGTGTCCCACGCCACCACGTCCGCCGCGACGGCGCCGGCGCAGACGACCGGACCGAGCGAGGCGACGTCGGACCGGACCGCCCGGGCCGCGCCCACCAGGGTCTCGTCGGTGAGGAGCACCGACGCCTCGGCGTGGCTGAGGATCGCCGCGAGCTCGGGTTCGGTCAGGCGGGTGTTCGTCGGGACGACGACCGCACCGGCCTTGTGGATCGCGGCGTACGCGACGATCCACCGCAGGACCTCGCCGCTCGGCAGGTAGATCGAGACCCGGTCACCCTTCCCGACGCCCATCCCCGCCAGGCCTCGCGCCAACGCGTTCGAGGCCGCGTCCCACTCGGCGAAGGTGATCGCGGTGCCGGCGTCGAGGTTCCGGTACGCCACCGCGTCGGCGTGCTCCCGGGCCATGAAGCGCAGCTGGTCGACCTGCAGCTCTCCCCAGTCCGGCACGGGTCCGAACGTAGCCGAGCGACCTGACGGGAACGTCAGGGTAGGGTCCGGAGGAGCGCGTGCCCCGCAGCGCACGACGCGAGGCCGACGAGATGAGGAGAACCACCGTGGGAGACGCCGTCATCGTGGCTGCCGCTCGCACCCCGATCGGGACCGCCCGCCGGGGCTCGCTGGCCGGCTTCAGCGCCTTCGACCTCGGCCGCATCGCGGTCGAGGAAGCGCTGAAGCGCTCCGGGATCCCCGCGGACGACCTCGACGACATCGTCCTCGGCGAGGTGCTCCAAGGCGGGGGTGACATCGCCCGCTACGTGGCCGTCGAGCTCGGTCTCACCGACGTCCCCGGGATGGCCCACAACCGGCACTGCGCTTCGGGCATGGCCGCCGTGCAGACCGCGGCGGCGAACATCAAGGCCGGCATGGACACGGTCGTCATCGCCGGTGGCACCGAGAGCATCACCCAGTCACCCCAGGTGTCCCGCAAGCTTCCCGGCAGCTACGCCGGCGTCCAACCGTGGCTCTCGCCTAGCCACCCCGAGACCCCTGACGCGCCCGCGATGGACATGTCCATCACCGTCGGTTGGAACACCGCCCAGCGCGCCGACGTGACCCGCGAGGAGATGGACGACTGGGCCTACCACTCCCATCGGCGGGCCATCGCAGCGATCGACGACGGCCGGCTCCGCGAGGAGATCTTCGCCGTCGAGGTGCCCGCCGGGCGCGGCGAGACCCGCATCTTCGACACCGACGAGCACCCGCGCCGCGACACGACACGCGAGAAGCTGGCGCAGCTCCCACCCCTGCACCCCGAGATCCCCGGGTTCTCGATCACTGCGGGGAACGCCTCGGGGCTGAACGACGGGGCGTGCGCCGTCGTCGTCTGCGACGGGGACTACGCCGCCGCCCACGGGCTCGAGCCGCTGGCCGTCATCCGGTCCTGGGCGTCAGCCGGGGTGCCGCCGGCCGACACGGGCCTCGGACCGACGGTCGCGATCCCGAAGGCGCTGAACCGCGCCGGCCTCACCGTCGACGACATCGCGCTCGTCGAGATCAACGAGGCGTTCGCGTCGATGGCGGTTGCGTCGACCCGGATCCTCGGCTTCGACCACGACATCGTCAACGTCAACGGGAGCGGCTGCAGCCTCGGTCATCCCGTGGCGTGCACCGGTGCCCGCATGATCACGACGCTGCTCTACGAACTGCGCCGCCGCGGCGGCGGGTACGCCGTCGCGAGCATGTGCGCCGGTGGGGGCATGGGCTCAGCCACCGTCCTCGAGGTCCCGGCCGCCTAGACCGGGCGTCACCGCGGCTGCGAGCACGCCACCCAGCACCGACGAGACAGGACATCCTCTGGCCAGCCCCGAGCTCGACGACGACCTGGCGCTCGCGCTCGCGCTGTGCGACGAGGCCGACGAGCTGACGACCCACCATTTCCGCGCCCACGACCTCCACGTCGAGACCAAGCCCGACGACACGCCGGTCACCGAGGCGGACCGGGCCGTCGAGACCATGATGCAGGAACGGCTCGACGTCAGCCGTCCGGGCGACGCGATCCTCGGAGAGGAGTTCGGGCTGGTCGGCGACTCGCCGCGCCGCTGGATCGTCGACCCGATCGACGGGACCAAGAGCTTCGTGCGGGGCGTGCCAGCCTGGGCGACCTTGCTCGCCCTCGAATCCGACGGGGTCCTCGTCGTCGGCGTGGTCTCGGCGCCGGCGCTCGGACGGCGCTGGTGGGCCCGACAGGGGGGTGGCGCCTACGCGAACGGTGACCGCATCCACGTCTCCGGTATCGAGGCAATCGAGGACGCGCACGTGTGCGGACCCAACGAGCGGAACTTCGAGCAGGCCGGGCTCGGCGACGCGTACCGGACCCTCGCCCGGCGCGCGTGGCGCGCCGTTGGCTTCGCCGACTTCTGGGGCCATGCGCTCGTCGCGGAAGGCGCGGTCGACATCATGGTCGAGCCGACGCTCGGCGTCTGGGACATCGCGGCGCTGCGCCCCATCGTGGAAGAAGCCGGGGGCCGCGTCAGTGACCTGACCGGTGACGGCTGGGCCGAGGGTGCACCCTGCCTCACGACGAACGGGCGGCTCCACGACGACGTCCTCGACCTGATGCGAGCGAATCCATGAGCACCCCGGTCACCGTCGGCATCGACATCGGCACCTCCTCGGTCAAGGCTGTCGCCGCCGACGATGACGGCATCGTCGTCGCCAGCGCGCGCGTGCCCCACACGTTCCGGGTGCCGACGCCCGGCGGTTTCGAGCACGACGCCGCTGACGCCTGGCGGCGCGGTCCCCGTCAGGCGCTCCGCGAGCTGGGTGCGCTCGATGTGCGGGGCGTCAGCGTGGCGGCCATGGTCCCGTCGCTCACCGCCGTCGACCACGACGGCATCCCCGTGCAGCCGGGGCTGCTCTACGGCGACGAACGAGGCCGCACCGCGACCCGCGGGAACCCCGTCGAGACGGGGGAGCTGCTCACGTTCCTGCGCTGGCTCGTCGCCGCGCAGCCCGACGCCGCCGGCTACTGGCCCGCCCAAGCCGTCGCGAACCACGAGCTGAGTGGCGAAGCGATTCTCGACACGTCCACCGCCGCGACCGCGTACCCGCTCTTCGACTGGCAGACCTGGGACCCGGCCGTCGCCGCCGACGTCGGCGCCCGCCCCGACCAGTTCCCACGCCTCGTCCCGACCGGATGGGAAGCGCAACGGGTCGACGGCGACGGCCCACCGTTGGCGTCCGGATGCATCGACGCGCTGGCCGAGCAGCTCGTCGCCGGCGCCGACGACGACGGTGACGTGCTGGTGCTGCTCGGCACGACCCTCATCGTCTGGGCCGTTACCAACGAGACCACGGAGGCCCCCGGCCTGTACCTGCTCCCGCACACCGCGCCCGGGAAGATGCTCGTCGGCGGCCCCAGCAACGCCGGGGGCCTCTTCTGCAACTGGGCGTCCGGGATGCTCGGCGCCCCCCGCGGGCCCGTCGACCCCCGGCGAGTGCCGGTCTGGGTCCCCTACCCGCGCGGCGAGCGGTCCCCGATCGACGATCCCGACCGGCGCGCCCAGCTCCTCGACCTCGACCTGACCCACGACGCCGCCGCGGTGCGGCGCGCCGCGTTCGAGGCGTCCGGGTTCGTGACCCGCCGAATCCTCGACATCGCCCGGGAGCATCACGGGATCACGCCCCGTCGCCTCGTCGCGTCAGGCGGGGGCACCCGCGTCGACGACTGGGTCCAAGCCGTCGCCGACGCCACGAACCTGCCCGTGGACTGTGTCGCCGTACCCGAAGGTGGCGCGTTGGGGTCGGCGTGGCTCGCCCGGATCGCCGCAGGACTCGAGGAGCCCACCGCGATGACCGAAGGGCGACGCTGGGCTCGGGTCGGTCGTCGCCTCGAACCGGACCGCGCCTGGGTCGAAGCGACCGCGGCGCGGTACGAGCGGTTCCGCGACGCGGCGGCATAGGCTGCGATCGGTGACCTCGACCGTCCGTCCGCTCACCGGATGGGACCCGATGGAGCAGTTCGCGGCCGACGGCCGCGACGTCCGGGACCCCCATCCCGAGCTCGCCCGCCGCCGCCGGGAGATGCCCGTCGGGTCCCGGGCCGCGTGGGGCGCCGGGGGCGAGCCGGTCGACGGCTACGAGGTGTACCGGTACGACGACTGCGCGGCGGTGCTCCGGGACAACGAGACGTTCTCGTCCGAGAGCATCCGAGCCGGCATGTCGGCGGTCATGGGCCCGTACCCCCTCGTGGGCATGGACGAGCCGGACCACAAGCGGTTGCGCTCCCTCGTCGCGCAGGCGTTCCGGCACAAGACCCTCGCGCACCTCGAAGACGACCTGGTCGTCCCGATCGTCGACGAGATGATCGACGGGTTCATCGAGCATGGCGAGGCGGAGCTCGTCCGGGAACTCACCTACCGGTACCCGGTGCAGGTCATCGGCGAGATCCTTGGTCTGCCCCGCGAGGACGACGAGCAGTTCCACCGGTGGGCGGGGGCCATCATCAGCGTCGGGGCGCGCCCCATGGAGGGCATCCGGGCCTCCCAGGAGCTGCGCGCCTACCTGGAACAGCTCCTCGAGCAGCGTCGAGCCGAGCCCCGCGGCGACCTCATCAGCGAGCTCGCCGCGACCGAACTCGACGGGGAGCGGCTCGGCGACGAGGAGATCTTCTCGTTCCTCCGGCTGCTGCTCCCCGCGGGAGCCGAGACGACGTACCGCGCGACGGGCAACCTCCTCTTCGGTCTGCTCGCCGACGATCGACAGCTCGACGCCGTCCGTGCCGATCGGTCCGCGCTCCCCGCGGCGGTCGAGGAGTCCATCCGCTGGGAGCCCCCGCTCCTCATCACGTCCCGCGTCGCGCGGCGCGACACCGAGATCGCCGGGACCGAGATCCCCGCCGGCGCGCAGGTCATCCCGAACATCGGCTCCGCCAACCGCGACGAGCGCCGCTGGGACCACGCCGAGGAGTTCGACCTCCGACGGACCCCCCAGCCGGTCATCTCGTTCGGCGTCGGACCGCACATGTGCCTCGGCATGCACCTGGCGCGGATGGAGATGCGCGCCGCGGTCAACCGGCTCCTGGACCGGTGCGGTCACCTCCGTCTCGACCCGGCCGCCGTGTCCCGGGACGACGCGCACATCCACGGCGAGACGTTCCGGTCCCCGACTTCCCTCCCGGTGCTGTTCGACACCGCCGAGCCCGTCCAGGTCTGAGTGCTCCGGATCGAGATCGACAGCGCGAAGTGCATGGGCTCGGGCAACTGCTCCTTCTGGGCGCCCGAGACGTTCGACCTTGGTGACGACGGCATCGCGTTCGTGGTCGACCCCGCCGGCGACGACGAAGACAAGGTCGTCCTCGCCGGGCAGGGCTGCCCGACCCAGGCCATCGCCGTCTGGCGGGACGACGAACGTCTCGTGTGACAGGACCGCGGCGGGGCGCCGACCCGTTCCGCCGCCCCCAACCTGACGGCCCCGTCAGCCAGTTCGTAGGATCACCGCGTGCCGATCGGTGTCTCGGAGGACCATCTCGCGCTCCACGACGCCGTGCGCGGCTGGTGCGAGCGGCACTGCCCGCCCAGCGTGCCGCGCGCGCTCCTCGACGCCCCGACCGAGACACGCCCGCCGTTCTGGGACGAGCTGGCCCAGCAAGGCTGGCTCGGCCTCCACGTCGACGAGGCCTACGGCGGCTCCGGGTTCGGACTCCCCGAGCTGGTCGTCGTCCTCGAGGAGCTCGGGCGCGTGATGGCACCGGGCCCCGTGCTCCCCACCGTCCTCACCGCGGCCCTCATCCAGGCGGGAGGCAGCGAACCGATTGCCAAGTCCCTGCTTCCCGCGCTGACCTCCGGGGAACGGATCGGCGCGGCAGCGCTCGACGCTGCCCCCGGGCTCGTGGGGCAGGAGACCGCCGACGGCCTCCGCGTTCACGGGACGCTCCGGCCGGTCCTCGGCGCCCACCTCGCCGACGTCCTCGTCGTCCCCGTCCGCGTCGGCGACCGCGACGTGTGGTGCGCGCTCGACGCCGACGACCTCGCGGTCCGGGAGCTGCCGAGCGTGGACGTGACCCGCCGCGTCACCGAGGTCACGGTCGACGATCTTGTCGTACCCCCGGATCGGATCCTCGACGCGCTCGAGACCGACACGGCCCGCGGCCTCGGTGCCGTCGTCGTCGCTGCGGACGCCGTCGGGGTCGCCCAATGGTGCGTCACGACCGCGGCGGAGCACGCCAAGGTCCGGGTCCAGTTCGGCCGACCCATCGGCCAGTTCCAAGGCGTGAAGCACAAGTGCGCCGACATGGTCGGACGAGTCGAGCTCGCCCGGGCCGCGACCTGGGACGCGGCCCGCGGCGCCGCCGCCGACCAGGAGACGAGCGATCTGACCGCCGCGTCCGCGGTGGCATTGGCGCTCGACGCGGCGTTCGACAACGCGAAGGACTGCATCCAGATTCTCGGAGGCATCGGGTTCACCTGGGAGCACGACGCGCACCTCTACCTCAAGCGCGCGTCCGCGCTCCGCAGCCTCGCAGGTCCCGCGTCCGCGTGGCGCGTGGAGACGGCGCGCCGCGCCCTCGCGGGGGCACGACCGCAGCTCAGCGTCGATCTCGGTCCCGCCGCGGACGCGATCCGCGCCGAGGTGCGTCTCTTCCTCGACGAGGTCCGCGACCTTCCCCGCGACGACCAGCGCCGACGTGTCGCGGACGCCGGCTACCTCATGCCGACGTGGCCCCGGCCGTGGGGCCGGGACGCCAAAGCCATCGAGCAGCTCGTCATCGACGAGGAGTTCCGCCGGGCCCGGGTCCCCCGGCCGGGGATCATGGTCGGGAGCTGGGCGCTCCCACCGGTCATGGTGTACGGGAGCGAGGAGCAGCAAGCGCGCTGGATCCCCCCGACGCTCTACGGCGAGATCACCTGGTGTCAGCTGTTCAGCGAGCCCGGCGCCGGATCCGACCTGGCCAGCCTCACCACCCGGGCAGCGAAGGCCGAGGGAGGGTGGCTCGTCACCGGCCAGAAGGTCTGGACGTCGATGGCCCAGAGCGCCGACTGGGGGATCCTCCTCGCCCGCACCGACCCCGACCTCCCCAAACACGACGGCATCTCATGCTTCATGGTCGACATGCGCCACACCGACGGGCTCGACGTCCGGCCCCTCCGCGAGCTCACCGGCGAATCGATGTTCAACGAGGTGTTCTTCCACGACGCGTTCTTGCCCGACGACTGCGTGGTCGGCCGACCCGGGGACGGTTGGCGCGCGGCGCGCACCACGCTCGCCAACGAGCGGGTGTTCATGGGCAGCGGGCTGGCGCTCGGCCACGGCCTCGAGCAGATCCTCCGCATGGTTGCCGAGGGTGACGCGCCCGACACGGTCGTGCTCGACGAGCTCGGCGGCGTCGTGGCCACCGCCCACGCGCTCGCCTGCCTTGGCTTCCGGCTGACCCTGGCCGCGCTCGCCGGTGCCGACCCGAGCGGATCCGAAGCCTCGGTCCGCAAGCTGCTCGGCGTCGTCCACGACCAACACGTCCAAGAGGTCGGGCTCGCCCTCCTCGGCCCACGGGGCGCGATCGCGCAGGGCGACGGCGACACCTGGAGCCGAGGGTTCCTCTTCAACCGGAACCTCACCATCGCCGGCGGGACGAGTGAGATCCAGCGCAACATCGTCGCAGAACGGGTCCTCGGCCTGCCCCGCGATCCCTGACCACCCGCACGCCGGACGCCGACCGAGACCGCTCGCGCTCCCGGGGGCTCACACCTGGATCGGGGGGAGGACGATGTCCTCCCCGGGGAAGATCAGGTTGAGGTCACCGGAGCGCAGCCGGGCCCGGTTCGCGTCGCAGACCTGCGCCCAGTAGGCCGCCACCTCGCCGTCCGACAGCGACGCGACCGGCCGACCGGTGGCCTGTGCGACCTGAGCCGCGGCGATGCTCCAGAGGTCGTCGCCGGCGACGGTCGGGTGCATGCCCGGACCCGGCGGCGGGGGACCGGTGGCGACGCTGACGGCCGGCGGCTTGGCCGTTGTGGGGTTCCCGTGGTTGGGAGCCGGGAGCGCCGACGCGGGCCGGGTCGCCGCGGTCGGTGGCGGGCTCGACGGGGTCGGATCAGGAGCCGAGGGGGGGGGGGTGGGGGAGGGGGTGGTGGCGGGCGGCGCCGCCGGGGCGTCGACGGGCGGGACGAGATCGGCGGTCCGGCCGGTGCGGACCGAGTCGACGGGCCCCGCGGGTGGGGTCACCGGAATGGGCACGGGGGCCCCACTCGCCGCCCCAGGGTCGGCGGGTCCGGTCGCTCGTCCCGTGCGCACCGCGGGGGTCGTGGTCGGGGGACCGGGCGCGTCGCTGGCCGTCGTGGGCGCGGGGGACGGGGGCGGGTCGACGGGGGCCGCGGCCGCGACGGGCGCCGCCCCGAGCAGGCCACCGCCGACGATCGAGGCGACGGTGAGCATCCGGCGAGCGTGACGATTCATGGGGGGACCTCCAGGGGCAACGGGTGTCCTCCCATGACCCGCTCGGCCGGCGCGCGTCACGCAGTTGGGTTCGCGGTGGCCCGGCCCGAGGGGTCCGGCGGCTAGTTTCCTCCCGCGATGGCGCGGATGGTGCTGGTGCGGCATGCCGAACCCGACGCGTCCTGGGGCGAGCATCCCGATCCCGGTCTGTCCCGCGCCGGGTCGGGTCAGGCCGAGGCGACCGTGGGCCGGCTCGCTGCGTTCGAATTCGCCTCCGTCGTGACCTCACCGCTCCGCCGGGCCCGCGAGACGGCCGCGCCGCTGGAGACCCACCGAGGCGTCACCGCCCGGATCGAGCCGCAGCTCGGTGAGATCGTGACGCCGCCGGGGGTGGCAGCCTCGCGACCCGAGTGGCTGCGCGCCGTCCTCGGCGGGCACTGGGCCGAGGTCGACCCCGACGTGCACCGGTGGCGTGCCGCGGTGCTCGAGACCGTGCGGGCCACCACCGGCACCGTGATCGCGTTCACGCACTTCGTGGCGATCAACGTCGTGGTGGGCGCGGCGACACGCGACGACCGGGTGTGGGTGTGCTCACCGGGGCACGCGTCGATCACCGTGATCGACGTCGACGGGAGCGACCTCACCGTGGCGGCGCTCGGCGACCAGACCCTGTCCCGGGTCCAGTAGCCGGCATGGCGGAAGCCCCCGACCCCCGCGCCGAGGCCTTGGAGGCGTTCCGCGACGCGTTCACCCGGACGCCGCTGCACCGTCTCCTCGGCCTACGGTTCTCGGAGCCCCCTGGGCTCGACGCTCCGACCGTGACGATCGAGATGCCGGTCGACAAGCCCGCGTTCAACGGCTCCGGCAACCTCCACGGCGGCGCGATCGCGACCCTCGTCGACGTCGCCGCCGGATCCTGCGCCGGTCGGGCCTCGAACTTCGATCCTCGTGTGCACAGCCTCGTCACCGCGGACCTCCATGTCCGGTACCTGGGCCGCCCCAAGGGGAGCCCGGTCCGGGCGCAGGCGCAGCTGATGCGGTCGGGACGCATGCTGATTGTCGTCGAGGTCCGCGTCCTGGACCCCTTCGACAACCTGATCGCCGTCGCGGACTTTTCGGCGATGGTCGTGGCGCGCCGCGAGCCGCTCGAGGGCGTCATCCCCACCGACCCCCAGGCGCCCGACCTGTGAGTGGGCCCGCCGGGGACGTGTCCAGCCGGTCGCGGGCGGGAATGGGTGCTACGTTGCCGCCGACCTTGCAGGAACCGTGAGGGGGGCCCACACCATGCTGCACCTGGCCGTGAACATCTTCAACCGCGAGCCGGGCCTGGCGTTCCTTGCCCGGTGGGCCCACGTGGTCGTCGGGATCACCTGGATCGGCCTGCTCTACTACTTCAACTTCGTCCAGGTGCCGTCGTTCGCGCAGATGGACGCGGCCGCCCGGAACAACGCCGTCGACAAGCTGGCCTCCCGGGCCCTGTGGTGGTTCCGCTGGGCCGCGGCGGCGACCCTCGGGTTCGGCATCCTGCTCCTGCTGGATCAGCGGTACCTCGGCAAGACGGAGCTAATCAGCGGCGACTACTGGAAGAGCAGCAGCGGGATCAGCATCGCGACCGGCATCCTGCTCGGCGTCACCATGTTCCTCAACGTCTGGCTGGTCATCTGGCCCCAGCAGAAGAAAGTCATCGCCAACGCCCGCAACGTCCAAGCGGGCGGGCAGGCAGACCCCGCCGTCCCGGACGCCGCTCGCCGGTCGGCGCTGGCGTCGCGCCAAAACACCATCTTCTCGTTCCCGATGCTGTTCTTCATGGTGGGCACCGCGCACTTCTTCAACTCGGGGCTCTACAACACGACGAAGAGCAGCGATCGGGGGATCTACTTCGCGATCACGGCCGTCATCTGGGCTGTGTTCGAGCTCAGCGCCCTCGGGATCATCGGCGGCCGGGCCGCCGGTAACATCACGAACTGGGTCTACGAGAACCACTGGCGCGCCATCGGCACCGGCCTCGTCCTCGTGGTCGTCTGGTACGCCCTGTGGGAGATCATGTTCTGACCCTGATCGCAGGCAGTCTGAGACAACGCCCGGCGTGAGCCGGGCGTTGTCGCGTCAGAGGCCGAGCAGTGTCGCGATGCGGCGTCGCTGCTGTTGCGCGGTCCCGAACAGCTGGGCGTCGGTCTTGACGCGACGCACGTACAGATGCATGTCGTGCTCCCACGTGTACCCGATGCCTCCGAGGATCTGGATGCCTTCCTTCCCGAACCGCCGCTGACAGTCCCCGGCCGCGGCCTTCGCGGTCGCGACGGCGATTGCTCGCCGCGGGTCGTCCTCCGCCACGCAGAGGGCCGCGAAGTAGGCGGTGGCCCGGGCCCGCTCGAGCGCGATGAGCAGGTCGGCGAACTTGTGCTTGATCGCCTGGAACGACCCGATGGGCACGCCGAACTGCTCTCGCTGCTTGGCGTACTCCAGCGTCACGTCGAAGATCGCCTGGGAAGTGCCGACGATCTCGACCGCGAGCATCGCGGTGGCCTCGTCGATGGCGCGGTGCAGGGCCAGCACCGTCGCCGGTCCGGGCTCGCCGAGGCGGCGGTCGTCGGACACCCGCGCGCCGTCAAGATCGAGGTCGACCAGCGACCGGGTCGCGTCGAGTGGGCGCCGGGGGGTGACCCGAAGGGCGTCGCGAGGGGTCACGAGCGCGACGACGCCTGCCTCGCCCCTCGTTCCGGGCTCACGCGCCACGACGACGACCTCATCGGCGGTGTCGCCGTCGAGGACGAACGTCTTCGTGCCGGACAGCCTCCACTCGGCGCCGTCTCGGGTCGCAGTGGCCTGCACCGCGCGCGGGTCCGTCTCGGCTCCGAGCTCGGTGACGGCGAGCGCCCCGGTGCCGGTCCCCTCCACGAGGGGGCCCAGGAAGCGCTCCTGCTGGGCCGGGCTGCCCGTGGCACGCACTGCGGGCGTGAACTGGGTGACGCTGGCGAGGAACGGTCCCGGCGCGACGACGCGGCCCAGCTCCTCGACGACGACCGCGAGCTCGACCGGGCCGAGACCCAGGCCGCCGGCCGTCTCCGGGACGGTGAGGGCAGTCCAGCCGAGGTCGACCATGTGCTTCCAGAGCGCGTCGGGCGCGACGCCGGTCTCGACGACCGCCCGGACGAGGGTCATCGGGCACTCGTGCTCGAGCACCGCGCGCACGCTGTCGCGCAGGTCCTCTTGCTCGGACGTGAATTCCAGCTGCATGTCGGCGAGCACCGTATCTGACGTCGGTGTCAGCCCTTCGCTGGTGCCAGGCCGCGCCTACGCCGGGGTAGGGGCGGGCTGCGTACCCGGCGTGGTCACCGTCACCGGAGTCTCGGTCCAGCGACCGTCGGCCCGGGCGGCCAGGTCAGCGAACGTCGTGGAGTCCAGGATCGCGATCGTCGCGTCGCGCACCGCAGCCCAGGTCTCCTGGAGGCTGCAGCCCAGCTCCATCGGGCAGGGCTCGGGGCCGTGACGTGTCGCGCACGAGATCGGGGCGAGCGGTCCCTGGATGAGGCGAACCACCTTCCCCAGCGTGATGTCCTCGGGGGGGTGGTTCAGCCGGTAGCCCCCGGTGGGGCCGCGCTCGGAGCGCACGATCCCGGCGGCGCGGAGCTGGGGGAGGAGCTGCTCGAGCACCGTGACCGGGGTCTGGGTGGCGGCTGCGAGCTCCTGGAGCTTGTGGGGATAACTCCCATCGGCCAGCGCCAGGGCCAGCACCGCTCGAGTGGCGTAGTCAGTGCGGCGGTTGATCCACATGGTGGCGGGCTCCCCGGGCCTCAGAACGAGTCACCTTGACCTGGTTCTCTCCATAGTTTAGTTTCCTGACTTTATTAATCAAGTTTCCTAGAGATACCGGGATTGGAGCGCACCATGCTGGCCGACTTCCACCGACGGGCACCGCTCGTCGCGGCCGTCGTCCTCGCCCTGGCGGGGTCGGTCGTCGCCGCGACGCTCTCGCCGGTGGGGGCGGCGGCGGCCCCGTCGACGACGACGTTGCACCTCGGCTACTTCCCGAACGTCACCCACGCGCCTGCGCTCGTCGGCGTGGAGAGCGGGCTGTTCCAGCAGGATCTGGGCCCGAACGTGAAGCTCTCGCTGACGACATTCAACGCCGGCCCGGCGGCCGGTGAGGCGCTCCTGTCGGGTTCCATCGACGCGACGTATGTCGGTCCGAACCCGGCCATCAACGCCTTCGTCCAATCGCACGGCGGGGTCCGGGTCGTGTCCGGCGCGGCGTCGGGCGGGGCGTTCCTCGTCGTGCGCCCGGGCATCACCAAGGCCGCCGACCTGAAAGGCAAGGTCCTCGCGTCACCACAGCTCGGCAACACCCAGGACGTCGCGTTGCGCACCTATCTGAGCAAGCACGGCCTCAAGACCGACGTCAGCGGCGGCGGCGACGTCTCCATCCGGCCCCAGGACAACGCGGTGACGCTGCAGGCCTTCGAGCAGAAGCAGATCGACGGAGCGTGGGTGCCGGAGCCGTGGGCCACGCGGCTCGTGACCGAGGGTGGCGGCAAGGTCCTCGTGGACGAGCGCACCCTGTGGCCGCACGGGACGTTCGTCACCACCGAGCTCCTCGTCCGCACCGACTTCCTGCAAGCACACCCCGACGTGGTGCAAAGCCTGCTCACCGGCCAGGTCGACGCGGTGCACCTCATCGCCACTAACCCGACCCGTGCCGAGCAGCTCGTCGGGCAGGGCATCGTGCACGCCACCGGCAAGAGCCTCGCCCCGAGCATCATCGCCGCGTCGTTCCAGTCGATCACCTTCACCAACGACCCGATCGCCTCGTCGCTGCAGACCACGGCGGACAACGCCAAGAAGCTCGGGCTGCTGAAGAGCGCCAACCTCAAGGGCCTCTACGATCTTCGGCTGCTGAACAAGGTGCTCAAGGCGAGACAGCAACCGGTGATCGCCGCACCATGACGGTCGCGGCGCGCGTCAGGAGATCGGCTGTGAGCTCACCGGTCGACCCGGCCCTCGCCCCGACGACGGGGACGCGCCCGATGGGCGATCGGGGCCGGGTCCGGATCGGTGAGGTCTCGAAGGTCTACGGCGACGCCGCGAACCCGGTTCCGGCCCTCGACCGCCTCACCCTCGACATCGAACCCGGCGGGTTCGTGTGCGTCGTCGGCGCGTCCGGGTGCGGGAAGAGCACCCTGCTGAACCTGGTCGCGGGCCTGGACCGGGCGAGCGCGGGGGAGGTGACCGTGGAAGGACGGGCCACGCTCATGTTCCAGGAGCCGGCGCTGTTCCCCTGGCTCACCGCGGCCCGCAACATCGAGCTCCCGTTGCGCCTCGACGGCGCCGCCCGCGCCGAGCGACGGGCGCGAGTGGAGGAGCTGCTCCGCATCGTGCACCTCCAGGAGTTCGCCACGAAGCGGCCTCACGAGCTGTCCGGTGGGATGCGCCAGCGGGTAGCGCTGGCCCGAGCCCTCGGCCAGCGGGCCGACGTCTTGCTCATGGACGAGCCGTTCGGCGCGCTCGACGCCATGACCCGCGACGTCCTCCACGACGAGGTCGAGCGGATCTGGCGCGACGCCGGGCTGACGGTCCTGTTCGTCACCCACAACGTCCGCGAGTCAGTCCGGCTCGGTGACCGGGTCGTCCTGCTCTCCAGTCGTCCCGGGCGCGTCCTCGCCGAGTTCCCCGTGGACATCGAGCGGCCTCGCCGTATCGACTCGCCCGCGGTCGCGAACCTCGCGGCGACGATCACTGACCAGCTCCGCGCCGAGGTGACCCGCCATGGCGAACGCTGAGTCCGATGCCCGGTCCGTAGGGGGCCGCATCGATGCCGAGCTCGCCGGGCTCGACGCGCTCGAGATCGGGCTGCGCCCCCGGTCTCGGCTGACCGCGCGGATCTGGAAGCACATCTGGCCGAAGGCGCTCGCCGTCGCGATCTTCGTCGGGTTCTGGCAGATCGTCGTCTGGACCGGCTGGCGCCCCGAGTACCTGCTCCCGGGCCCGGCGAAGGTGTTCTCGACACTCGTCGACAATCTCAGCGACCTCCTCCAGGCCGCGGGGACGACACTCGGCCGAGCCGCGCAAGGCTTCGGCCTCGCGATCATCATTGGGAGCGTCGTCGGCGCGGTCGTCGCGCGGGTGCGCGTGTTGCGCGCCGCGGTCGGATCGCTGATCACCGGCCTGCAGACGATGCCGTCGATCGCCTGGTTCCCGCTCGCGATCCTGCTGTTCAAGCTGACAGACGGGGCGATCCTGTTCGTCGTGGTCCTCGGGGCGGCGCCGTCCATTGCCAACGGCCTCATCAGCGGCATCGACACGATCCCGCCGCTGTGGCTCCGCGCCGGTCGCGTGCTCGGCGCTCGCGGGATCAGCGCCTTCCGTCACGTCATCCTCCCGGCTGCCCTGCCCGCCTTCGTGGCCGGGCTCAAGCAGGGCTGGGCGTTCGCCTGGCGCAGCCTCCTGGCCGGCGAGCTCCTCGTCCAGATCCCCGGGACCTTCTCCCTCGGCCAGCGCCTCGAGTTCGCCCGTCAGAACCTCGACGCGGCGGGTCTCATCGCGGTGATGATCGTCATCCTCGTCATCGGCGTCCTCGTCGACGAGCTGCTCTTCGGGACCGCGGAACGGGCCATCCGCCGCCGATACGGGCTGGTCGACGAGGCGGCCGACGCCAGCCAGGTGGCGGTCCTCTTCGACCGCGCCGCCTGACCGGCCGGGGCGTCAACCCAACGACGCCCGCCGGCCGTCGCGGCGGGGGCGGGGATGGTCGGCACCCGCCGCCCGGCGACGGCTACTTCTTCTTCTTGGTCGTGGTCGTGGTCGTGGGCAGGGTGGACGGGGTCGGTGGGCCCGGGACGATGCTGACGCCGCCGAACGAGGCGGCCGCGCCGTCGAACTCGACCCACGTGCGACCCGGGGTGAGCCGGACGGGCGCACCATTGGCGTCGGTGAACGACGTCGGGGTCGTCGACCCGGTGCGGGACCACTTGCCTCGGACGAGCTTGCCGGCGCTGAAGATCCACGCGTCGCCGGATCCGACGAGGTTGAAGCTGCCGGCCTCGGGGCTCGGGAGGAGCGAGCCGACGAACTGGATGATCACGTTGTTCGGGGTGACCTGGCCGCCGTCGGTCGTCGTGAACGGCGTGGCGCCGATCGAGCGGCGCCACGCGCCGATCGTCGCGTCCCACGTGTACGTCGGGTCACCGTACGTCGGGTTGTACTTGATGGTGAACGCGTTGACGTTGTCGCCGGTGAACGGGACACCGGCCGGCAGGTAGCTGAACTGGGCCGGCGGCGGGACGGGCTTGCCGCCCCGGGCCAGGAGCTGGTCCGTGTGGCCGTAGAGGTTGTGTGGTGCGGGCTTCGAGTTGTCGCGGAACAGCGCCGGGTCGGACCCGGTGTCCACGATCACGTTCACGCCGGGCGTCGCCTTGATCGCGTCCTCGGTCGCCTGGATCCCGCCGGAGTACGCGAAGATGCCACCGAAGGGGGCGGCCAGGTACGGGTCCATGATGCGGCCCGAGCGGATCGGGCCGACGACGGGCGGGATGTTCGAGTTGAACACGGCCATGAACCGGGTGATGCCGTCCTCGACGACCTGCTCGTAGACGATGTCGGCGCTCTGGAGCCCCGTCTGAGGCCGGGACTCAGGAGCGTTCTCGATCTTCACCGACAGTGCCGGCCGGTTGAAGGTCTGCCCCGTCGGGTCCGGCAGGCCGGTGAGCGGCGCCACCGGGGGGCCCTTCGGCGTCGTGGTCGTCGGCGCGGTCTTGTGCTTCGCCGACACGTTTCCGCCACCCCCACCGCAGGCAGCGGCGACGATTGTGAGCGCGACAACGGAAAGGAAAAGGCGTGAGCGCACCGGAGTGTTCTACTCGACAGCGCCACCCCGGTGGGCATCGGCCCCACCCCCAACGCCTCGCCCCGCAGCCACCCGATCTGGGCAGTTTCGACCCGGGTGACACGCTCGTCCCTCGCCGGCCGCCCGCGCGATCCGCGCGCGGCGCGCCTCCGTCCCGACCGGTCAGCGGACCCGGCGGTGGGCCTCAGGTGAGCGGCGTGGCCAGCGCCACCGTCGTCCCGAACAGCAGCTCCAAGAGGCGGTCGCTGGCGTAGAGCCGCGCACCGGACAGCGCGAGTGACCATCGTCGTGGCGAAAGTCGTCGGCGGCTTCCGCGGCGGCGTGGGGCCGCCCGATCCGCACGAGCTCGTCCCCGGTGGCGCGCATCGTCGTCTCCTCAGCCAGCACGCCCGACGGGGCCGGACGCCCCACCGGCCACCACCTGGCTCAGGGCGCGTCGATCGACCTTGTCCATCGCGGTCAGGGGCAGGGCGTCCGTCAGCTCGAGCGCCTCCGGCAGCTTGTAGACCGCGAGCGCGGCTTGGCCGTGGGCCCGGAGCGCGTCGAGGGTCGGAGGGTCGGTCGAGTCGCGAGGGACGACGACCGCGACCCCGATCTCACCCATCACGGGGTCGGGTCGTGGCACGACCGCGACCGCAGCCACGCCGGGAGCACTCGACAGGACGCCCTCTACCTCGACCGGGTACACGTTGTACCCGCCGCGCACGTACATCTCTTTCGTCCGTCCCACGAGCCGCAACCGGCCCCGTTCGTCGACCCACCCGAGGTCGCCCGTGCGGACGAACCCGTCATCGGTGAACGCCGCCCGCGTCGCGTCCGGATCTCGCCAGTAGCCCGCCATCACCGCCGGCGACCGCAAGCACACCGCGCCCACCGAACCCGGCCCGACGGGACGATCGTCGCCATCGAGGAGCACCAGCTCGACCGCGGCGTGCGGACGACCCACGCTCAGCACCGCGTCCTCGTCGGGGTCGTCGAAGGCGGTGCCGAGACCGATCCCGGCCTCGGTGCACGAGTACCGGGTGGCGAGCGCGGCGCCGAACCGGGCCCGGGCCTCCTCGGCCAGGCCAGGTGTCACCGGGCCACCACCGACCACGATGTAGCGGACGCTGTCGAGGTCGTAGTCGTCGAAGCCGGGCTGGCGGAGCATGAGCGCGACCTGGGCGGGGACACCCGCCACCGTCGTCATGCGGTGCTCCGAGAGCATCTCCAACGAACGACGCGCGCTCCAGCGACGCACGATGTGGGTCGTCCCGCCGCGCCGCAGGTTCCCCTCCAGCTTCGTCATGAACCCCAGGTGCGCGAACGACGTGCCCGAGAAGGTCCGGCCCCCGCCTCCCCACGCGTCACCGACGTCGTTCGCGGTGATGAACCCGAGCTGACGGTTCCCGTACACCGCGCCTTTCGGGACACCGGTCGTCCCCGACGTGAAGATGATCGCCACCGGCCGGTCGGGGTCATCGGGCAGCGGCGGAGGCGAACCGTCCGTGACGCGCAACCCGCGCAGCAGCGCGCGGCTGGTGGGAGCCGGCTCGACCTCGACCTGGTCGAACGCACCGGCCGCCAGGCCCGGCGCCGCGACCACGAGGCGCGGCGCGGCGCGTCCGAGCACCACCGCCCGCTCCGCTGCGGTCAGCCGGTCGTTGACACCGGCGGTGATCGCACCGGCCTTCGCCGCCGCGAGATACCCGACGAGATACTCGGGCCCCGGCGGCAGCACGAGAGCCACGACGTCAC
>DATISY010000008.1:0-23935 GCA_035468285.1 Acidimicrobiia bacterium | reverse complement strand
GCGCGGCTCCGCACGACTCGCCGCGCGGTTCGGCTGCGCACCGCCCAGGGCAGCCCGATCGGCGAGGTCGTCGACGACGACGTCATCGTCGTCGGGGGCGACGCCCCCGTCCGAGCGTTCCGAGAGCTCGAGATCGAGGTCGCCGACGGCGCCCCCGAGGCCCATACCACCGCGATCGTCGCCCGGCTTCGGGCCGCGGGCGCCGGGGCTCCCGACCCGACCCCGAAGATCGTGCGGGCGTTGGGGCCGCGTGCCGCCGAGCCGTCCGACCTCGACGCGGTTCCCGGGCCGACCCAGGGTTTCCGGGATGTCGTGCGGGACGCGCTGCGCGCCTCGGTGGCCAAGCTCGTCACCCACGACGCCGGTGTCCGGCGTGGCGAGGACGCCGAGGAGCTTCACCAGGCGCGCGTCGCGACCCGACGGCTCCGGGCGCACCTTCGGACCTTCCGGCCCCTGGTGGAGGCACCGTGGGCCGACGCGCTGCGGGTCGACCTGCAGTGGGTCGGGACCGCGCTCGGTGCGGTGCGCGACGCCGACGTCCTCCTCGACCGCCTCGAGGGACGACTGGCGCGGCTGCCCAGCCGCGACCACGCGGCCGGCGAGCGGCTCCTCGACCTGCTCCGGGCCCAGCGTGAGGAGGCCCGCGAACACCTGCTGGTCGTGCTGCGCAGCCATCGGTACGCGGAGCTGCTCGAGCGGCTCGTCGACGCGGCGCGCGCGCCCCGGCTCCTCCCCCGCGCTGACGACGAGACCGACGAGGACCTCCTGCGCGCCGCGGTGCGTCGCCCCTGGAACCATCTGCGGAACGCGGTGGAGGCCCTCCCCGACGACCCGGCCGACCCGGACCTGCACGAGATCCGCAAACGCGCCAAACGGGTCCGGTACGCCGTCGAGGTCGCTGAAGGGGCGTTCGGGAAGCCGGCCCGAGCGTTCGCCCGGGAGCTGACCGAGATCCAAGACGTCCTCGGTGAGCATCAAGACGGGGTCGTCGCAACCGAGTGGCTGCGCACGTCCGCCGCGCAGCTCGAGGACCAGCCGACCGCGTTCGTGGCCGGGGAGCTCGTCGCCCTCGAGCACGAAGCGGCGCTCGCGGCACGGCAAGCGTGGCCGCGGGTGTGGCGACGGGTCAGTCACAAGAAGCACCGCCACTGGCTGTGAGCAACGCGCGGCCCCCCAGCGAGCCCCGCGACGGCCTCGTGCACGCCGCGGGCGGGATCGTCCGGCGTCGCGTCCCCGGACGGTCCCGGCTGCGGCAGCGGCTCCGTCCCCGCTACGAGCTCGCGCTCGTGCACCGGCCCCGCTACGACGACTGGAGCTTCCCGAAGGGCAAACGTGACCGCGACGACGAAGGAGACGAGGACACCGCGCTGCGCGAGGTCGAGGAGGAGACCGGACTGTCCTGCGCTCTGGGGCACCCCGTCGGGGAGACCCGCTACGAGGACAGCCGGGGCCGCGCCAAGGTCGTCCGCTACTGGCTGATGGACCCCCCGGACGGCCCGTTGGACCCGTTCGTCCCGAACCGGGAGGTGGACGAGGTCCGTTGGCTCGAACCGAGGGAGGCTGACAGACTGCTCACCTACCCGCACGACCGAGCGCTGCTCCACCGACTTTCCCGGCGAGGTCCGTCACGCCCGTGACCCCATCGACGCAGATGTATCTGGTGCGCCACGCCAAGGCCGGCAGCCGCAGCGCCTGGTCCGGTCCCGACGACCTCCGGCCCCTCACCAAGACCGGGCGGCGCCAAGCCGACGCCATCAGCGACCTGCTCGCGGACTCGGCCGTGACCCGGGTGGTCAGCAGCCCGTACGTGCGATGCCGCCAGACGGTCGAGCCACTCGGGCAACGGCTCCGGCTCCCCGTCGACCTCGCCGACGAGCTCGCCGAGGGGACACCGTTGCCCGAAGCGCGTCGGCTGCTGGCGAAGTTCACGCAGGAGCCGACAGTGCTCTGCACGCACGGTGACGTCATCGGAGCGCTACTCGACGACATCGCCCAGCAAGGCCTCATCCGGCGAGATGTGCGGTTCGAAAAGGGGTCGACCTGGGTGCTCGACTTTCAGGGCGACGAGATCGTCGCGGCCCGGTACCTCCCACCGCCGCCCGCGCGGGTGAACGGCCGCGGCAATGGTGAACGGCGGGACGCGGGCGTGTAACCGTCCGGGCGTGGGTCGGTGAACACTCCGTGCTGGCCCTTGCCTCCCCAGCCCGATCAACGAGAAGGTGACACGGTGCGCACCGCGTTCACCACGACCCGCTTCCGGGACTGTGACGAGCTGATCGCGGCCCTTCGCTCCGCCGACCACCTCGATGACGGCGAGGCCGTCACGGTGCTGGCCCACAGCCTGCAGTGCGCGGCGATCCTCGAGCGGGTCGCCCCCCAGGACGCCGAGCTGCAGATCGGCGGGCTGGTGCACGACCTTGGCACGATCCTCGAGCCCGGGGCGCCGGACACGCACGCCGCGACCGGTGCCGCCGCGATCGAAGGCCTCCTGGGCCCTCGGGTCGCCACGTTGGTGGCCCTCCACGATGCCGCGAAGCGGTATCTGGTGACGACCGAGCCCCAGTACCGGCACCGGTTGAGCGAACGGAGCCGGCTGACGCTGCGCGTCCAAGGTGGCCTCCTCGACCCCGTGCAGCGCAGCAGGCTGGAACGCGATCCGCACCTGGAGGCTGCATTGACGCTGCGCCGGGCCGACGACGAGGCGAAGCAACCCGGGGTTCTCGTCCCGGGCTTGGCCCACTGGTACCCGCTGCTGCACGTCGTCGCCCACCGGGCCTGACGCCGCGGGGCCTCGAGCCGCGCGACCGGGTCAGGCGACGCACAAGGGGGGCAGGTCGACGATCGAATCCAGGAGATGGGTGTGCGGCGCGGTGGCAAGCTCGGCGCGGCCGTGCGCGCCGGTGAGCACCCCGGCGACCACCGAGGCGCCCGCCCGAGTGCCCGCGAGGAGGTCGCTTGCCGTGTCGCCAGCCACCGCGACGTCGCGGACATCGTCGATCCCGAGCGCGAGGATCGCCGCGAGCACCAGGTCGGGGTGGGGGCGGCCTCGGACACCGGGGCTCGGGCTGAGCGCGAGATCGACCCGGTCGTGCCACCCGAGCGCGTCGAGCAGCGCGTCGAGGGTCCGGGCCGAAAAGCCGGTGGTCAGGCACACGAGCACCCCGCCGGCGCGCAGCTTCGCGATGGCCTCCACCGCGCCGGGGATCGGTTCCGCGCCTCCGGCCGCGAGGCCGGCGCCGTAGGCGGCTTCGAACGCCTCGTTGGCCCGTTGGGCTCGCGTCTCGTCGCCGAGGAGCTCGCGGAACACCTCGATCTTGGAGCGGCCCATCGTGGTCCGCAGGTGCTGCAGGCGTCGGGGGAAGCCGTCGGTGTCGGGCCCGGCGCCGGTCTGGCGCAAGGCGTCGACGAACGCGCTCTCGACGGCACCGTCGTCGCGCACGGTCGTCCCGGCGAGGTCGAGAACGGCGAGCCGAATCATCGGGTGCTCGGTCACCGCTTCACGTTGCCGCGTGCCGGGCACCCGTCGCAACGTCGCGCCGATCGTTGGTGTCTCGTTCGGCCGCCGGACACCGGGTCCCCGGCCTGACGGCTACGGTCCGGGCGATGCGGATCCTCGTCACCAACGACGACGGGGTCGAGGCTCCCGGCCTCCGGGCCCTGGCCCACACGCTCGTCGCCGACGGTCACGAGGTCGTCGTCGTCGCTCCCGACGGGGAGCGCAGCGGGGCGGGCGCGGCGATCGGATGGCTGCACCGGTCGGGGCCGATCAGCCATCAGGACGTCGACTGGCCCGATCTGCCCGGCGTCGCGGTCCACGCGCTCGGCTCGCAGCCGGCGACGACCGTCTATGCGGCCTGGTTCGGCGCCTTCGGCCCCCGACCCGAGCTGGTGGCGTCCGGCGTCAACCGCGGGTTGAACACCGGCCATCTCGTGCTGCACTCCGGCACGGTGGGCGCGGCGCTCACCGCCGCCGTGCTCGACCTCCCGGCGATCGCCGTCAGCCTGGCCTGGGGCGACGATGAGCACTGGGACACCGCGGCACGCCTGGCGGCAGCTGCTGTCGCCTCGCTGCGCGACGCGCCGGGCACGGTCCTGAGCCTCAACGTCCCGAACGTGCCGTTCGAGGACGTGCTCGGTGTCCGCGGGGCGCGGCCCCACCCCTTCGACGAGGTGTGGGCCGCCGAGTCATCCCCCGCGGAGCTGACCTTGCGCTACGAGGGCCATGCCGGCGAGCCGGAACCCGACACCGACATCGGGCTCGTCCGAGCCGGGTACGCCGCGGCCACGCTGCTCACCGGGATCGCCGGGGTCCCCGCAGACGCGATCGCAGCCGCGACGACCCGGGCGGCGGGGATCGGCGCGACGACGCCGACCGGCTGAGCGTCAGGGCTTCTCGTACCGGTAGCCGACGCCGCGGACGGTGACGATCCGCTTCGGGTTCGCGGGGTCGGTCTCGAGCTTCGCTCGCAGTCGTTTGATGTGCACGTCGAGGGTCTTGGTGTCGCCGTAGTAGTTCGGTCCCCAGATCCGGTCGATGAGCACGTCGCGGGTCAGGACCCGCCCCGCGTTGAGGAGCAGCAGCTCGAGGAGCTCGAACTCCTTGAGGGGCAGCGGGACCAGGGACGCGTGGACGAAGACCTCGTGGCGAGCGGCGTCGAGCTTGACGTCGCCGACCTCGATGATCTCCTCCTCGGAGGCGGTCCCGTCCCGGTTGGGGGCCCGCCGCAGCGCAGCCCGGACGCGGGCCACGAGCTCGCGGAGCCGGAACGGCTTCGTGACGTAGTCGTCGGCGCCCACCTCGAGCCCCACGACGGCATCGATCTCGGCGTTACGCGCCGTGACCATGATGATCGGGACCTGGGACCGAGACCGAAGCTCTCGGCACACGTCGACACCCGACATGTGCGGCAACATGACGTCGAGCAGGATCAGTGCCGGTCGGGCGGACTCGAACCGGGCGATGGCCTCGGGGCCGTCGGCGGCGGTCTCGACGACGAAGCCCTCGCGCTGCAACGCGACCGAGAGCGCGTCGCGATACGACTGCTCGTCGTCGACAACGAGGATGGTGGGGGATTCAGGCATCAGGACGCCTCCGCGACGTCAGTGGCGGAATCGGCGAGCGGCAACGTCAACCGGAACGTCGATCCTTCACCTTCGGTGGACTCGACCGTCACGTCTCCCCCGTGCGCTTCGGCCACATGGCGGACGATCGAGAGCCCCAGCCCGGTGCCTCCGGTGGCCCGGCTCCGGGCCTTGTCGACCCGGTAGAAGCGCTCGAAGATCCGTTCGAGGTCGCGGGTCGGGATCCCGATCCCGTGGTCCTCGACGCGCAGTACGACCTGACCGTGGCCCGCTTGGGCGTTCACGATGACCGCCTCGCCCGCCTCGGAGTACTTCAGGGCATTGTCCAAGAGGTTCGTGATGGCGCTCACGAGCTGGGTCACGTCGCAGAGCACCAACAGATCATCGGTGATGGGTTCGGTCTGGAGCGGGATCCCTCGTGCGAGGGCGAGGGGGCTGAGCCGCTCGACGGCTTCCTCGACGAGGACCCGGACCGGGGTCGGCTCTCGGGTCGGCGCGGCCTGGGCCTCGATGAGGCTGAGGTCGAGGAGGTCGTCGACGATGCGCCCGAGGCGGTCCGATTCGCGCACGACCTGGTCGGCGAGGCGGCGCACCACGTCGGCCTCCTCGGTGGACGCGATGGTCTCGGCGAGGAGGCCGAGGGCGCCGATCGGGGTCTTGAGCTCGTGGCTCACGTTGGCGACGAAGTCCCGCCGGACGCTCTCGACCCGGCGGGCCTCGGTGACGTCGTGGATGAGCGCCACCGCGCCGAACACCTCGTCGTCGACGACGAGGGGCACGGCCCGGAGGGCGAGGACCTCGCGCGGGGGGCCGAAGAGCTGCAGCTCGCGGTCGCCGCTCTGGCCGTGCCGGGCGCGTTCGAGCAGCTGGGCCGCGGCGTGCTCGACGAGTGCCTCGGAGTGTCGGGCGTCGCGGAAGCGGAGCGCGGCGAGGTTTCGGAACTCCTCGTTCCCGTCGGGATCGACGATGACGACACCGTCGGGGACCCGGTCGAGCGCGAGGGCGAGGCGCCGGTGCCGGCGGTCGTTGGCTTCGTCCCCCATGTCATCGGGCTGGGCGCCCGAGGCCGGGGATGCTCTCAACCGAACCGCCCCGTGATGTAACCCTCGGTGCGGGGATCAGACGGCTGGGTGAAGAGCTGCTCGGTGGCGTCGAACTCGACGAGGCGTCCGACGCGCCGGCCGGCGTCGTCGACGTCGGCGGTGAAGAACGCGGTGCGGTCCGACGCCCGGGCGGCTTGTTGCATGTTGTGGGTGACGATCACGATCGTGTAGTCGGGCTTGAGCTCCTGCATGAGGTCCTCGATGCGGGCGGTCGCGATCGGGTCCAGCGCCGAACACGGCTCGTCCATGAGGATCACGTCGGGCGCAACCGCGATCGCCCGAGCGATGCAAAGCCGCTGCTGCTGACCGCCGGAGAGACCGAGGGCGCTCTTCTTGAGCTTGTCCTTCACCTCGTCCCACAGGGCCGCGTGGCGCAGCGCCTGCTCGACGAGGTCGCCGACCTCGCCCCGCTTGCGGCCGTTGATCTTGGGGCCGTACGCGACGTTGTCGTAGATCGACTTGG
The DNA here is from genome assembly GCA_035468285.1 of Acidimicrobiia bacterium. GTDB lineage: Bacteria > Actinomycetota > Acidimicrobiia > IMCC26256 > PALSA-555 > PALSA-555. The sequence goes on along the minus strand of DATISY010000008.1, from coordinate 17,287 downwards.
GGAACGGGTTCGGCTTCTGGAACACCATCCCGATGCGGCGACGCACCTCGGCGACGTCGACCCGGGGGCTGTAGAGATCTTCGCCCTGGTAGGTGATCCGACCGAGGACCTTGGCGCCGGGAGTGATGTCGTGGAGCCGGTTCAGGGCCCGCAGGACCGTCGTCTTGCCACACCCCGAGGGCCCGATGAACGCGGTGATCTCGTGCGCCGCGACCTGGAGGCTGACGCCGGACACGGCGGTGACACCGCTGTAGCGGACCTCGACATCGGCGAGGTCGAACACGATGTCGCGCCCCTCGGGGGAGCGCGCGGGCACCGAGCCGGAGGCCCGTTGCGTCTCGGCCGGTGGCCGGGTCAGCACGTCCGTGACTGTACCGGTGGGGTCAGGTGTTCGGCGCACGGTGGAGAGCTCCATGTCAACCTCCAGCGGAGGAACGGCGGGCGTACAGGCTGGTGACGATCCGCGCCAGCGCAGTGAAGATGAACACGAGAAGAACAAGCGTCAGCGCGGCACCGTAGGCGCGCTCCTGGGCCGCGACGAACGGCGAGGTCGCGCCTCGGAAGATCTGCTGGGAAAGAGTCGTGTTGGGGCCGTTGAAGATGCTGGTGTTCGTGGAGGTGACGATCCCGATCACGAACAGCAAGGGCGCGGTCTCGCCGGCGGCGCGCGCGACGGCGAGCAGGGCGCCGCTGACGATGCCGGGGGCGGCGTGGGGTAGCACGACGGTGCGGATGGTGCGCACCTTCCGGCTCCCGAGGGCATAGCTGCCCTCCCGGAGCTCCTCGGGGACCACGCGCAGGATCTCCTCGCTGGTGCGGATCACGATCGGCAGCATCAAGCAGCCGAGCGCCAGCGCGCCGGCGAAGCCGGAGAGCCCGTTCTGCTTCCGGGGGAGCACCCAGAGGAGGTAGATGAACAGGCCCATCACGATCGATGGGACGCCGGTCATGATCTCGGCGAGGAACCGGATCAGCCGGGCGAGCGGCCCTTGCTTGCCATACTCGTTCAGGTAGATGGCGCCGAGCACGCCGAGCGGGACCGCCATGACGGTGGCGGCGCCGGTGATGAGCAAGGTCCCGACGACAGCCGGCTTCATGCCCCCGCCGAAGTCGCGGTCACTGAACGGTATGTCCGTGGTGAGGAAGTGCCACCCGAAGACGCCGCTGCCCTTCTGGACGATGAACACCACCACGCCCACGAGCGGGACCAGGGCGAGGACGAACGACGCGGAGATGAGGCTGGTGGCGACGGTGTTCCGGGCTTTGCGGCTGCGGTGGCCGTCGCGGGACCGGTAGATCGAGTCGGGACGGGCCGGCGTTGCCGGGGCGCGAGGGGCGACCGTCGTCATCACGCCACCCCGAGCCGGCGTTGTCGGCCGGCCAGGACAGTCCGGGCGAGGACGCCGATGACGACGGTCACCGCGAGGAGCACGACACCGAGCCCGATGAGCGCGGCTCGCTCCGTGCCGGTGGCTTCACCGAAGCTGTTCACGATGACGCTGGCCATCGTGTCGCCGGGCCCGAAGATCTGCTCGGTGAGGCGGGGTGAGGACCCGATCACCAGCGCCACCGCGATGGTCTCACCGACGGCACGCCCGAAACCGATGATCACCGCGGCGGTCACACCGCTGCGGCTGTGGGGGAACACCGAGCCTCGGATCATCTCCCAGCGCGTCGCGCCGAGGGCCAGCGCCGCTTCCTTCTGGGCGGGCGGGCACGTGGCGTAGACCTCGCGGGTGATCGCGGTGATGATCGGCGTGATCATGATCGCGACAACGATCCCGGCGGTCATGTAGCTCGCGCCCGACGGGTTCGGGTTCGCGGTGAGGGCACCCAAGATCGGGACGCCCGACAGGGCGTCGGACACGGAGCTGTAGACGTTGGCCAACGGCGTCTCGAGCGCCCGGAGGGCCCAAAGGCCGAACACCACGGATGGGATCGCGGCGAGGAGGTCGATCGTGTACACGATCGGGCGGCGGACCCGTCGGTGCGCGACCTCGGTCACGAACAGGGCGATCCCAACGCTGACGGGGACCGCGATGAGGAGGGCGATCGCCCCGACGACCAGGGTGCCGACGACGAGACCCAGGGCTCCGTAGTGGCCCGCGGAGGGCACCCAGTTGTCGCTGAAGATGGCGTTGAAGCCCTCAGCCCGAAACCACGGCAGCGACTGGTTCGTCATCTCGTAGATGATCAGACCGAGGATGACGAGCACGAGGAGCCCGGCGCCGAGCGCCAAGGCACGGAACACGCGGTCCGCCAGGGCCCCGGGGGGGCGGTCCCCGCCGACGAGGGGTCGCGGTGCCTGCTCAGGGATCGTGTCGGTGACTGCCATCAGGGCCTCAGGACGAGGAGTGTGTCAGGGAGGGGCGGGTGGGGGAAAGGTCCCGCCCCTCCCGTGACAATGACCGGACTACGCCTTGATGGCGTTCACCCGGGCCTGCGTTGCCTTCACGAACGCGGGCGGCAGCGGCGCGTAGTCCACGCTCGAGGCGAACTTCTGCCCATCGGTGAGGATGAACGTCAGGTACGCCTTCAGGGCGGCGCCCTTCGCCGGGTCCGTCTGGGTCTGGTAGACGAGCATCCAGGTCGGCGACGCGATCGGGTACGCCTTCGCGTTCGGCGAGTTCAGCGGGTTGTACGTCCCGTCAGCGGCGAGCTTCACGCCCTGGAGGGCCGCCGTGGTGGCCGCCACGGAAGGAGCGACGATCTTGCCGGCGGCGTTCTTCACCGACGCGAACGTGAGCGCGGCGGCCCGAGCGTCGGAGAAGTCGACGTAGCCAACCGCGCCGTCCGTGGACTTGATGATGTTCGCCACGCCCGCGTTGCCGTTCCCGGCTTGCGTGTCCGCGGGCCAGGGCACGGTCGAACCGGACCCCAGCGTCCACGACGTCGGAGCGGCGGTCGTCAGGTACTGGGTGAAGTTCTGCGTCGTCCCCGAGGAGTCCGACCGGTGCGCCACGGTGATCGCGGTGCTCGGCAGGCTGGCCTTCGGGTTGTCGGCCTTGACTGCGGGATCGTTCCACGTCTTGATCTGGCGGGAGAAGATCTTGGCGATCGTGTCCGCCGAGAGCTGCAGGTTCTTCACGCTGGAGAGGTTGTACGACACCGTGATCGGAGCCGCGACGAACGGGATGTAGTCGTAGGGGCCACCCTTCGGCGCCGGGTCCGTCGGCTTGAACAGCCCGTCCGTCCCCGCGAAGTCGACCACCTGGTTGGTGAAGTCGGTGCGGCCCTTCCCGGACCCGCCACCGGAGTAGTTGATCGTGATCCCCGAGTTCTTCTTGACGAACCGGGCGGTGGCTTCCTGCTGGTAGGCCTGCTGGAAAGTGGACCCTGAACCGTTGAGTGTGGCGCCCGCGAGCTTGGTGCCCTTGGCGCTGACCCCCGCGGTCGCTACGCCGGTTGCGAGTGCGACCGTGCCCACCGCCAGCACTGGCACTAGCAGCCAGGACACATGGCGCGAACGTGATCTCATGAGTGGTGCTTCCTCCTTGTGACGTCAGGTTGACGCGAGGAGGAGGCTACGAATCGTGTCTGGCGCGGGGCCGACTACGACATGAACGGGACTCAAAGCGATGATGAACGTGAGGTAACGGAGAGTGAGAGGATCGCCAACGTCTGGCTGGTCAGGCAAGATGAGGAGGTGGCGACGATGACGAGTGGCGACGAGACACGGAAGGTCTTCGCCGAAGAGCTCCAGGACCTACGGGCGGACGTGATCCGCCTCGCGGCGCTCGTCACGGAGGCGATCGCGGCCGGCACGCAAGCGCTCCTCGACGCCGATCTCAGCGCGGCGGAGCATGTCGTCGAGCAGGACGCCGGTATCGACGAGCTGGCCTACGCCATCGAGGACCACTGCTTCATACTCCTGGCCCGCCAGCAGCCGATGGCGAGCGACCTTCGGACCGTCCTCGCGGTCCTGCGGATCGGCCACGAGCTGGAGCGCAGCGGCGACCTGATGAAGAGCGTCGTGAAGGCCACCCGCCAGCTCTATCCGCACAGCATCGACCCCAAGCTCCGGGGGATCATCAGCCGGATGGGCGAGCAGGCCGCCAACGAGACCCGCCTCGCGATCGACGCGTTCGCTGACAACGACCCGTCCCGCGCCGCGGCGTTGTTCGACATGGACGACGTGATGGACGACCTCACCAAGAGCCTGTTCCGGTACATCATGAACCGGGAGGGTCTCGTCGACGAGGGTCGGCTCCTCGAGTCGATCCAGCTGGCGCTGGTGGGTCGCCACTACGAGCGGATCGCGGACCACGCGGTGAACGTCGCCGACCGGGTGGTGTTCATCGCCACTGGCCTCCACGGCGCGGGCGACAGCGAGGAGTTCAGTCCCGGCGCCGACACCTGACGTCGGACCCGGTGCGTCAGCCGGAGGCGTCGTCCTCGGGGTAGCCGAGGTCCCAGTCCAGGATCAGCCGTTCCCGCTCCGCGTCGCGGTTGACGCGTTCCCGGTTGCGGCGGAACTGCGGGTCGTGGGGCGGGAGGAGCTGGAGCCGGGCGAGGGCCCGCTGGCGGAACTCGTCGATGACCCGCCCGTCGCCGAACACCCCGTGGACCTCCCAGTGGGGCGCGACGGGACCGAGGTACATGAGCTTCACGTGTCCCTGCGGGGGGAGCTGCTCGAACTCCTGTTGGTTCATCGCCATACGGTCAGCCTACCGGGCGTCCTGTGCTGGTCTCGTGGTCACCCGAGGTTGGGTCGTTGCGTCAGCTTCGCGGAGAGGGTCTGTCGGCTGGTGCCGCGCACGATGACGATCTGCACCGTGTCACCCGGCTGATGGGACCGGACCGCGGTCTGCACGTCGGCGGAGCCTTTGATGGGGGTCTGGCCGATCTGGACGATGACGTCGTTCTTCTTGAGTCCGGCAGACGACGCGGGCGTGTTGGTGCTCACCTGGGTGATCACCGCCCCGTCGGTGACGGAGACGTTGAGCTGGCTCGCGATCGACGGTGACAGGTCGGTGGTGCTGACGCCGAGGAACGCCGGCTTGCGGCCGGTGCGGAGGTCGTTGAACACGGGGATGGCGTTCGAGATCGGGATGGCGAACCCGATGTTCTGCGCTTGGCTCGAGCTGGAGACCGCGCCGGCGACGGCCGTGTTGATCCCGATGACGCGGGCCTGCGAGTCGAGGAGCGGCCCGCCGGAGTTGCCCGGGTTGATGGCCGCGTCGGTCTGCAGCATCCCGAAGAGGACGGCGCCGCTCTGCTCGGGGACCTGGCGGTTCAGGCCCGAGATGATCCCGTTCGTGACGCTCAACCCGCCTTCGAGGGCGAGGGCGTTCCCGATCGCGACGACCGAATCGCCGATCTGGACGTTCGGGGGGTTGGAGTCCCCGAGGGTGGCGGCCGGGAGGCCGGTGGCGTTGGCCTTGATGACCGCGAGGTCGGTCGACGGGTCGCGCCCAACGGTGGTGGCGTCGACGATGCGGCCCGATGCGAACTGCACCTGGATCTTGGTGGCGCCTTCCACGACGTGATTGTTCGTCGCGATGTAGCCGTCGGGGGAGATGACGAACCCGGTCCCGGCACCGCCGTTGCCGCTCCCGGGCCCGCCGTCGGTCGTGATGGCCACGATGGAGGGCTCGGCCTTGGCGACGATTCCGGCGATGCCGTTGGCCGCCGCGATGCTCGTGGAGGGGCGCACTGGGGTTGGCGCGGGCGTCTGCTGCACGATCCTCGTCACGGTCGACGTCCCCGAGTCGTCGAGGGCGGAGACGAGCCCGCCGGCGACCAACGCTCCGACGACGGCGCCCACCACGGCACCGGTGAAGACCTGGCGCAGGCCCCCACCCCGTCTCGGCGCGGCGACCGGTGACGGGGACCCGGGTGTGGTCGGGTCGGTGGGCCCGGGCGGCGTCACCGGGACAGGAGCGGTGGTCTGGGCGGCCGTCGGTGACGGCGTTTCGGCGGATGCTCGGGGCTGGGTGTCGTCCCGGCTAGGTTCATCAGCCATGGTGATCTCCTCAGGACGCGCCCGGGTGGGGGAACCCGGGCCTCCGGTCCACCGCCCGGCCCGCCGACGGGGTGCCGCAGGATTATCCGTCACCCGAGGCCAGATCTCCGGTCGGGGCCCCAGGTCGGGGAACTGACCTCCCCCGAGGTCCGTTGGACTGTCATGGACGAGCTTTCCCGCCCCGATCATCAAACCCCGTCGTGGATGCTCCACGCCCGCTGCCGGGAGGCGGCCCCGGGGGCCTTCTTCCCCTCGGACGGGGTGGGCGTCGACCGGGCCCGGCACGTCTGCGCCGACTGCGCCGTCAAGGCCGAGTGCCTCGAGTATGCGTTGGAGTTCCGGATCGACCACGGCGTGTGGGGCGGCTGCTCCGAGCGGGAGCGGCGCCGAATCCTGCGCCAGCGGCGTCTCGCCACCCGCTGATCCCGTTCACGCGGGCTCGCCACGGGTCGCCACGCTGAGCCCGATCAGCACCACGACCGGGACGCTCAGCGCCCAGAGCGCCCAGACACCTTCCAGCGCGGCGCCGGACGCGGCACCGACGATGTAGGAGCCGACGAGGCTCCCGTAGATCCCGGCCCGGCTCCGGGCGTCGCCGCGATCTCGGCGTGCGACACCGACGATGGCTTCAGCGAAGTGGGTCACCATGCCGGTGATGAACGTGGTGTGGACCGGGACACCCGCGACGTTGCGGATCGCCGCGGTCTGCAGACCCATCGCCGCGACCGCCAGCACCGCGACGGCGTAGTAGGACGCGGACCGGGGCGTCAGGTCACCCGCGTCGCGCAGGATCGTGCCGGCGAACATGAACGCGGCCACGAGCGCAGCCTCGACGGCGAGGAGCGGACCAACCGCGCGGTGGCCGCGCGCACCGCGATCGGTCATGAACGCGACTCCGACCACCGCGCCGGCGAAGAACACGACGATCGGGACCGCGTAGGTGAGCGCGGTGCTCGCCTCACCGCGACCGATGGCGACGCCGAGCCGGGCGGTGTTCCCGCTGAGATGGGCCGTGAACAACCCGAAGAGCGTCAGGAACCCGATCGCGTCGACCCAGCCCCCGACGCCGGCGAGGAGGATCGCCAGCCGGGGGCGGACCGCGACCGTCGCGTCAGCCATGCCGGCACGCTAGGCCGACCCTCCGGGATGCGTTCAGTCCCAGCCGAAGGGGCCGAGCACGAAGTGCGCCACGTCGTGGAGGAGGCCCGTGCCGTGCCCGGCCCCTTTGACGCTCCGCACCGCAGCGAGCACCTGGTCGGGCGCGGCGTCGGAGACGGCCGTCACGACCAGCCCGTGGTCATCCCAGACCGCGACGCTGCTGGTCGCCGTCTCGTAGGTCCGGCCCCCGTTTCCGTTCACGTCGACCGCCGTCCCGGCGGGTAGCGACCCCCAGTCGATCGTGCCCTTCTGCTCGAACAGCGACAGGGTGAAGATCCCGTCGCCGTAGTAGAGCTGCACGGTGCCATCGGGCTGGCGGTATCGGCCGAGCAGCCGGTAGCCGGGTCCGAGGCCGCTCGGCCCCTGGTACCCGGCGGGAACCGATCGCAGCGTGACCGGCTCTTCGGTCTTCGTGGCTCGGGGACGCACCGGGGTCGCGGCCTCCCCGAGCGCCAGGAACGCCTCGAAGCTCACCTCGCGCACGAGGTGACCGTGGCCGTCGAGGGTGTCGCGTCGCAGCAGCGTCCCGGTGCGAATGTCGATGAAGAAGCGGGCTCGGGGCGCCCCGCTGGACGGCTCGGTGGCGACGACCTCGGTGGTGTCGCGCCCCGCGACGCTGGGGCCCGGCTCGGTCTGCAGATCCCAGTTGGCGTCGGCGGACGGTGCAGCAGCCGCGGTGCTGTCCGAGCCGACGACGAGGGCCCACGCGCCTGGGCTGCCGACCCACCGTTGGCTGCCGGCGCTGAGGACCCGGCTGGTCCCGGCGCCGAGTTCGACCTCGCCGTCGACGACATGGGTGTACGCCTCGACGTGATGCCGGGCGCCGTGATCGACCCAGTCGACGCTGAGCACCCCGGCATAGGACTGGTGCGCGTTCGCGGAGGCGGCATCGTGGAGCAGTCGCTCACCGTCACCGGCCGGCTGCGCCGGCGCGTGGCTGGCGACGCCGATCCCCACGACGGCGAAGGCGGCGACGGCGGCAACGGCGGCGACGGAGAGCCCGACCCGATGCGTCGCGATCATCGGCCCAGGCCCCGCATGACGCTGACACCCGCGAGGGAGCTGACCGGGTCGCTGGCGACCGAGGCCCGCGCTGAGTGCTCGGTCGCGAACGTCGCGACCTTCGGGGTGACGCGCGTCGGCCCGGGCACCACGACCACCGCGACGACCGCCGCGACCGCGGCTACGGCCGCTCCGAGACCCGCCCAGCGCGGTGCCCGGCTGCCGCGGGCCCGCAACACGCGGAGGGCACCGGGCGTCGTCGGGCCCGAGGCGGGCTCGTCGGCGGCGACGACGGCGAGGATCTGGCTCCACGCGCCGGGGCTGAGCTCGACCGCGGGGAGGCTGCGGACGGCGTCACGTGCCGAGCTGACGTCCGCGAGGACCGCCCGCCAGGCCGCGTCGTCGGCGAGACGAGCTTCAACGTCGGCGCGGGTCTCGGCGTCGAGCTCGCCGTCGAGATACCCGGAGAGGAGGTCCTCGGACCAGTCCGGCGTCATGCCTGGCCCTCCCCGGTCAGGGCCACCCGAAGCAGCCGGCGGCCCCGATGGATGCGGGACCGGACGGTCCCGATCGGTACGCCGAGCGTGGCGGCGATCTGCTCGTAGGACTGGTCGGCGACGTCGCAGAGGACAACGGGGACGCGGAACTCCTCGGGCAGCTCGGCGAGAGCCCCCTGGATCTGGTCGGAGAGCTGCTGGCTGGCCTCGTCGGCGGCGGGCGTGGCGGGCAGGACACGCTCCGGGTTGTCCGGGAGCGCGTCGGCAGGACGTCGGCGCCGCCGACGCATCTCATCGAGGAACACGTTGGTCACGATTCGGGCCAGCCAACCTTCCAGCGACCCCGGCTCGTACCGCTCGAGGCCCTTGCGGACCCGGATGAGCGACTCTTGGACGAGGTCTTGCGCGTCTTCAGGATTGCCAGCCAATCGGAACGCCACGCTGTAGAGGAAGCGGCCGTAGTCGCGGGCCACCTCTTCCCACGTGGGGATGCCGTCAGCCATGGGGAGAACGACGGGACCGGGGCGTGAGGTTCCCGAGGCGGGGCGGCCAGGCCCGTTCAGGGCTTCGGAGGCGAGCCCCGAGGGGCCGTCGGCGGGCGGCGCCGGCGTATCCGGCGGGCGAGGCGCCCGAGTCGCGCCGCGTTGAGCAGCACCACGACGACGGCAAGGACGGCGAGCAACGCCCCGGGTCCCGGCGACACGGCGACCTCGCGATCCTCGGTGCGGGGGCCGTCACCCTAGCGCTGCCCCGAGCCACCTAGCCCGATGAGCGCGTCGGCGATGGCCTCGACGTCGTCGAGGGACCCCACTTGGAACGGCAGGGCTCCAGCACCGACGATGAGGGTCTCCACCCCGAGCTCGGCCCACTCCTCCACCTGGGCCCGCACCGACTCGACGGTCCCGACGAGGCGGCCGGCTCGAAACTCCGCGAGCGTCACGTGGTCCAGCACCCCGGCGGGGGTGCCCGACTGGAGCCGCTCGAACCGTCGGGCGAGATCGCGTTCACTGTCCCCGACGAGGGTGTACAGGCCGAGGGATCGCCACACCTGCTCGGGGTCGCGCCCGGCCTCGTCCGCGGCGGCGTCGAACACGGTCAGCCGCTCCCGGTAGGCGTCGGGGGTCCAGACCCAGCAGGTGTTCCAGCCGTCGGCGCTCGACACCGCGGTGCGGATGACCCGGTCGCCCTTGCCGCCGATGAACACCAGCGGCCTCGGGACCTGCCGGCCGGGGGGGTCGAGGATCGCGTGGTGGACCTGGTGGTAGGTCCCGGGGTACGTCAGCGGCTCGCCGGTGAGGAGCGCGGCGACGATCTCGGTCGCCTCGCGTAGCCGGTCGACGCGCACCCCCGGGCGGGGCATCGCCATGCCGAGCGCCTCGTACTCGGGCTCATACCAGCCGGCACCGAGCCCGACGTCGAGGCGTCCGCCGGTGAGCCGGTCCAGGGTGGCGAGCGCCTTCGCGAGGACAGCCGGTGGGCGAAACGCCTCGCACAGCACGAGCGTGCCCAACCGGGGGCGTTCCACGACGTGGGCCAGCGCGGCGAGGGTCGCGATCGGCTCGAAGACCCCGTAGCGGGCGGGCCCGCCCCCGTACTTCTCGAGATCCAAGAACAGGTGGTCGGAGAGCCACAGCGAGTCGAAGCCGAGGGCCTCGGCCCGGCGGGCGTGGGCGGCGAGGGTCGCGAAGCTCAACGGCGACTCGCCGGGCACCGAATAGTCGTACTGCGGCAATGCCAGCCCGATTCGCACCGGGGCCACCCTATTGAGTCCAGCCCGGCGAAGACCGAAGCCAGACACCCCACCTACGGTGGGCCCGTGCTCGAGTGCGTCGTCAACGTCGCCGAGGGCCGCGACGCCCCGGTGCTGTCAAGGCTCGCCACCGCCTGCGGCGACACCCTCCTCGACCTGCACGCGGACGCCGACCACCACCGGTCGGTGTTCACCCTGGCGGGTCCGGGGCCCCGCGACGCCGTCTGGGCCGCCGCCTCTCTCACCCGCGCCGCGGTCGCGGACCTCGATCTGGGCAGCCACGAGGGGGTTCACCCCCGGCTCGGGGTCGTCGACGTGGTCCCATTCGTCGCGTTGGACGAGCCGGCCGAGGTCGCGGTCGACGCCGCCCGCGAGTTCGCGGCCCGGATCGCCGCCGAGCTGGCGATCCCCGTCTTCCTCTACGGCGCCGCCGACCCCGGAGGCCGGGATCTCCCCTCGGTGCGCCGTGACGCCTTCCGCCGCCGGCCCCCCGACCTGGGGCCTTCAGGACCGAACCCCCGGTGGGGCGCGACGGCGGTCGGGGCCCGCCCACCACTCGTCGCGGTCAACTGCTGGCTGGACCGCGACGACCTCGCGGTGGCCCAATCGGTCGCGGGCACCGTGCGCGAGCGCAACGGGGGCCTGCCTGGGGTCCGGGCGCTCGGATTCCGTCTGCCGTCGACGGGTCACGTGCAGGTCTCGATGAACGTGACCGATCTCGCCGCGACGAGCGTGGAAGCGGCCTGCGAAGCGGTGGCTCGGGCCGCGGCGACCGCCGGTGCGAACGTGGCCCGAGTGGAGTGGGTCGGGCTGGTACCGGTCGAGGCGATCGACCGTTGCAGCCCGGGGTTCCGGTCATGGAGCGGCCTGGACCACTCCCGATCCATCGAGAACCGCCTCGCCGTCCGGTCGGGCTAGGACGGCCTCACGCTCAGGCTGAGGCGAGCCGCCGACGTTCCAGCGCCCGCTGGCGACGCACCCGGCGGCGCTCCCGCTCCGAGAGCCCTCCCCAGATGCCGAACTTCTCACCGTGGTCGAGTGCGTACTCCAGGCACTCGGCCCGGACTTCGCACCCTCGACACACCGCCTTCGCCTCGCGGGTCGACGCGCCCCGCTCCGGGAAGAACAGGTCGGGGTCGACCCCGAGACAGTTCGCCCGCTCCTGCCAACGCCGCCCGTCACTCTCGGCGGTGACGCCTTGCACCAGCTGCACGAATTCCTGGACCTTCACCGGCATCCCCTCGAAATCACATCGATGGAATTCCACTCGTGGTACTCTGACCGCGAACGAGCCGGGGGCGCAAGCAGAAGTTTGCGCGCGTCCTGGCTTTTGTGCCGTTCTGGGCGATTCGCGGGGCTGATTTCTTCGAGGATTCGGTGATGACACGGCTCGAGGCGGTCCATGGGGACATCACGCGCGAGGCCGTGGACGCCATCGTGAACGCCGCCAACCCCGCGTTGGCACGTGGTGGCGGCGTGTGCGGCGCCATCTTCGCCGCCGCGGGACCCGACCTCGACGGGGCATGCGCCGCGCTGGGGGGCTGCGCCCCCGGCGACGCCAAGGCCACGCCTGGGTTCGCTCTGCCGGCCCGCTGGGTGATCCATGCCGTCGGCCCGGTCTGGCAGGGCGGCGACCAGGGGGAGGCCGAGCTGCTCGGGTCGGCCTATCGCCGCTGCCTGGAGGTCGCCGACGAGCTCGGCGCCCAGTCGGTGGCGTTCCCGGCGATCAGCACCGGGATCTTCGGCTACCCGCTCGCCGCCGCCTCCGACGTCGCCGTCGCGACCGTCCGAGACGCCGCGAGCCGCGTGGAGCACGTCCGGTTCGTGTGCTTCGACGACCGGACGCTCGCCGAGTACCGACGCCGCCTGTGACGCCTGCGGCGTCGGCGCCTCGGGTCAGCTGGCCCGACGCTCGCGCCGCTGCTCGAGGAAGTCGACGAGGACGTAGTCGCCGAGCGTGTCCGGGGTGGTGAAGAACGCCCGGCCCCGGTTCAGCTGCATCATGCGCTCGACGAAACTGCGCAGGTAGTAGCTCTCATCGAGCATGAAGGTGTTGATGCGGATGCCCTCGCGGGTGCAGCGCATCACCTCTTTGAGCGTCTCCTCGATCGTGACCGGCGACGGCGGGTACTGGAAGTACGGCTCGCCACCTTCGATGTGGGCGGTCGGCTCCCCGTCGGTGACCATGATCACCTGCTTGGTGCCGCTCTGGTGGGCGAGCATCCGCCGGGCGAGGAGCAGCGCGTGCTGCATGTTGGTCCCCCACTCGAAGTCCCAGCTCATCTCGGGTAGCCGTTCGGGGGCGACCTCTCGGGCGACTCGCCCGAAGCTCACGAGACCCATGTAGTCGCGGGGGTACTGGGTGGTGATGAGCGCGTGGAGCGCCATCGCCACCTTCTTGGCCGAGAGGAAGTTGTCGCGCATCGGCATGCTCAACGACACGTCGAGGAGCAGCACGGTCGCGCTGCGCGTCATTTGCTCGGTGCGCTCGACCTCGAAGTCCGCTGGGGAGAGCCGCACGGGTGTCCCTGCGCCTTGACGCCAGATCGCGTTCTTCACGGTCTGTTCGACGTTGAGGCGGAACGGGTCGCCCCACTCGTACGGCTTGTGCTCGTACGCGGGGTCATGGCCCTCGCCGGTGCGTTCGACCTCGTGCTTGCCGGCCCGGTCCTTCATGAGCTTGCGGAACAGCTCGCCGAGGGCCTTCTGGCCGATGGCTCGGATCCCTCGGGGGGTCAGCTCGAGGCGGCCCTCGCGCTGCTCGATGAGGCCGGCTTCCTCGAGAAGGCGGGCGAGTTCGGCGAGCCGCTCGAGTGACCGCGCGGCGTCGTCGCCGAGGAGCTCCCGCGCCCGATCGACGTCCACCTCGGCCAGCTCGCCGGGCTGGGTGGCCTGGCGGAGCAGGTGCTCGAGGTCGTCCATGTCGCCGAGGGTGTCGAGGAGACCGGGCATCTGGCCCATCGAGAGCGGGTCGTCGCCCTGGAAGGGCATCGATTTGTCCCACGGCAGATTCGGGAACGCCTGCTGGAGGTTGCGGGAGAGCTGGTCGACCTGCCAGCGCAGGTCCATGTCCTCGAGCAGCGACTCGGCGAGACCCTGGAGCTGAGCGCGCTGCTCCGGGGTCATGGAGTTCATCAGCTGCTGCATCTGGGCCATCGACTGGGCCATTTGCTCCAGCAGCTCGTCGAGGGTGCGGGGGTTGCCGGGGAAGAAGTCGCCGTAGCGGGACATGAAGCCTTCGAAGTCTGGCTCCTCCCCGCGTTCGCGCTGGTCGAGCATCTGGTTGAGCTCGTTGAGCATGTCCTTCATCCGTTGCATGCGCTCCGGGGACAGGTTCTGCATCCCCTCGGACATCTGGTTGAAGTAGCTCTGCATGAGCTGGTCGCGCAGCTGGTCCATCAGCGCCTCGAACCGCTCCCGGGCGCCGTCATCCATCCAGTCATGCTGCTGGAGCTCGTTGACCTTCCCCGCGAGGTCGGGCGGGAGCCCATCGAGCTGCTCGCGGCGCTGCTGGGCGACCTCCTCGACGATCTCTTGTCGGCGGGGGTCGCCCGACTGGCGGGCCTCGTCGACCCGCCGGTCGATGCCCTCGCGTTCCTCCTCGACGATCTCACGCAGCTGGTCGGCGATCTCTTCGTAGACGCCGCCCAGGTCGTAGCGGTCCAGCATCTCCTTGCGCTGCTCCCTGAGCTTCTGGAGCATGTCGCGCAGCCCCATGAGCTGCTCGCCGTTGCGGTCCTTCATCCCCTGCTGCAGGAGCCGGCGCAGCGACGCGTGGAGATCCCCGTGGTAGAGGAGATCGTCGGTCATCTCGTCGAGCAGGGCGTCGGCGTCGATATCGAAGCCCCGCTGCGTGCCATCCCAGCGCGAGTACCGGAATCCTCTCGTCGCACGCTCACGGTTCCGGCGGAACATCAGGCCACCGTACCGTCCGGTCGACCCGCGCTCCGACGGAAGCGATCCAGCGTGGGCGCCCGGATCGTGGACCGGTCGTGTCCCCAGACACAATGGCGGGCGTGCCGACTCGTCTCCTCGCCCTCGCGGCCGCGCTCGTCCTCGTCGGCGTCGCCTGCAGCGGGCAGAGCTCGACCGCGCCCAAGCCGTTCTGCGAGAGCGCGTACCGGTACGAGGCCGAGCTCGAGCGGGAGCAGAACAGCGGCCAGCTCGACGTCCCGAAGCAGATCTCGCTCGTCCGGACCCTCGCCGCGGAGGCACCCCCGGCGATTCACGCCGACGCGCAGCGGTTCCTGCAAGCGCTGGAGCAGGTCCAGTCCGACCCGAGCGTCCGCAAGAACCCGACCGTGAAGCGCAGCGTGGACAACGTGAACCGGTATGCCTCAAACCGCTGCGGGCTCTTCAACCAGCAGCCCGGCGGGATCTAACGCCGCTACCCCCGACCGCGGTACGTGGCTCGAGCCCCCACCGCGTCCTTGTTGAGCCGCTTCGAAAGGTGCAGTCCCTCGAGGACGAACTCGAGCGCCGACGCGACTCCCGCCGGGGTCTCCCCCACCTCCAGGTCGACAAGCGTGTCGCGCAGACCGGGCAGGTCGGGGAGCAGCTTGGCGTACTCCGCCGACGCGACATCGGCGCCGGCGTTCACGACCAGTCCGTTCTCGAACGCCGTGACGACCTGGGTCAGCTTCTCGGGCCGACACCGGGCCCGGAACGTGTCGAGTGTGGCCGCCTTGACGATCCGGTCGAGGACCTGCTCCTCACGCCCGTCCTCGACGGTTTCGAACTCGAGCTTCCCGGCAGTGCTGGCGACGAGCGCCTCGAGGTCGCTGACCCGGGGAACCACCTCCTGCTCGCCGCTGCGGATGGCCCGCCGGGTGGCGTTGGCGACCAGCGTCTCGTAATTCGTGATCGAAAGCCGAACCGACACGCCGGAGCGCTGGTTCACGTGCGGGGACCGGCGGGCTTGCTGGCTGATCTCGGCGACGACCTCGGTCATGAAGTCCGGGACCGACACGTTGAGCCCGTCGGCGGTGACGGGCCGGGCCTCCTGCTCGACGACCTCCATCTCGACGTCGACGTCGAGTGGGTAGTGGGTGCGGATCTGGGCCCCGAACCGATCTTTGAGGGGGGTGATGATCCGACCTCGGTTCGTGTAGTCCTCGGGGTTCGCGGAGGCGACGAGCATGAGGTCGAGCGGGAGCCGGATCTTGTAGCCGCGGATCTGGACGTCCCGCTCTTCGAGCACGTTCAGCAGCCCGACCTGGATGCGCTCCGCCAGGTCGGGAAGCTCGTTGATGGCGAAGATCCCCCGATTCGTGCGGGGGACGAGGCCGTAGTGGATGGTCAGCTCGTCGGAGAGATACCGGCCTTCGGCGACCTTGATCGGGTCGACCTCGCCGATGAGATCCGCGATCGACGTGTCGGGCGTGGCCAGCTTCTCGCCGAAACGGCGCTCCCGATGCACCCACTCGATCGGGGTCTCGTCGCCACGTTCGGCTAGGAGCATGCGGGCGAGGTGCGAGACCGGCTCGTACGGGTCGTCGTTGATCTCGCTTCCGGCGACGATCGGCATCCACTCGTCGAGGAGGTTGACGAGCGATCGGATCATGCGCGTCTTCGCCTGCCCCCGTTCGCCGAGGAAGATCACGTCGTGCGCGGCCAGCAGCGCGTTCTCGAGCTGGGGCAACACGGTGTCCTCGTACCCGACGACGCCGTCGACCACCGCCTCGCCCGCCCCGATGCGCCGAACGACGTTCTCGCGCACCTCTTGCTTCACCGGACGCGACGTCCAGCCACTGGCTCGTAGCTCACCAAGAGTGCCGGGACGGGTCATGCAGGCCTCCGCCAGAGTGCGCAGCGGTCGGGGGGGATGCGCGGCAGCGTATCAGCGGCGTCGCGCACGCCCTCCGGGCACCACGCCGCCCGTCACGCAGGTACGGACCGGGCGCTCAGTCAGCACGCGCACCGCCCCGAGCCTGCGACGCGCCGAGCGCACAGTCACACGTCCGACCCCGCGCCACGCCTACGACACGGGGCGCGGCCGGTCGGCGCGACCACCCGCGCCCGAGGCCGCGTGATCCGGGCCGGCCGGTTCCACGACGAGCCGACCGTCGGCGCTCGACCTGCCGTCCCGGTTAGTCCTTTGGGCGACCCCTGGCGCTAGCGTCAGCCCGTACACCGGAGGGGGCCATGAGCAGGGTCGACGAGACCGTCTCGACCGAAGATCAGGCGCCAGGCGCCGACGCCGCCGACCGTCTCACCCGATACACGGGGGCCCCGGTCCCACTCCCGAAGGGCCAAACCGCCCCGTTCGTGGTGCAGTTCTGGCGCTCCGGGATCGGCAAGAAGTGGGCGATGGCCGTCAGCGGCATCGCGCTGCTTGGCTACGTCCTCGCCCACATGATCGGGAACCTCAAGGTGTTCCTCGGCAAGGGCGAGATCAACGCCTACGGCGACTGGCTCCGCACCCTCGGGGAGCCCGCGTTCCCTCGAACCGTGGTCCTCTGGGGACTGCGGGTCGGTTTGATCACCGCGTTCGTCGTCCACATCGTCGCCGCGGCGCAGCTCACCCGGATGAACCTGCGGGCCCGGCCGGTTCGATACCAGTCGAAGCGGGACTACGTCGCCGCGAACTACGCCTCACGAACGATGCGCTGGACTGGCGTCATCATCGGTCTCTTCGTCATCTTCCACCTCTTTGACCTGACGTGGGGCGCGGCGAACCCACACTTCGTGCGAGGCGACCCGTACGACAACCTCTTCTACAGCTTCGAGCGGGTACCGATCGCGATCGTCTACATCGTCGCCAACGCGGCGCTCGGTCTCCACATCTTCCACGGAGCCTGGTCGATGTTCCAAAGCCTCGGATGGAACAACCCTCGCTACAACCAGTGGCGCCGCTGGTTCGCCTACGCGTTCGCGGGCGCGATCACCGTCGGCAACGTCAGCATGCCGCTCCTC
>DATISY010000007.1:0-86182 GCA_035468285.1 Acidimicrobiia bacterium | reverse complement strand
ACGGCAACGCTCGGCTCAACCTCGCGACGTTCGTCACGACCTGGATGGAGCACGAGGCGGCGGAGCTCATGGCGGCGTGCTTCGACAAGAACATCGTCGACCGCGATGAGTACCCGCAGAGCGCCGAGCTCGAGAAGCGCTGCATCAATATCCTCGCCGACCTGTGGAATTCGGCGGCGGCCGCGCAGCCGGTGGGCTGTTCCACGATCGGGTCCAGCGAGGCCGCGATGCTGGGGGGGCTGGCGTTGCAGCGACGGTGGCGCGCCCGCCGGCGGGCCGAAGGTTCGTCCACCGACACCCCCAACCTCGTCATGGGCACCAACGTCCAGGTGTGCTGGGAGAAGTTCTGTCGCTACTTCGACATCGAGGCTCGCTGCGTGCCGGTGGCACCGGGTCGGCACCATCTCACCGCCGCCGAGGCGGCTCGTCGCTGCGACGAGCACACCATCGGCGTCATCGGCATCCTCGGTTCGACGTTCGACGGGAGCTATGAGCCGATCGCCGAGATCGCCGCCGCGCTCGACGATCTCCACGCGGGTGGCGGTCCCGACGTGCCCATCCACGTCGACGCCGCGTCGGGTGGGTTCGTGGCCCCATTTCTGGACCCGAAGCTCAAGTGGGACTTTCGGCTCCCACGCGTCGCGTCGATCAACGCGTCGGGCCACAAGTACGGGCTGGTGTACCCGGGTATCGGGTGGGTCGTGTGGCGTGACGACGGCGCACTGCCCGATGAGCTGGTCTTCTCCGTCAGCTATCTCGGGGGGAGCGAGGAGACGTTCTCGCTCAGCTTTTCTCGCCCGGGCGCTCCCGTGATCGCGCAGTACTACAACTTCCTCCGGCTCGGTCGGGACGGCTACAAGCGCGTGCAGGAGAGCACCCGGGACATCGCGCGTCACCTGGCGGAGGGAATCGAGGCCCTCGGCCCGTTCGAGCTGATCAGCCGAGCCGAGCATCTGCCGGTCTTCGCGTTCAAGCTCAAAGAGGGTGAGCGGCGGTACTCGGTGTTCGATGTCTCCCGCGCGGTGCGGGAGCGGGGCTGGCTGGTCCCCGCCTACACCTTCCCCCCAGACCTCGAGAACCTCGAGGTGCTTCGGATCGTGGTCCGCAACGGCTTCAGCCAGGACCTCGCCGATCTCCTCCTCGGTGCCTTCCGGTCCGCCATCCCGGAGCTGGAACGCCAGCCTGAGCCCCTCAGCCGTCCCGTCCCCTCCTTCCACCACTAGGCCCCGCACACCCGGCCCGGAGGCGCCCCGGGTCGCCAGAGCTCGCCGCAACCGCCGGGGGCTCGCCCGACGGAACGAATCTCGGAGATTCGCCGTTTTCTTGCTGTCTCCTTACCGGCGGGTGGGAACCTCATGGGACCGGCGCCCCGCGGTGGGTTCGTGGCCCCGGTCTGGAACCCTGGTAGCCCGCCTGCCCCGAGGGGCCGAGAGAGGACGTGTTCGAATGACCGCTGGAGCCGCCAACCGGGATTCCGGGCTGCGCCGGGTCGCCCGGATGACGCGCTGGCTCGTGGCTGCGGCGATCGCCGCCGTCGGGGTGCTCTCCGCCGTCGTCGCCCAGGCGCTGCCCGGCAGTTCCGGCTCGACCGCCACCCCGAGCCCCGGCTCAGGCACCGTCGGCGTCGCGCCGGCGACCACCCCCCCGGCAGCTAGCCCGTCCCCGACCAGCCCGCCCGTCACCAGCGACCCGTCGCTCCAGCCGGCGCCACCCCCGATTCCGACTCCTCACCACAGCGTGGCGCGTTCCGGAGGCTCGTGAGCAGAGACCTCTGCCCCGAGACGTTCTCGGCGCTGGGCACGACGGCCACGCTCGTCGTCACCGACTCGACGGCGCGATCGGCGGCGCGCGCCTTCCTCGACGAGGTCCTCGTCGACATCGACCGCTCCTGCAGCAGGTTCCGCGCCGACTCGGACCTCGAGCGCGTGAACGCAGCCGGCGGCGAGCCCGTCACCGTCGGCGCAACGTTGATCGACGCGATCGAGGTTGCGCTCCGCGCCGCGCGGCTCACCGACGGCGACGTCGACCCGACCATCGGGACTGCGTTGCGCCTCCTCGGGTATGACCGCGACTTCGCGACGGTCGCAGCCACGGGGGCGTCACTGTCGTATGTCGTGGAGCGCGTGCCGGGATGGTGGACGATCGACGTCGATCGCGATGCCGGCACCGTCCGGATCCCCGATGGTGTCCGCGTCGACCTCGGCGCCACCGCCAAGGCGTTCGCGGCGGATCGAGCCGCCGTCGGGATCGCCGGAGCGGTGGGGTGCGGTGCACTGGTCAGCCTCGGCGGAGATGTCGCCGTCGCCGGGCCGGCCCCCGACGGCGGCTGGCCCGTCCTCGTCACCGATGACCACGCCGCAGGACCGGATGCGCCCGGCGAGACGATCGCGATACGCGCCGGCGGTCTCGCGACCTCGAGCACCGCGGTGCGCCGTTGGCAGCGCGGCGACGAGACCGTCCATCACATCGTCGACCCGACAACGAGTCAGGCCGCGCCCGCGGTCTGGAGGACGGTGAGCGCTGTCGCGGGCACCTGTGTCGACGCGAACATCGCGACGACGGCTGCGATCGTACGGGGCAAATCGGCGCTCGACTGGCTCACTGGACTCGGGTTGGCCGCTCGGCTGGTCCGCCCGGACGGCACCGTCGAGCGGGTCGGCGACTGGCCCGAACCGATCCAATGATCGTGGTCGCCGCGACCGGTCCCACGGTCCTCTGGTATCTCGCCCGGGGGAGCGGCCTCGCGGCATTGGTCGTGTTGACCCTCGGCATGGTGCTCGGTCTGGTGATGTCGGTGCGGTGGACGAATCCCCGGTGGCCGCGCTTCGTGGTCGAGCTCCTTCACCGCAACGCCTCCCTGATCGCGTTGGGCCTCGTCGTCATCCACGTCGCCGCTGTCGTCATCGACGCGTTCGCGCCCATCGGCTGGCTCGACGCGGTGATCCCCTTCTTGTCCCCGTACCGACCGGTGTGGCTCGGACTGGGCGCGATCGCGTTCGACCTCCTCGGGGTGATCGTGGTCACCAGCCTCGTGCGCGATCGGATCGGGCACCGGACCTGGCGGGCGTTGCACTGGTTCGCGTACCTGTGCTGGCCCCTGGTGGTCGTGCACGGTCTCGCGACGGGCAGCGACACGAAGGTCGGGTTCGTGCTCGTCCTCACGGTGATGTGCGTCGCAGCCGTGCTCATCGCCCTGTGGTGGCGCCTGGCGGTCGGCTGGCGTGAGCACACCGGCACCCGGGTCGCGGCCGGGCTCGCCAGCGTTGTCGCACCCGTCGTCCTCGTGGCATGGCTGCCCTCCGGTCCGCTTGCCACAGGGTGGGCGCGCAACGCCGGGACCCCCGCCAGCGTCCTCGCCAAAGTCGGCGCGACCTCGTCGCCGTCGACCCAGCCGGCACCCGCCGCACCAGCCTCGGTGCCCTCCGCTCCTTTCAACGCGACCTTGAGTGGGTCGCTCGCGCAGTCGGTCCCCAACGCCGCGGGAGAGATCACCATCCGCATCGATGCCTCGCTCGGCGGTGGCGCGTCCGGGACGCTGGTCATCGTCCTCACCGGACAGCCGGTCAGTGGCGGCGGCGTGCTCCTCGCGAGCAGCCAGGTGGGGCTCGGCCCGGTTGGGCAGCCGTCTGTCTATCGGGGCACGGTCACCAGCCTGCGGGGAACGCGACTCGTCGCTCCGTTGCGCGCCGCGGGCCGGCCCTCGATGGAAGTCACGGTCGCGCTCCAGGTCGCCGCTTCCGGCGATCGCGTCACGGGAACCGTCGCGGCGCAGCCGCTGAGCGGGGAGGAATGATCCGTCCCCCCGAGCGGCGTCGCTCCTCCTCGGCTGTGGGCCCGGCGGGCCTTCCTCGGCTGCTCAACGGCTACCGGCCGGACACGCCGATGCGCCTCTCGGAGCACCTCGACCGGCACGGGCCCCCGCCCGCGCCCGGCACCGGCCGGCGGGGACGGCACCTGATCGGCGTCGTCGAGGCAGCTGGCCTGCGCGGCCGGGGCGGGGCCGCGTTTCCGACGGCCCGCAAGATGCACGCGGTGACTCGACACCGGCGCCGGCCCGTCGTCGTGGGGAACGGCGCCGAGGGCGAAGCGCTGAGCGCCAAGGACCGGTTGCTCATGACCTCTCTGCCGCACCTCGTCCTCGACGGTGCTGTCCTCGCGGCGGAGGGTGTCGGCGCCGACGAGGTCATCGTCACCGTCGACCGGGGCGCGCCGGGCGCCCGGCGGGCCATGACCGACGCGATCGCGGCACGGGTCGCGTCACGCCCGGATCCGGTCCCGATCCGGCTCGTGTCGCTGCCGACCCGGTACGTCGCCGGTGAGGAGACCGCGCTGGTGAGCTTCGTGAACGGCGGGCTCGCCAAGCCGACCTTCGTCCCACCCCGCCCCTTCGAACGCGGGGTCGCCGGACGCCCGACGCTGATCCAGAACGTCGAGACCCTCGCGCATCTGGCCATGATCGCCCGGTACGGCGCGGACTGGTTCCGCGAGCTGGGCACCGCCGACGAGGCCGGCTCGACGCTCGTCACGGTGAGCGGGGTCGTGGCCACGCCCACGGTCTGTGAGATCTCGCTCGGCACACCGGTCCGCGACGTCGTCGCGGCGGCCGGTGGCCCGACCCAGCCGATCGCGGCGTTCCTCGTCGGTGGCTACTACGGGAGCTGGCTCAGCGCGGCCGACGCCTGGGACCTGCCGTTGACGAACGCCGCGCTGCGTGCCCGCGGCGCTGCCCTGGGCACCGGTGTCGTGCACGCCTTTCCCGAGGGTCACTGCGGGCTCATCGCCTCGGCGCGAATCGCCCGGTACCTCGCGGACGAGTCAGCCGGCCAGTGCGGTCCGTGCCTCTACGGGCTGCGAGACATCGCCGACGCGCTGGGCGCCGTGGCGGCGGGCACGCACGCTCCCGACACGCTGGACCGGCTGCACGGCTGGTTCGGTGATGTCCGAGGCCGCGGGGCCTGCCATTACCCCGACGGGGTCGTCCGGTTCGTGGCCACGGCGCTCGACGTCTTCGGGGACGAGGTCGCCCGCCACGACCGCGACGGACGGTGCCGCGCGGCCGCCCCGCCGGTGCTGCCGATCCCGGTCTCGGACGGGAGCTGGCAATGAAGCAGGTGCGTTTGATCGTGAATCCGATCGCGTGTGACGCCCACGGCGTCTGCGCGGAGCTGTTCCCGGAGCGGGTGCGCCTCGACGACTGGGGCTACCCGATCATCGACTCGGAGCCGATCCCCCACGCGCTCATGAAGCACGCCCGCCGCGCCGTGCAGAACTGCCCCAAGCTCGCCTTGCTGCTCGTCGACGAGTGACCCGCCCGCCGGGTGACGGGCCCGGGTCCCGGACGGGTATGTCACCCTGCCTCCGTGCCGCATGGGCCGTCGTCAGTCGAGCGCACCCGGGGGGCGGCGCTCGTCACCGGGGCCGGATCGGGGACCAGGACGGCCACCGCGGGCCTCCTGGCCCGCTTCGGTGCCACCGTCGCGATCTGCCACCCCATGGCGCACCCGTTTGTCGCAGCGGAAGCCGACGCCGGCCCGTCGGAACGGCCGGTCACGTGCCCTTCGGCCTATCGAAGCGGTAGAGCCGCCCGCCGGACATCATGTGCGCGCCGTGCCGGGCCCGCTGGCCTGCAGCGCAGCCTTGACCTTCGGGACGACCTGGTCGCCCAAGCCCGCGATCTGGGCGCGCGCCGCGTCTTTGGACACGCCCGGGACGTGGACTCGGACGTTCAACGAGTCGGTGCCTGCCAGCTGTACGGCGTCGGCCAGTTGCTCCGCGACCGCGCCGGCGTCGGTCGCTCCCGCGAGCTCGTCGTCGCCCCAGTGGGCTTGGGCTCCCCGCGGCGTGTAGCTCCGGTACCGGTCGAGCTGCTCGTCGACCTGACCCCGGGGAGCCTCGCCGAGCCAAGCGCGACGGATCAGGATGCAGGGACCCGATCCCCCCGCGTCGCGGTACGCGTCCGTGAGCTCGCGACACCGCGGCGGTGTCGAAAGCGAATCGAAGAGCAACCCGATGCCGAGGCGTGCGGCACGGCGCACCGCGGTGAATCCCATCGCTGCGCTGACGATCGGTATCGGAGCTTCGACACACGCCGCGATCGCCGGGTCCTCGGCGAGCGCGTCGGGCGCGCCGCCGTGCAGGAAACCGACGAGACGCTCGAGCCCGACCGTGAACCGGTCCGCGAGGTGCTCCATCGGCACGTCCATGATCGAGAAATCGGTGGGGAGCGCGCCGGCGGCGAACCCGACGCCGACCCGGTCCGGGAACCGCGCCGCGAGCCAGGCGACTTCCTCCGCGACGAGCGCGGCGGGTCGCAGCGGTAGCAGGAGCGGGCACGGCGCGGCCCACCCCGACGGCATCGCGTCGAGGCACCAGCCGGCCACCTGGAGCGGGTTGGGGAGGTAGCCGGCGAAGCCACCGTGGTGCTCGCTCGTCATGACGCCGTCGAAGCCGTGGTCAGCCGCGAGGGCGGCCTGCACGCGCAGCTCAGTGACGAGCTCGGGCGCCGGAAGGTTGTTGTGGGGATAGAGGCGAAGGGAGACGGAGCCGGGCGCGAACGGGGCGGTCATGCTGAGCTCCGGGTGCCGCGAGGCAGTGCGACATGGCGATGGGCGGGTTGGGGCGCTGCCCGACGCCGCGTCGTGCGAGCCGTGTCTCGTCGCCGGCGGGGTCGGCCAGGATCGAGCGCGGATCGCCCGTCTGAACCGTGGCCACCGCCCATTATTCCACCTTGCCACTTCCAGCAACGCGGCGTGGTGGGTCAGTTTGGGATGCAACATGCGCACCATTGTTCGGTTGGTGCGGCGGCGACGTGCGAGCCCGCGCCTGGGCGGTGCTGCCGGTGATCAGAGCGTCATGAAGCGGCCGCCGTCGACCGGAAGGGTCTGCCCCGTGACGTACCGGGCGGCGTCGCTGGCGAGGAACACGAGGACGGGACCGATGTCGGCCTCGGGGTCCCCGAGATACCCAAGGGGGACCCGACGGGCCAGGCGGCCCTGCAGCGCTGGATCCTCGCGGTAAGCGTTCGTCATCGCGGGCGTCTCGGCGAGCGGTGACACCACGGTGACGGTTACCCCGTCGTGGGCCCATTCGCGAGCGAGGCTCTTGGCGAACCCGCGCAACGCCGCCTTGACGATCCCGTAGGCCGGGAGCATGGCACTGCCTTCCATCCCGGCCGGTGACGTCATCACGCTGAACCGTCCCCCACGCACGCGTAGTTCCGGGAGGGCAGCCTGGGCGCAGTGCAGCGCTCCGCGCAGCGACACGCCGGCGTGGTCCTCCCAGAGCTCCGCGTCGATGTCCTCGACCTGCGCTGGCTCACTCGACCGGCGGCTGGTGGCGTTGTGAATGACGGCGTGCAGACCGCAACGACCGGCCGCGGTGGCCACCGCGGCCACGACGTCCTCGGCGCTCGTGACGTCGCAGCGCGCCCAGGTCGCCGTGCCGCCCCGGTCAATGATCTCGGCGACGGTGTCGGCGCCGTTCTCCCGGGGGGACGCAACGACGACGTCAGCCCCCGCGGCGGAGCAGGCGAGCGCGACTCCCCGCCCGACCCCGCGGCCGGCGCCGGTGACGAGCACGCCCCGCCCGGTGAGAAGACCGCTCATGGGGCCATCACGATCCCACCGTCGACCGTGACGGTTAACCCGGTCACGAAGCCGGCGGACGGGCTGGCGAGCCAGGCGACGACCGGTGCCACGTCGCGGCGTCCGTCGGGCCCGCGACCAAGCGCGGCGCCACCCACCGTGGGCTCCGGCGCGTCGCGCCCGTCCGCGGCCAGCAGCTCGAGCGGTGGCGCGACGCAGTTCACGGTGATGCCGTGCTGGCCCCACTGCCGTGCCGCGGACTTGGCGAGCCCTCGGATTCCCTCCAAAGCCGTCGTGCACGGCACCAGTCGCGCGGCGCCGGTGAGCGCAACCGTCGGAGTGATGAACACGAGCCGGCCCCCGTGGGGGCGCAGGTGCGTGAACGCCGCCTGGGTGCATGCCAGCGCGCGGCGGAGCGGCGCCTCGCAGCGCGTGTCCCACTCCGAGTCCGCTAGCCCAACAACCGGGGCCGGGATCATCGCATCGAGGTCGAGCGACGCGTGGACGACTGCGTTGAGCGGGCCAAGCGCGCCGGCCACCGTCTCGAACGCGTCCGCCGCGTCGGCGCGGGACTGAACGGGCGCGTCGACGGCGACGGCCTCGCCGCCGGACTCGGTGATCCTCGCCGCGACCGGCCCGGTCGCCGCGTCGTCGACGAGGCCCACCGCGGCGCCGGAGGCGGACAGGCCGAGCGCGAGATCCCGTCCGAGGCCGTAGGCGGCGCCGGTCACCAGCACGACTCGGCCCGCGAGCAGCGTCGGGACGGCGTCGCGGTCCGTGTCCCCGTCCGCGGGCGTTGCCTTCCCCTCTCGTCGGGCCCGGCGCGAGATGCTAGGCGCGCGTCTCACCGACCGCCCACGACGGAGGACCCGATGATCAGTGACCGAATGAGTCTGTCGGGGCGGGCCGTGGTCGTCGCCGGCGCGGGGGGTGGCGGGATCGGCACCGCGGTGTGTCGGCTCCTCGCCGAAGCGGGCGGGACCGTCGTCGCGTGGGACATCGACGCCGACCGTCTGGCCGTCGCGGAGCACGCGCTCCGTGACCTCAACGGTCCCCACCGGTTCACCGTGGTCGACGTGCGTGACGCGGACGCGGTGGCCCGAACGGTCGATGAAGGCCCTGCGCTGCACGGCCTCGTCCACGTCGCGGGAGGCCTCCGGCTCGACCAATGGTCGGCGCTCCTGGACCTCGCCCCCGCCACGTTCGACGAGGTGATCCGACTGAATCTGGCGTCGGCGTTCGTGACGTCACGAGCGGTTGCCAGCCGCTTGGTCGACCAGGGCACCCCCGGCAGCGTCGTGTACATCGCGTCGATCGCCGGACTATCGGCGATGCCGTTCGGCGCGGCGTACTCCGCGGCGAAGGCCGGGTTGGTCGCACTGATGCGAACCGCGGCACTGGAGTGGGGACCACTCGGCATTCGCGTCAACGCGGTGGCGCCGGGCACCGTCCGGGTCCCACGCAACAAGCCGGAGCGCAGCCCGGCGGACACGGTCGACGAGCGCGCCGCGATCCCGCTCGGGCGACGCGGCCACCCGGACGACATCGCCGGTGCGGTCGTGTTCCTGCTGTCCGACCTCGCAGGGTTCGTCACCGGTCAGGTACTCGCGGTCGACGGCGGGTCCTCCGCCCGGCCCTCGTACCTTGACGGCGCCAACCTCCCGGTGTTCGTCCGCGACCCCGGGTTGCGGAGCCGACTGGGTGACGCCGGTCTCTAGAGCGCCGTCCCCCGCGAAGATCGCGCACCGTACGATTCCACGGTGATGGATGATGATGCGCTGGGTGGGCGCGCCGACGAACGCCCGATGCTCGGGGAGTTCCTCGACTGGTACCGGGCCGTGGCGGCGCGCAAGGTCGACGGGCTGACCCAGGAGCAGGCGGCGCGGGTCGCCACCCCGAGCGGCCTGAGCCCCCTCGGGATCGTCCGCCATCTGGCGTGGGCCGAACGGCTGTGGTTCCGGTGGTACTTGGCTGGGCAGGACGTGGCCCTCTTCTCGGGCCCCGACAACGCCGTGACCTTCCGCCTCGAACCGACCGACACGATCGCGTCGGTCGTCACCGCCTACCAGGCCGAAAACGAGGCCGCTCGGCGGATCGTCGCGGATATCGGTTCGCTCGACCAGCTCAGCATCCGGTCGCATCGGACCTTCGGGCTGGTCAGCGCGCGGTGGGTGCTCGTGCACCTGATCGAGGAGACGGCCCGGCACGCCGGGCACCTCGACATGATGCGGGAGCAGCTCGACGGCGCGACGGGGGACTGACGCCGGGACCATGGCCCGCGCGCCGCGACACCTGATGCGCCGCGTCCTCCCGCTCAGGACTCCGAGGCGCGTGACCTCAGCCGTGGGTCGCGGCGAACCCGACCATGCGGGCGTAGATGTCGAGGACCTTCGTCGCGTAGTCGGGATCGGTGGCCCACTTGCCGTTGCCCATGACGTTCCACACCGGCGCCGCGCCCTTGTAAGCGAACGAGTCGTACGACGCGGCGGCAGCCGCCGGGGTTCCGCCGAAGAGAGCGGGCTCAGGCAGGTGCGCCAGGGTCGCGGCCCGGCTGCTGGGATCCGCGTAGCTGCGCAGGAGCTGGATCTGGGCCCGTACACCGTCTTGAGGCGTCGCGAACATGATGCCTTGCCCGTTGCAGGAGTCGCAGTTGCCGATACCGGCGTAGTTGTTGCCCCGGGTCTGGCCGAAGGAACCGGTCTCGATGATGGCTTGCGCGAACGCGACGTCACCCCGGACATGCTCGGTCGCGCCCTCTTCGATGTACATCCCCGCGAGGTTGTCGATGGTGGTCCCGTCGGGGAGATGGGCGACCTGACCGGTCGAGTGGAACCACGCCGCGACCTGCGCGGCGGTGAGTCGGGAATCGCCCATGATCGTGATCGCGCCGACGCGGTCGAGTAGCGCCTGGTCTCGAGCGCGAACCGCCTCGAGGTTGGATCGAGATGCTTCCAGGCGGAGCTCGTCGTCGGCGATGGCCTGACGCGTCGCTGCCGCTTGCGCCTGCTCCTGCTCGAGCTGGGCCTCGACGAGGTTGAGCTGCTGCAGCTGACGACTGCCGTCGATCGCCGCGGCGTTCGTGTATTGCTCACCGGCGGCGATGTCGATCACATGCTGGACCCGCAGCACGGCGCCGTTGTTGTTGTGCTGCTCGTAGACCTGCGCGGCCCGACCGACGAGTTGTGCCTTCAGCTGGTCGATCTGCGCTTTCGTCACCGTGGTGCGGGCGGTCACGTCCGCGAGGACCGCCTGCGCCGCCGTCAGGCGGGCTTGTGCGTCCGCCTCGGCGCGGGCCACGGAGTCGAGCGTCGCCGTCGTGCGCGATAGCTCCAGGGCGACCGTGGTGAGCACGTCGGGGGGTGTCGGCGGGGATGGCGGGGGGGTCTGCGCGCCGGCTGGAATCGAGGCGGCCGCGATCAGGACCGCGATGCCGAGCAGGAGCGCGGCACGGACGGCGGCTCGACAGCGGAACGGTTGGGTCATGGGTGTCACGGGCAGTCAGGCGAGGCCAGCCGCGCGCTGCGGCCTTCCTGTATTGACGGCCCCCCGGCCGCTCAACTTGACGAAAAACCGGACTCGGCGCACCCACACCCCCGCTCCGACACCGGTTGTTTGGTTTCGTGATGCCACAACGTCGCGCTACGTGAGATGTGGAACCGGCCGCGGTCACGCTCCGCGGTCGCGGCGGGAGGCGCGGGCGTCAGGCGGGCGGCGGGGGCCGGTCCGGCTCGGGCTCGGCCCGGGCGACGACGCTGATCGATCCGTCGACCTCGAGCACGGCCAGGTGGCAGTCGCGCGGACCGTCGACGCCGTGCTCCCGGCAAGCTTCGGCGATCTCCTCGGGAGAGACCTTGGCCGCCCGACATCGCGCCGTCAGTACGCGCCCGTCGTTGACGAGCAGCGTCGGGGTTCCGAAGACCTCGGCCTCCAGGCGTGGTCGCCGGGCGATGACGCGGCTGATCACCCACGCGGTGAGCACGAGGGTGCTCGACGTGACGAGTCCGATCTCGAAGTTCCCCAAGCCTCCGGTCATGGCGTTCTGCACCGCGTTCGAGAGGGCGATGACCATCGCGAGGTCGTACACGGTGAACTGTGCGATCTCGCGTTTGCCCGCGAGCCGGAAACCGACGAGCAGCACGACGACCAGGATGAATGTCTTGGCCGCTTGCTCACCGACACGGGTCGCGCTCAGCGGGGCGACCGCCAGGAGGAGGCTCACAGCCGCAACCCGCGGTAATGGCGGCGAGTCTTGAGCACCGTCGTGCCGGCCGGGACGACGCTGATCGTCCCGTCGCTTTCCAGCACCGCCATATGCACGTCCGTGACGTCGTCGACACCGTGCTCGCGCAGTGCCGCCATCAGCTGGTCCATCGTGATGCCCTGTCGTTGCATCCGGTCCCGCAACGGCTTGCCGTCGTGGACGATCAGGATCGGGTCGCCGACGAGGGCCCGCTCCGCGGTGCGCGAGTGGGTGATCACCCGGTTCAATCCCCAGTTGAGGAGCAGCAGCACCGTTGCGGCGACGAGGCCGCCACCGAGGGTGTTGTCGTTGTTGATCATGGCGTTCTGGACCGCGTTGCCGAGGATGATCACCATGACCAGGTCGTAGAGGCTGAGCTGTCCCAACTCGCGCTTGCCGAGCACCCGGAGCCCGACGATCAAGAACACGTAGATCACCGCGGTCTTGGCGGCGATCGTCGCTGCGCCGCTGACGCTCGGGTAGTCGAACACCTGCGCGAGCAGGGGCATGCCGGGGCTCGCTCTCGTGGGCCGGGGCCGGTTCCGGCATATCTTGGTCTGTGCCCACGGTCGCCGCTGCCGGCAGCTCCTCCCCCGGCACCCTGCTGGTCGTCGCGGGGTCGACCGCGGGGATCTACTTCTTCCTCATCCTCCTCCTGCGATTCTTCGGCCGGCGCCAGCTGGCGCAGCTCAGCGCCCTCGATCTCGTGGTCGTCCTCCTGCTCGGCAGCGCAGTGGAGACGGCCATGATCCACGGTGACCTCTCCCTCGCTGCAGGGCTCGTGTCCGCGGCGACGCTGCTCATCCTGAACCGGCTGCTGACCGTCGTGTTCCTGCGCGTCCCGACTCTCAGCCATCTCGTGAACGGCGGCCCGATCCTGCTTGTCCACGACGGGACGATCATCGAGGAGCATCTCCGCCGGGTCGGCTTGACCCTTCCTGACCTCGACGCCGCGCTGCGAGGACGCGGGTTCGCGAGCACCACGGGGGTCCGGGAGTGCGTGCTCGAGACCGATGGGAGCATCACCGCCGTCGGTGAACGCGATGCCCAGTCACCGCGACGGGACGGCAGCGGTCGCTGACACGCCAGCCCGTTCCGCTGCCGGGCTGGCGGCCGACCGGCCGGCCGATGAGACTCGAGGGGTCATGACCGAGGAGAGAACCCCGTGACCCCCACCGTCGTGCTGGTGGTGAGCACCTTCTTGGCGTCCGCCGTCGAGATGGTCGAGGCACTCACCATCGTGTTGGCGCTCGGCGTCACCCGCGGGTGGCGATCCGTGACGATCGGTGTCGCGGCAGCGTTCGTCGCGCTCGCGCTCGTCGTGGCCGCGTTGGGTCCCGCGCTCACCCAGGTGCCGATCTCGGCATTGCGGATCGTCGTCGGCGCGGTGCTGCTGGTGTTCGGCCTGCAGTGGCTCCGCAAGGCGATCCTGCGCGCCGCGGGCCTCCGGGCGCTCCACGACGAGGATGAGATCTTCGCCCGCGAGATCGACGAGTCACGCCACGCCGAGCATCGCACCGTCGCCCGGCTCGACTGGTATGCGTTCACCCTGTCGTTCAAGGGCGTGTTCCTGGAGGGACTGGAGGTCGCCTTCATCGTGGTGACCTTCGGCAGCACGGAGGGCCACATCGGGTTGGCGGCCGTCGGTGCGGGCGCTGCGCTTGTCGTCGTGGCGACCGTCGGCGCTCTCGTCCACCGGCCCCTGAGCCGGGTTCCAGAGAACTCGCTGAAGTTCGCCGTCGGGATCATGTTGAGCACCTTCGGGACGTTCTGGTCCGCCGAGGGCGCTGGCGTGTCCTGGCCGGGCCAGGACCTCGCGATCATCGGCCTCATCGCCTTCCTCGCCGCCGTGTCCTTCGGGCTCATCGCCCTCCTACGACGCGAATCGGGATCGCTGGCCACCCCGGTGAAGGCCAGCTCCTGACATGGGACGGATCCGGCGGTTCGGGCAGTTCTGGTACGAGTTCCTCGTCGGCGACGACTGGACCGCGGCGCTCGCCGTCGTCGTCGCGCTGGGCGCGACCGCCCTGCTCGCCGACGGGGCGCTGAACCCCTGGTGGTTCCTCCCGGTCGCGGTGGCGGCGGTCCTCGCCGTGTCGGTGCGCCGGGAGGCCAACGCCCGGCGGTCCGGGGCCGCGCTACCCCCCGACCTGACGGAACCGCCGTTCGAGTGAGCGCGGCGGCCGGCCGCTCCACCCCGCCGGTCGTCTCCCGGCGGCGACCAGGCCCCGGAGGGGTGGTGCAGTAGCGTCCGAGATTCGTGACGGCCGCCTTACCGCCGCGGTCGACCGCCGCCACCGGCGCGGCGGGCACGGCATCGCCCCGAGCCGGATCGGGGCGCGGCGATCGGCCGACGGCGTCGATGGTCGCGCTGGTGGTGACGACCATCACCTTGCTGTTGGTCCTGGTCTCTTCTCGGCACTCGGTGTTGAGCGCAGCGACCGTCGTCGTCGCGACCGCCGCGGCCGCGGTGTTCATCGTGTTGGAGCAACGGCGACCCCGGATCGGGATCCGGCCGGTGGTCGCGGCGATCGGGCTGGTGCTGCTCGTCGCGGTGTCGCTCCCGCCCCGTTCGTCAAACGACGTGTGGTCGTACACGATGTACGGACGGATGGTGAGCGTGCACGGGTCGAGCCCGTACCAGCGGGTCCCCGCGGACTTCAAGACCGATCCGTTCGACAAGCGGGTCAGCCCGATCTGGCAGCACCGCGGGTCGGTGTACGGCCCCGCCTTCGTGGGGTACGCCGCGTCGCTGACGTTCCTCGCGGGGGATTCGGTGACCGTGGACCGGCTCCTGTTCCAGCTCGGAGCGTTGCTCGTCGTCGCTGCGGTCCTGTGGCTGGTCTGGCGGCGGACCCGGAGCCCGAGCGCGGTCGCCTGGCTGGGCCTCCATCCTCTCTTCGGCGCGGTGATCGTCAACAACGGCCAGATCGACGCGTTCGTCGGCCTCGCCATCCTGGCCGCGGTGCTCCTCGCGTACGAGCGGCGCGGCGTCCTCGCCGGGGCAGCCATCGCCGCCGCCTCCCTGGTCAAGATCACCGGGGTCGTCGCCCTCGCCGGGGTCGTCTTCTGGCTCTGGCGACGCGGGGAACGCCGCGTCGCGGTGGCCGCGACGCTGACGACCGGTGCACTCGTCGGCCTCGTCTACCTGCCGTTCCTCGCCGGGGCGTCCCACGTCCTCAACGGCGCCGACCACACCGTGACGCCGGGCTCGCCGTGGAACCTCCCCGCGCAGCTCCTCGTCGGCAAGGACGCGGGCCGGGACCTGCCGGGCCTGATCGTCCACAACTCGACGCTGTCCACGATCTTCTATCTGTCGCTCGCCCTGACCGCCGTCCTCGGCCTCGGGCTCGCCTGGCGGTGGGCCCGAGCGCCGCGTCCGGACCTCGCGGCGGGTGTCGCTACCGCCTCATACGTCGTCGCCGCCGAGTACACCCTCCCCTGGTACGCGGGGTGGGCGCTCCCGATGTTCGCCGAACGGCGCATCTCCCGCATCGGATGGGTGGTGTGGGCCCAAGCCGCGGTGCTCCTGGCGGCGTGGCGGCTGCCGACCCACCACACCGGCGGCGTGTTCGACACCGTCTTGCGGGGCACCTTCGCCTACGCGCTGCCGATCGTCCTCGTCATGGCGTTCGCGTTCCTGCCCTACCGCGCTGCGCCGGACGAGCCGCCCAGCCCCGCCGCGGGTCCCGCGCCGGTCAGCTGACCTCGGCGACCCGTTGCGGCCCGGTGCCGCTCGACGCCAGCCCGGCCCAGGAGATGCGGCCTCCCGGGGGACGGCTCACGGCGAACCGGCCCGGGGGTCTGTGCGGGCAGCTACCGGCCGGTTCCCGCGAGCCGCCCCGACCCGCCACCGGCTCTGGAACCATCTGGCGCCGGGTCTCGGGAGACCGCGTGGTCGTACGGTAAGCATTGGGGCATCAACCCTGCGTAAAGAACCTCCTCGGAAACGATCAGAGCCCCCGGCCCCGGGGCGGGCCGAGCGTCGGGGCCTGACGGAAGGCGGCACTGGTGGAGATGCGCACGATCGGCAGCCTGGAGGTCTCGGTCGCGGGGCTGGGCTGCAACAACTTCGGGAGCCGGATCGACGAGGCGGCCTCCCGGGCCGTGGTCGACGCCGCCCTCGACGCCGGCGTCAATTTCTTCGACACCGCTGACCTCTACGGCGGCGGCGCGTCCGAGGAGCACCTGGGGCGGGCCTTGCAGGGCCGCCGGACCCAAGCCGTCGTGGCCACGAAGTTCGGGATGCTGCCCCCGCCCGAGGGCCTTACCGGTGGTCATCCCGACTGGGTCGCTCGCGCCGCGGACGAGAGCCTGCGGCGCCTGGGCATGGACCACGTCGACCTCTACTGGATGCACCAGCCCGACAGCGAGACCCCTGTCGGCGACACCCTGGAGGCCCTCGACCGGCTGATCCGGGCCGGGAAGGTCCTCGAGATCGGCTGCTCGAACTTCTCCGCCGCCCAGCTCGACGAGGCGGCCGCCGCGGCAGCCGAGCGGGGGGTCCGGCCGTTCGTCACGGTCCAGAACGAGTACAGCCTGGTGCACCGCGAGCCCGAGGCCGAGGTCCTGCCCGCCTGCGCCCGGCTGGGCTTCAGCTTCGTGCCGTACTTCCCGTTGGCGAGCGGCCTGCTCACCGGCAAGTACGCCCGGGGGGCGGCCCCGCCGCCCGGGTCACGGCTCGCCAAGTGGCCCGCCGACCGGGTCGGTCGGCTCCTCAACGACGACCGGTTCGCCGTCGTGGAGGCGCTCGCCGCCCTCGCCGAGCGGCACGGCCACACCCTGCACGAGCTGGCCCTGTCCTGGCTGGCTGCCAACCCGCTGGTCCCGAGCATCATCGCCGGCGCCACCAGCCCCGAGCAGGTCCGCGCCAACGCCTCGGCGACCACGGCGTGGCAGGTCGACGACACGGTGCGCCGCGACGTCGATCAAGTCGCCGCCCCGGCGGACGCCTCCGCCTGACCGCCACCCGGCGGTCCACCATCAACAGGACCGGCCTCGGTAGGTTCGGATCGATGGCTGAGATCGAGGTCGGCAAACGGTTCTTCGACGCGGCGCAGTGGGCCACCGAGCTGCACACCGATGCGTCGCGCACACCGTCGGTGGCCCAGGTCCTGGGCGTCGCATCGCTCGTGCTCGGTGACGGGGGCTCGCAACGGGAGGCGATCGCGGGGATGATCGTCGACGCCTCCCGGGCCGGCAGCGCCTCGAACCGCGTCATCCGCCAACGGATCGGGAAGAAGGCCGCGAAGGTCGTCGCCGGGTGCACCGCGGCGCTCGCCGACATCGATCTCCTGGACGACGCGGAGCCGTCGGTGCTGCGGGTCTGTGCCGCCGTGACGCTGCACGACGCGCACGACCTCGTGCGCGAGGTTCGTCGCCACGGCAGCGTCGCGTTCGCCCGGTTCGACACACCGCCGGACGCGATCCTCGAGCGGTATCGCACGCTGGTCCCCGTGTTCCACCGTCGCCTCGGTCGCAAAACCATGCTGACCCCGGAGCTGCGCGCGGTGCTGGGCGAGCTCGAACGGGACGCCGAGCTCGACACCGCGACGGCGGCCTGGCGGGTCGCGCACGTCGACGCCGCCTGAGCTCGAAACCCCCGCATCCACCGTCGGTGAGCGAGCCGGGCTCATAGGCTCCGGGCTCATGGACCTCGCCATGACCTTGCCGACGATGATCCCCCACGACCGGGAGCAGACCCGGGCCTGGTGCCAGGGTGTCGACGCCGGGCCGTGGTCGAGCCTCGCGGTCCCGGAGCGGATCACCTATCCCAGCCACGCGCTGATGGTGGACCTCGCGGCGGCCGCCGCCTGGACCGCCCGGGTCCGCCTCTGGACGACGATCGTGATCCTGCCGATGCACGACCCGGTGATGACCGCCAAGGAGTTGGCGTCGGTCGACGTCCTGGCCGAGGGCCGACTCACCGTCGGGGTCGGGGTGGGCGGCCGAGAGCACGACTACCGGGCGGTCGGCTCCCCCTTCGAGCGCCGATGGGATCGCCTGGACGAGGCCGTCGCCCGGATGCGGGCGATCTGGGGGGGTGAGCCACCGTTCGAGGGCGCCGAGCCGGTCGGGCCGGCGCCGGTCCAGGCGGGCGGGCCGCCGCTCATCGCCGGGTCGATGGGACCGAAGTCCGTCGCGCGCGCCGCGCGCTGGGCCGCAGGTGTCGACGGGGCCTGGACCCTCGACGGCGATATCGACGCCATGCGTGACGCGTTCACGATGATCAACGAAGCGTGGCGAGACGCGGGCCGGTCCGAGCCGCCGCACCGGTCGTCGAGCATCTGGTACGCGCTCGGCGACGACGCCGAGGCGCGCTTGCGCGGGTACGCGCAGCGGTACATGGAGATCTTCGGGCCCGACGTCGCGGCCTGGGCGGCTGGCGCCGTCACCTGCTTCACTCCCGACGGGCTCCGACGCGCGGTCGACGGCGCCACTGAGGCCGGCGCCGACGAGTTCTTCCTCGTGCCGACAACCGCGGACCCTGCTGAGCTCGACCGGACCGTCGAGGCGCTCAGTCGGTGATCGCGGGGGTCGACGACCCGCCCGACGCGCGCCGGTACCGCTCGTAGCGGTCGGCGAGGTCCGCGGCGGCGACCGCGTCCGCCGCGCGGCCGACCCACTCACCGTGTCGTTCGTGGGCCAATGGTCGGGTCGCCCACAGGCCGGCGATGCGCAGCACCGCGACCGCCTGGGGTGCTTCGAGCGGGCGGCCCCCGCCAGGCCACACGTACGCATTGACGGTGACCCGCTGCACGAACCGAGGATCGACCGGGATGCCCGCGGCGTGCAGCTGGTTGACGACGAACGACGCCAGCGCGTGGACCTCACGGGTCCCGAGCGCGACCGACGACGTCAGAGGCGGGAGCGCAGCCAGGGCCGCCTTCAGCGAGAACGACACCTTGGAGCTGAGGCCCACGAGCCGATTCGAGAGCCGCTTGGCCGCACCGGCCAGCGCCGGAGCGATGAACGTGGGGATGGCAAGCGCGGAGGGCCCCTCAACGGCGGCCCGAACCTCGTCGGGGGTGTGGACCTCCAGGGGCTCGGCGACGGCTTTGGTGACGACCCGGTCGAGCGCCTGCTCGACCACGCCCTGGATGGCGGGGCCGACGGCGGAGAGGCCGAGGGGGCCAGCCATTACCGCGGGCACGGGGCCACCCACGGGTGGGGCATCGGGGGGACGGGGACGGCGTTGATGGTGTGACCTTAGAGGCCGTTTCGGTCGTGACCGGCCGCTGACCGGAGCCTCATGGTCCGCTCATCGTGGCCCTCGAGGATGGGGCCGAGCGGGAGGACACATGCGTCACGAGGGACGGGACCGGCCGCAGGCCGCAACGCGAGATCGGCATCCCGCGGCGACGCTCCTGGCCGTCGAGGCGGTCGGGCTGGTAATCCTCGGGGCCACTGCAGGGGGCTCGGGGGCCGTCGTGGCCGCGGGCCTGCTCCTGGTCCTCGCGGCGGTGGCGGCCGGGCTGGCCGCGTCGATCGCCGAGGGGTTCCGCGACGCGGGCGCGGCGGTCGTGGTGTTCGAAGGCGTCGCGCTGGCCGTCGCGCTGTCCCCCCGTTCGGCGCCCGCCGGCCTCGTGGTCCTGGGCGCGACAGCCGCCGCCTGGTGGTGCCTCCGTCAGATGCGCCGCCCGGTGTCCTGCCAGTACGCGTCGCGCAGCACCCGCTTGTAGAGCTTGCCGGTCGGATGGCGGGGCAGCTCCCGCTCGTAGTCGATGCTGCGCGGCACCTTGTACCCCGCGAGGTGTGCCCGGCAGTGGTCGAGGAGCTCCGCGGTCAACGCGGCGGACTCATCGTGGCCCGCTTCGAGCTCGACCGCGGCTTTGACCTCCTCACCGAACTCGTCGTTGGGGATCCCGAACACCGCGGCGTCACGGACCGCCGGGTGGGCTTGGAGCACCCCTTCGATCTCCGCCGGGTAGATGTTGACCCCACCCGAGATGATCATGTCGATCCGTCGGTCGGAGAGATGCAGGTAGCCGTCCGTGTCGAGGTAACCGACGTCCCCGAGGGTGAACACACCCGGCTCCCGGTGCGCGGCTGCGGTCTTGGCCTCGTCGCCGTGGTACTCGAAGTCCATGCCCAAGAGGTTGCGGACGTACAAGGTCCCTTCCTCACCGACCGCGCAGTGCCGGCCGTCATCGTCGAGGACGAGGACCTCCACCGTCGGCCACGGCTTCCCGACGCTGGTCGGGTGCGCCAGCCAGTCCGCCGAGTCGATGGTCGACAGCATCGCCCCTTCCGTGCCGCCGTAGTACTCGACGAGCCTGGGACCCCACCATTCGATCATGCGGCGCTTCACCTCGGGCGGGCAGGGCGCGGCGCCGTGATAGGCGACCTGCAGACTCTCTCCCGAGAAGCGGTCCCGGACGGCTCCGGGCAGGCGGAGCAGCCGGGTCAGCTGGGTCGGGACGAGGTGCAGGTTCGTGACGTGGTGGTCATCGATGAGCGCCAGGACCTCGGCGGCGTCGAACTGCTGGCGCATCACGACCGCCCCCCCGGCGAGGAAGGGGAGCATCGAGAACGCCCACTGGGCCGAGTGGTACGCGGGACCGCACAGCAGCGTGACACCGTCGGTGGGGAGCCCGAGCTGGGCAACGGCGCCGGTGGCGACGAGCTGCCAGGTCGACGCGGGCAGCCCGGCGCGAGTCAGGGAGTTGCGGACCCCTTTGGGCCGTCCCGTTGTCCCCGACGTGTAGAACATCGGGCCTCCGAGGGCCTGCCCGTCGGGCTCGCGGGTCGGCTGCACGGCCAGCCGGGCGCGGTACTCGTCGTCGCCCAGCGTGATGACGGCCACGTCGCCGTCGGCGCGTTCGACGGCGTCACGGGCGACCGCGGCGAAGTCGGGATCGACCAGCACGGCGCGCGCCGCAGCGTCGTCCAGGACGTAGGCGAGCTCCTCCGCGACCCAGTGCCAGTTCAGGGGGACGACGACGATTCCGGCGTGCATCGTCGCCGCGAGGACCTCGAAGAGCTCGACCCGGTTGCCGCACAGCACTCCGACGGTTTCACCCGTCGCGAGCCCGGTGGCGCGCAACGCGCCAATCAGCTGGTTCACGTTGGCGTTGAACTCGCCCCAGGTGCGCGTCTGACGCTCGTCAACGAGGGCGATCTCCCCCGCCTTGCGGTCCGCCATGGGCGCGAAGTTCTCGGCCATCGCGCCGCAGCCTCGCGCGGTTACCCGGCCGGCCGCACCTACAACTTGGACGGTGCGGTCGCGACTCGGTCCCGCCCGGCGCGCTTCGCCGCGTAGAGCGCGTCGTCCGCCGCGGCGAGCAGCTCGGCCCCGTCGCCCGCGTCGTCGGGCATCGTCGCCGCGCCGGCGCTCAACGCCACCGCGATGGGGCTTGACGCCGCCCGGCTCGCCGCGGTGCGGAGCCGTTCCGCGACCTGGGGGACGTCGCCCACGCCGCACCCGGGGAGCAGGACGACGAACTCGTCGCCGCCGTAACGAGCGGCGAGGTCGAAGGCCTTGGTGTTGGCGGCGAGGGCGTGACCGACGGCGCGCAGGACGGCGTCGCCGGCGGGGTGCCCGTACTCGTCGTTGATGTCCTTGAAATGGTCCACGTCGAGGACGACGAGGCTCAGGGGGGCCCCGGTCCGGTCGTGGCGGCCGACCTCCATCGGGAACTGCTCCTGGAAGAGGCGGCGGTTGGGGAGGCCGGTGACCTCGTCGCGGGTGGCGAGCCGCTCCACCTCGTCGAGCAACCGCGCGTTGCGCAGCGCCAGCGCGGTGTGGGCGACGGACTGGAGGAGCGACGAGACGGTGAGGCCGGGGATCCGGGCGCGGGGACCGTGACCCCACTCGGCCGCGACGAGTCCCAGGGGCTCGTCGTCACCGGTGAGGGGTGCGACGACGATGTTGTGCGCGTCCGGGAGCTGCGCGGCGAGCAGTCCGTCGTCGAGGGAGCGCACCAGCCGAGGTTGGCCGTCGCCGAGCACGGCGTCGGCGACCCGCCCGAGGGACCCGGTGTCGTCACCGTCCTGGGCGTGGTCACCCCACGTGACCCACGACCCGTCGACGCGCACGAGGACGATGACCCGGGCGAACCGGAGACGGGTGCGGAGGTGCGCGACGAGGACCCCGATGACCTCACCCGGCCGTCGGGCGCGTTCGAGGGCCGAACCGAGGTCGACCAGCGCCGCGAGCTCCGAGCCGGTGTGGCGCAGGGTCCGTTCGTTCACCGACTGGAACGCGGCCGCCCCGACCGCGAAGAGGAGGAACGCCAGCGCGCTGACCGCGGCCGTCCGGTCCGCTCCGGGGCGAGCGAGGTGGAGGACGCCCGCCGCCGACGCGGTGCGGCCGAGGAAGAGCAGCAGCGCGGTCCACACGGCGACCTTCAGGCCGGTGCGGTGGGAGGCGAGCAGCGTCACCGCGACAACTTCGAGAAACGCGAGGAACAGCAGAGGGCTGCTCTCGTTCCCCCCCGTGAGCAGGATGGCCGCGGCGAGGAACGCCCCGTCGACGAGCACGAGGGCGGAGAGGAGCCGAGGCGCCATTCGGCTGAACCGGCGCCGGGCGAGCTCGGCCGCGCCCACGACGAGCAGGTACGCCAACGGCACGGCGAGCGGCGCCCCGGGCGAACCGACCAGGGCGGGGAGCCCCATCACCGCCGCGGCGAGCGCGACCCGCACCAGCTGGAGGACGGCGAGCCGGTTCTGTACCGCCGGTTGGGAATCGTCGAGCGTGACCGCGCTCACTCGAAGTCTCGGAACGGCAGCCGGTCTTCGGCCGGTGCGCCGAGAATTCGTGGGTCGCGCCGGTCGACGCGGCCCTGGATCATGAGGAACGCCAGCACCGCGGCAGCAAGCGCGAGCAACACGCTGTAGGAGCGCGCCGTTCGCAACGCGCGGGCGACCGCGCTGCGCGGCGCCGTCCTCGGCGCGGCTGCAGGTGGAGTTGGCACCACGCCCTGGGGTGAGACCGCCGCGGGGGCGCCGCTGGCGGCGGCGGCGCCAGCGGGGGTCCCGGGGGGCGCGCCCGGCGGGCGCGCGGTCACCGTGGCAGGGGCGGTCGCGCCGACGGGAACCGTCCCGATGATGCTGGGCACGACCACCGGCGGCGGCGACACGGGCCGCGGCGGGGAGGGCTGCACGACAGGCGGGGTCACGGGCGGTGTCTGGATCGCCGGGAGTTGGGTTTCGGTCTGGGTCCGCTGCTCGTGCTGGCGGCGCTCGGCCCGGACCCGGTCGACGAGCCGGTCCACCTGGACGCGGAGCCGCTCGGTCTCGTCGGATCGGCCGCCGCCGCCGCCGTGACGGGGGACCGACCGTGTCTGCGCCGCCGCGATCGGTGCGC
The DNA here is from genome assembly GCA_035468285.1 of Acidimicrobiia bacterium. Classification (GTDB taxonomy): domain Bacteria; phylum Actinomycetota; class Acidimicrobiia; order IMCC26256; family PALSA-555; genus PALSA-555. Next base: position 63,051 of record DATISY010000007.1, on the reverse strand, counting down.
CGACCCCGAACCCGAGAATGATGCTGGCGCCGAGCGCGGCGAGGAACCGGCACACCGCGCCGTTGCGGTGGCTTCGCCGGTCCGCTCGCTGCTTGCCCAGGGAGGTGCTCCCCATCGCCCGTCCTTAGGTCCGTTCGATGTGTTGCGCCCCGCCGCCGTCAGTATCTCGGCCCCCTCCCCAAAGAACTTGAGCGATCTCCCGACTTTCTGAGCCCCGGTCGGGGTGGGAGGCTCGCGGCGTGAGCGCAACCGCGCGGGTGCCGGCCGTCGACCCCGACGAGGCCAGTCAGCGTGCCGAAACCGGCGCGATCCTCCTCGACATCCGTGAACCCGACGAATGGGACAGCGGGCACGCGCCGGCGGCGGTCTGGATCCCGATGGGGGATCTCCCGGCCCGTCAGGACGAGCTGACGCGGGACCGCCCGGTCGTCGTGGTGTGCCGCTCAGGGGCCCGGTCGGCACGGGTGACCACCGCCTTGCGCCAGGCGGGCTACGACGCCGCGAATCTTGCCGGCGGCATGCAGGCGTGGGCCGCCGCCGGCCACGACGTCGTCACTGACGGGGGCGAGCCTGGCACGGTGGCGTGAACAGCCCCCGGACCCATCCCTACCCGCCGGTAACCTGACGTCGTGCTACCCCGATTCGACCGGACCGAGGCGCTGGGCCGCCTCGCCGACGAGCCGTTCGACGTGCTGGTGGTCGGCGGCGGCATCACCGGGGCGGGCTGCGCCCTCGACGCGGCGTCCCGCGGCCTCCGGACCGCCCTGGTCGAGCGGGACGACTTCGCCTCGGGGACGTCCTCGAAGTCCTCGAAGCTGGTGCACGGCGGCATCCGGTACCTCCAGCAGCGGGAGTTCGGGCTGGTCTACGAGGGCCTCGCCGAACGCCAGCTGGCGTTGCGCAACGCGCCCCATCTGGTGCGGGTCCTGCCGTTCCTCATCCCGATCCTGGCCAAGGACGGTCTCATCGACCGTCGGGTGGCGCGGGCGATGGGTGCGGCGATGTGGATGTACGACCTGACCGGGGGACTCCGGATCCACAAGGCCCACCAGCGCGTCGACCGGGACCGGGCACTGGCGCTCATGCCGACGTTGCGAGCCGCCAATGTCGCGTCGGCGTACCTCTATTACGACGCCCAGGCCGACGACGCCCGCCTGACGCTCTGCCTGGCCCGTACCGCGGCGGCGCACGGCGCGGCGGTCGCGAACGGGGTCCAAGTCGTCGGCTTGCTGAAGGGTCCCGCCGGTGCGGTCACCGGCGCACGGGTCCGCGCCGACGAGGCCGAGTTCGAGATTCGGGCCCGCACGGTGGTGAACGCGACCGGCGTCTGGTCCGACGGGATCCGCGCCCTCGACGAGGGCGCCCAACCCGCGTCGATCCGTCCAGCCAAGGGGGTCCACATCGTCGTCCCGTGGTCGAAGGTCCGCAACGAGATCGCCGCGATTGTCCCGGTCCCCAAGGACCGCCGGTCCGTGTTCGTCGTCCCGTGGGGAGACTTCACCTACGTCGGGACGACCGACACCGACTACGACGGCTCGATCGACGATCCGCAGTGCACCCCGGCGGATATCGAGTACCTGCTGAAGGCCCTGAACCGGGCCATCAGCGAGCCGGTGTCGACCGCCGACATCACCGGCACGTGGGCCGGGCTGCGGCCCCTCCTCGCCCGCGCGGCGAACGAGCGGACCGCGGACCTGTCGCGCCGCCACGGCGTGCGCGTCTCCACCAGCGGGGTCATCACCGTCACCGGCGGGAAGCTCACCACCTACCGGCGCATGGCGTCCGACACGATCGACCAGGTTGGTCGGCTGCTGGGGAAGCGACGACGTGCCCGGACGAAGCGGCTCCAGCTCGCCGGCGCCGACGGGTTCCAGCGGCCGCCCCCGACGGCGGAGCCCGCCAGTCTCCACGAGCACCTCGCGGGACGGTACGGGACCGAAGCCGAGGCTGTCCTGGCCCTCATGCGGGAGAACCCGGCATGGCGGGAGCCGCTCGTCCCCGGACTGCCGTACGTCGGGGCCGAGGCGATCCACGCCGCCCGCCACGAGATGGCCCGCACCCTCGACGACGTCCTGGCCCGGCGCACCCGGTCCCGGCTCCTGGCCCGCGACGCGGCCCGGGCCGCCGCGGACCACGTCGCCCGGCTCATCGGGCCCGAGCTGGGCTGGGACGCCACCCGGGCGCGACACGAGATCGACGGGTTCCGGCAGGCATGCGACCGGGAACGCGCCGCGGGCGAGCTCCCCGAATCAGCGCTCGACGCGTCGCTCGGCGCGTAACCGGCCACCGGGGCGCCACCGCGGCCCGATGGGCCGACGGATCCACACCCGTTAGGGTCCGGCCGTGCCCGAGGCTCGGCGTGGCGTACCGACCCCCCCGATCGCGTTCGGGCCCGAGACCGACGATCCGCCGGTCGTCACGGCGCACCTGCGCGTCCCGCAGGTCGCGATGTCGGACGCGACCCTCACCCGGCTCCGGTCGGCCTGCGCGACCGTCGTGACCGAGCCGGCGGCACTGCGCGAGGCGAGCCGCGACTGGTGGCCATTGGCGATGATCTGGGCGTTGGATCACCAGGTGGCGGCCCTCGCTGCCGCCGTGGCGCGCCCGAACACCGTCGACGAGCTGCGTGGGGTCCTGCAGGTCTGCAACGAGGACCGGATCCCGGTGACGACCGCCGCCGGACGCAGCGGCGTGTGCGGCGCGAGCGTCCCAGTCCACGGCGGCGTCGTCCTCGATGTCTGCGGCTTGCACGGCATCGTCGCCGTCGACCACGACTCGATGGTCCTCGACGTGCGCGCCGGCACCTTCGGCGATGTCCTCGAGGACGAGCTCCGCACCGACCATGGCGTCACGGTCGGCCACTGGCCCCAGTCGGTGGCGCTGTCCACGGTCGGTGGCTGGCTGGCCTGCCGCGGGGCGGGGCAGTACTCCACCCGGTACGGCAAGATCGAGGACATCGTCGTCGGCCTCGACGTCGTCCTCGCCGATGGACAGCACGTCCGGACGGGCGGCGCGCCCCGCGCCGCCGTCGGACCCGACCTGACCCAGCTGTTCGTCGGGAGCGAAGGCACCCTCGGCGTGATCACCTCGGCGCGGTTGCGGCTGCACCGCACCCCGCCGGCTACGCGCACGGCGGCATGGGGCTTCCCCTCCTTCCCGGCCGGGCTCGACGCCTGCCGCCGGATACTGCAACGCGACGCGACGCCCGCGGTCGTCCGCCTGTACGACGAGCTGGAAGGGCGACGCAACTTCCAGACCGAGGGTCTGCATCCGCTCCTGGTCCTCGACGAGGGTGACGCCACCATGGTCGACGCCGTCCTCGCGGTGGTCGGTGAGGAGTGCCGCGACGCGGTGCCGCTCGACGCCGCGCTCGTGGACCGCTGGCTTGAGCACCGCAACGACGTCTCCGCTCTCGAAGCCCTGATCCAGCGTGGGTTCGTGGTCGACACCATGGAGATCGCGGCGCGCTGGCGGGACCTACCCGCGATCTACGACGCCGCAACAGCCGCGCTGCTCTCGGTCCCGGGGACGGCCGTCGCGTCGGCGCACCAGTCCCATTCCTACGCGGATGGGGCTTGCCTCTACTTCACGTTTGCGGGCCAGCCGGCAGCGACGGAACGCGAGGCGTACTACCGCGCCGCGTGGGACGCCGGGACCCGTGCGGTCCTGGAGCACGGCGGGAGCCTCAGTCACCATCATGGGGTCGGGTTGAACCGGGCCCGTTTCGTGGCCGACGCGCTCGGGGCCGGGTTCGGTGTGCTCGCCGACGTCAAGGGCGCGCTCGACCCGCGCGGGATCCTCAACCCCGGCAAGCTCGGGCTCCCTTCGGCGTTCGGGCCCTCACCGGCGTGGCCCTGACCTCGCCCCAGCGCCCCGGCACGCTCGGATGACCTCGGAGCGGGTGCTGGTCGTCGATGTCGGCACCTCCTCGGTGCGGGCGGCGGTGGTCGACACCCGGGCGCGACTCGTCGGCGAGCACCGCGAGCCGCTCCTGCCGTCGTCGCCGACCCCCGGGCTGGTCGAGTTCGACCCCGCGGTGATGGCCGAGGTCGTGCTCACCGTCGCCCGGGCGGCGCTGGAGCGACACGGCCCCGTCGCGGCGGTCGGCGTGGCAAACCAGCGCGGCTCGGCCGTGCTGTGGGACCGCGCGAGCGGCGTGCCAGTCGGACCGGGGATCGGCTGGCAGGACCTGCGCACCGTGGGTCGGTGCCTCGAGCTCCAGGCCGAGGGCATCCGCGTCGCCCCGAACCACTCGGCCACGAAGCTCGAGTGGCTCCTCAGCCAGACCGAGCGCGGCCGCGACCTGTGCTTCGGGACCGTCGACGCCTGGGTCGCCTGGACGCTCTCGTCAGGGGCGCTGCACGTCACCGACGCGTCGAACGCCGCTCTCACCGGCCTGCGGACCCGGGACGACGACGACTGGTCGGAGCCCACGCTGGCGGCGCTGCAGATCCCACCGGCCGTGCTGCCGACCGTCGTCGATTCCGCCGGGATGGTCGGCGAGGCCCGAGCCCTACCCGGGGCCCCGCCCATCGGTGGGCTGCTCGGCGACCAGCAAGCCTCGCTGCTCGGGCAAGGCTGCGTCCGGCCCGGTGACGCCAAGATCACGTTCGGGACCGGAGCGATGCTCGACATCGTCGTCGGACCCGACCGGCCTCGTTTCGACCGGGGACCGGCGGGCACCTTCCCGATCGTGACCCGCCGCGTCGACGGGGCCGACACGTGGGGTCTCGAGGCCATCATGCTCGCGGCGGGAGCGAACGTGGAGTGGCTGCGCGACGACCTCGGGCTCATCCCGGATGCGGCGGCGTCCCACGACGTCGCGTCCCGCTGCCCCGACAGTGGCGACGTGTGGTTCGTTCCCGCACTGCTCGGGATCGCCACTCCCTTCTGGGACTACGGGGCCCGCGGAACGCTCCTCGGGCTGACGCGGGGGACGACAGCCGCGCACGTCGTGCGCGCGGTGCTCGAAGGTATCGCGCACACGGCTGCTGACCTCGTCGACGCCACCCAACGCGACGCGGCCACCACCATCCCCGCGTTGCGTATCGACGGGGGGATGAGCGCGAACCCCACCTTCGTGCAGGCGCTCGCCGACGCGGCGCAGCTCCCAGTCGAGATCGCCCCCGTGCGGGAAGCCACCGCACTCGGCGCGGCGTTCGCGGCCGGGCTCGCCGTCGGAATCTGGCCCGACGACGACGCCGTTGCCGCCACGTGGGCACCGTCGGAGCGGGTCCTCCCGGCGGGTCGACCCGACCGCGAACGCTGGCGGGCGTGCGTCGCCCGGGCGCGGGACTGGATCCCCGAGCTCTCGGCCATCGACTTGTAGGGGTGGTGTCACTCCGAGGCCAGCCGCGGGTCCCGGGACGGCGCCGCGACGCGAGCGGCAGCGCCGACCGCCCCCTCGGTGCTGCTGTCGCGGCGCGCGTCTGGACGCCACGGCCACCGGGCTGAGACGCTCTGCGCCGTGACGACCGCTCGCCCTCCCGCCGTGCGCATCGACGACCTCGACGATCCGCAGTTCCCCGCGTCGATCGCCGCCATGATGCGCGCGGTCGAGCCGTTCGCCGCCGAGCTGGTCCTCGAACCCGAGCCGCTGTGCGAGCAGGCCGCCGCTGAGACCGGCCTGTCCGACTTCGGTGACGACGCCTTCCGGGAGCGGCTCACGGTGCTGACCGGAGCGCTGCGCGACGAGGCTGGGCTCGGCCCGATGGGGGTCGTGAGTGCCCACGGCCAGTTGGTGAAGCTGCTGAAGAACCGCTTGCTCGTCGAGGACCGGGTCGCCCAGCACCCCGAGATCCTGGAGCTGGCGGTCAGCGCCCCCATCGTGATCGCGGGCCAGCCCCGCACCGGCACCACTCATCTGCACAACCTCCTGGCCGCTGATCCGGCGCTGCGCTCCCTCCCCTACTGGGAGAGCCTCGAGCCGGTGCTCCCTGCCGCCGAACGCGACGAGGTCGCGGCCGGAGCTCCCGACCCACGGCGCGCCCGAACCGAGGAGGGGCTCGTCTTCCTGAACGAGGCGCTCCCGTACTTCAAGCGCATGCACGAGATGACCGTCGACCACGTGCACGAGGAAATCCAGCTCCTCGCCATCGACTTCTCGACGATGCTCTTCGAGACGATGGCCGTCATGCCGACGTGGCGCGACTACTACCTCGCTCACGACCAGGTGCCCTCGTACCGCTATCTCAAACGTGTCCTGCAAGTGCTCCAGTGGGAACGGGGTGGGACCCGGTGGGTGCTGAAGTCACCACAGCATCTCGAGCAGTTCGGTTCGCTGGTCGAGGTGTTCCCCGACGCGACGTTCGTCGTCTCCCACCGAGATCCGGTGTCGGTCATCGCGTCGAACTGCACCATGCTCGCCTACACCGCCCGGCTCAACGCCGGCGTCCCAGACCCGAAGCGCATCGGCCGCTACTGGTCGGACCGGATTCAGCAGATGCTCGAGGCGGGGATGCGGGACCGGGCGCTGCTCCCGGCCGAGCGCTCCCTCGACGTGCGCTTCCACGAGTTCATGGCCGATGACCTCGCCACGGTGCGACGCATCTACGCGGTGGCCGATCAGCCGTTCGGCGCGGACGTCGAAGCCGCGATGACCCGTTTCGTCGCCGAGCACCCGCGGGGCCGGCACGGGGGCGTCCGCTATGACCTCGCGGGTGACTTCGGTATCGACCCGGCGGCGTTGCGCGCCGCGATGCGCGAGTACGTCACCCATTTCGGTGTGGAAGAGGAGCGTTAAGGGGCGGCAGGGACGTCACCGATCGCGACGACCTCGGTCGTCGGCGCGTCGGGTGTCTCGGCGGGATAGAACCACCGGAACCAGAGCCTCGCGCGGGGATGCCCGCACGTCGACAGCCAGTTGGGGTGCTTCGGGTCGTCGTGCGCGACGACGATGGTCCACGAACCGTCCGGCTCGTACACCACTTGGGACCCGTTGATCGTGCACTGCTCGTAGTCGTAGTTGAACGTGTGCATGAACTGGTTCCAGAGGCACAGATTCCAGAACGCGCACTCGGGTGACCGACCCCGGATGACGAGCGCCGTTCCCGGCTCGAGGTCGTAGCTGCCCATGGCATACGCCGCGTCGCCCGCTGCCCACCCGAACGTGACCTTTCGCACGGGGTAGGGCTCGTCGACGTGGTTGGCGCTCCCGAGCCCGAGGGGCACCATGTTCGCCTGGTCGCGAACCCACGTCGTCGCCGCCCGGAACCGGGCGGCTAGGTCGCCGTCGTCCTCGCGCCACCGTGTCGGGTGGCCGAGCGCCTCGATGTGCCAGCTGCAGCGGATGCCGTGCACCGGGTCGTCGAGGTAGTCGCGGGTGATCGCAACCACAGAGTCGGACTCGAGCTCCAGGAACGTGCCCTCCCACCCTGCCGGACGCTGCGCTCCCATCATGAGCTCGAACGACCCGTCCGGCGCGATGTCCAGGTCATCGCGGTCATTGACGGTTCGGACGATCCGCTCCGAGTACCGCCCGTCGCGCGGGCCGCCGTACACCGTCAATGACAGGTACGCCGCGTCGCCCCGCTTGCCGCGCACCCGGTACGTGCAGCTCGGATCGACCGGCGCGTACTGGTAGTACGCGTCGGCGTTGTCACCACCCCACTTCTTGTACGGACCGACGATCTCCACGAAGCGCGGGTTGCTGGGGTCGGCCCACACGTAGCAGTCCATGGCCACCTGCAGGATCGAGAACATCCACTTGTAACCCTCGAGGACCTGCTGGTCGTCGGCGACGGCACGGTCCCCGCGAAGGAAGCTGGCGTCCAGGGAACCGACCACGTCGAGCAGGTCGTGGACGGCGGCGGTGGTCTCGAAGTTCCGCTCAGGCATACGGGCACGCTACGCGACCGCGGAGCGGCTCCGAGCCGGGGCCCGAGGAGGGCTCCTTACGGGCTGGGCCGAACGAGGTCACCGAGACGGATCGGTCCCCCGACGAGGATCTCGGCGCGCAGGCCCCCTCGGTGGATGAGCGCGGCGCGGAGCCCGTCACGAACCTCCCGCTCGAGGTACACGCATGGCTCGGAGAGGTTCACGCCGCGCAGACGGACCGGTCCGACGTCGAACTCCCGGTCGACGAGATGGTTGAGCGGCACCCCGACGGTCACGAGGTTGCGGCGCGTCTCGATGTCGTCGAACGCGAGTCCCGTCTCGGCGCGCACCGCGACGATCGTCTCTCGTTCGATGAGGGTCACGGCCCGCTGGTAGTCGGGGACGCGATGACCCGAGTACGTGCCGGTCGCCGAGGCGTACCGGTCCCCCTCGAGCCCGACGCCGACGATCGCCTCGATCTCGTCGCGCGCTTCCATGGGCGCGCTCGCCGCCGGGGCGACGAAGATTCCCACCACCGAGCCCTGGAACATCACCGCATCCTGTCCTCTCGGCTGGCACCTCGACGAACCGCCCCCGGTTGGTCGCGCTCGAGCCATCCGCAGCCGGCCTCGCCCACGACGAGCGCTCGCACGAGGCGGCCGGCGGCCGGCGGCCCGACGGGGGGCTGGACGACGACCGCCGAAACCGAGAAGGCCCGCCCGCCGACGTGGACCGCGACCGGGAGGCCCCGGGCGTCGTCGACGACACCCACCGCTTCACCGGAGGCGCTGTCCCCATCGTCGGGGCCGCGCCGCCACGAGACCCGGCGCGACTCGCTCCCCGGATCGGGCACGATCACCTCGCGCGCGAAGCGACCCACGCCCTCGAACTCGACCCGGTCTCGGGCCACGAGGAGGTCGCCGTGGACCACCCCGCCGGTCCCGCGACCGACCTCCCACTCCAGGTCGAACCCGACCGGGAGCCGCTCCCCTCGGCCGTCGCCCTCCGCGTCGAGTGGGTCATCGAGACGGAGCCCGAACGCCTCGAGGCCCGCGGACCAGTGTTCCGCCGCCGTCTCCTCGACGAGCTCAGCCCAGAGGCCGTCGCCACGGACCGCGAGCAGCCGGGGATGGCGCGGGGCGGCGAGCCCGTGGTAGTGCACCACCACCGTGCCCCAGCTCGGGGACACCAGCGCGGCCCAGTACGACGAGCGCTCGCCGTTCCCGCTCAGGCGGGCGAAGCCGCCGGTCCCGTCGGGCCGGGCGAACTCGAGCGTCCACCGCTCGGACCCGTCCGTGAGACCCCGATCGGTCACCGTCGGGGAGCGTACGCGTAACCTCACTCCTCATGTTGCACGCCTCCGCTCGGGACACGGCGCCCGGGACGACCCGGATCGTCGTCGCCGACGGCGTTCGGGTGCACACCGAAGCGTGGTCACCGCCCGACGCAGCGCCGGGACGACGGGTGCTGCTGCTCCACGGGCTCGGCGCACACACGCTGTCATGGGAGCCGATGGCGGGGCCCCTCGCGAAGCGGCTCCGTGCCACGGTCATCGCCCTCGACTTCGTCGGGTTCGGCCGGACCCGGGCGCCCGAGCGGTCCTCCAGCCTCGAGACCCAGCGCCAGGTGCTGGGCGCGTTGCTTCGCGAAGAGTACGGACCCGCGCTGCTCGTCGGGAACTCGATGGGCGCGACCATCGGCATCGGTGTCGCCGCCGCGCACCCCGAGGTCGTGACGGGTCTGGTGATGCTGAACCCAGCGGTGCCGCACCCGCGACCGGGCCTGGCGGACTGGCTGCGGTTCGCGTGGCTCGCTCCCCTCGCGGTCCCCGCGGTCGGCACCGGCGTCGTCGCGTGGCGGTCCCGAACCCTCGGAGCGGAACGACTCGTCGACGCGTCGCTGCAAGCGAGCCTCACCCAGGCCCACCAGCTCGACCCCGACCTCCGGCGCCGCATGGTGCAGCTGACCGCGGAACGGCTCCGATGGCCCGAAGCGCCCGGCGCCTACGCGGGCGCAGCACGCTCGCTCGTCCGCTACCTGGCGTGGGGACTGCACCGAGATCTGGGCCGCGCCGCCCGCCTGCGACCGACGCTGCTGATCCACGGGTCAGAGGACCGCCTCGTGGCCGTGGAAGCCGCCCGACACGCGGCCCGGCTGCACCCGATCGACCTGCGGGTGCTGGACGGACGAGGGCACGCCCCCCAGCTCGAGGACCCCGGCCTGATCATCGACGAGATCGAGACGTGGCTCGACGGTCCCCGGTTCACGGATGGGAGGATGGGCGCGTGGCAGGCCTCCTCGACGAGCCAGTCCGGGCGTTCGTCGCCGACCTCCGGCACGTCTTAGGCGACCTCCGTCGGCGCGCCGAGACCCCGGCCGACGGCGCGGCGTCGGCACTCGACGCCGCGCTGGAGGCGCAGGCCGTCGCCGCCGCGATCATCGCCGCGGACGGCCACCCGAGCGACGCCGAGCTACGGGCCTTCGCCGAGGCGCTCGCACCATGGATCGAATCGCTGCGCACCGCGACGCCGACGCAGCTCCGCACCAGCGCGGTCATCAGTCAACACCGCGCGTTCCCCATCACGCCCTCCCCGCTCTTCGAGACCATCGTCGCCGCCGACGCACGTGACCACACGGCACACGGCTGGCGCTACTACGACGGCGCGATGCGCATCGCCCACGCCGTCTGCGCGATCGACCCCGTCCCAACCCGTGACGAGCTCCTTGCCGTCGACACGCTCCGCTCGATGCTGCTGCGACGGCTGCGCGGCGCAGGGGTCGACCGCAGCGGGGCGGACAGCCCGCCCCGCGACCGGCAACGGGAAGGCCCACCGGACACCATCGAGTCACTGCTGGCCGAGCTCGACGCCCTGATCGGTCTCGACCCGGTCAAGACCGAGGTGCGTCTGCTCACCAACCTCGCCCGGGTCGAGGGGTTGCGGCGGGACCGGGGCTTGCCCGTCGTCGATCAAAGCCGGCACCTGGTGTTCGTCGGCAACCCCGGGACCGGCAAGACTACGGTGGCGCGGCTGATCGCCCGGGTTGACGCGGTCCTGCACGTCGTGTCACGCGGGCATCTCGTCGAAACCGACCGGTCCGGGCTGGTGGCCGGCTACGTCGGTCAGACCGCCTCGAAGGTCAACGCGCTCTGCGACGAGGCGCGCGGTGGCGTGCTGTTCGTCGACGAGGCGTACGCGCTGACCGGCGGTTCCGAGCACGACTTCGGGTCCGAGGCGGTCTCCGTGCTGTTGAAGCGGATGGAGGACGACCGGGCCGACCTGGTCGTCGTCGTCGCCGGCTACCCGGGGCCGATGAGGACGTTCCTCGACTCGAACCCGGGGCTGCGCTCCCGGTTCACCAAGACGATCGAGTTCCCCGACTACACCGACGACGAGCTGGTCGCGATCTTCGAGTCCCTCAGCGACGCCAATCACTACACCCTCGCCGAGGAGGCCCGCCCGGCGGTGAAGTCGTGGTTCGCCGCCCAGCCGCGCGGCGCGAGCTTCGGGAACGGTCGCCTCGCCCGAACCCTCTTCGAGGCGTGTGTCACCCGTCAGGCCAGCCGAGTCGTCGAGCTCGACTCGCCGACCGACGCGGAGCTCGTCACCCTGACCGCTGCCGACGTACCCCCGGCTGAGCCGTTCCCCGCGTCGACGCCGCCGGGATGACCAGATCCGCCGACACGATCACCACGACGTAGGCTCGCGCCATGTTCAAGGCCCTGCAGCGCTGGTGGAGATACCTCGCCGCCAAGCTCGGCATGAGACTCGACGAATCCGCCGACCCGAAGGTCCAGCTGGAGCAGGCGATCCGCGAGGCACGCCAGCAGCACAAGCGGCTGACCGAGCAGGCCACGAACGTGATCGCAAACCAGAAGCAGATCCAGCTGCGGCTGGACCGGGCGATCGAGGAGTACGAGAAGTCGAACGCCTCCGCCCGTCAGGCTCTCCTCCTCGCGGACCAGGAGTCCCGGGACGGGAACCGCGACAAGGCGACCAACTTCACCGCCGCCGCGGAGGCCTTCGCGAACAAGATCATCAGCCTCGAAGCCCAGGTCGCTCAGCTCAAGCAGCAGCTCCTCGACGCCACGCAGGCGTCCGAGCGAGCAAGGGCCGCGGTCGCCCAGAACGCCGCCGCGCTGCAGAAGAAGTTCGCCGAGCGCGAGCAGCTGCTGAGCCAACTCGACCAGGCGAAGATGCAAGAAGAGATGAACACCGCGATGACGCAGCTCTCCGAGACGGTGGGCGAGGACGTCCCCACGTTCGAGGAGGTCCGCACCAAGATCGACCGTCGCGTCGCACGCGCCCAGGCGGCGTCAGAGCTCACCGGCACGTCGGTGGACACCAAGATGCTCGAGGTGGAGCAGGCACAGATGAGCGCCGAGGCCCAGGCCCGGCTCAGCGAGCTCCGCTCCGAGCTCGGGTTGTCGTCACCACCGGGCACACCGTCTCCCGAGCCGCAAACCGGGGCCGAAACCGCCGACGGCTCCACCTCCTGAACGGGTTCACCCGTTGCGGGCCGGGGACCCAAAGGGATCGTCCAGACCAGGAAGCAGTCGCCGGAACACGGGCCGTTGCAACACCAGCAGGAGCCACCAGTACGGGGCGACGGTGGGACTCACGAACGCGATGGCGACCGACGAGGCGAACACGGCGGGAACGGACAACCCGCGGATCAAGACGGCGCGCCGCCATTCTGGCGTCACGCGCGGGTCCATCAGACCCCGCACCGACGCGTACTGCCACACGCACGTCGAGAGCAGCCCGGTGACCGTCATCGCCAGCCCGTAGAACACGACCGCCGTCCGGGTGTTGCCGTAGTTGCCCATGACCTCGGTCGGGAACGGCAGGAACACGACAGAGGCCAGCAGCACGAGGTTCAATCCGACGAATGTCGAGTCGACCTGGCGCAACAGGATCGAAAGCCGATGGTGGGTCATCCAGTATCGGGCGATCACGTAGAAGCTCACCGCGAAGCCGAAGAAGGTTCCAGACTCGTCCATCAAGTCGTCCAGCAAGCGCGCGTCGGCGCCATGGGACGGAACGTTGGGCAGCCGAAAGCTCAGGACCAGCAGCGTGATGGCGATCGCGAAGACCGCGTCGCTGAAGCTCACGGAACGATCGAGACCCCGCCCGTGCTCGTCACCGTCGGTCAACGCCACGACCTCATCGTGACCCGCCGCCCGACAAGGGTGGCGGATCCTGGCTCAGCCGAGCAGCTCGAGCACCTCGTGCCGCTCCTCGAGGAGCTCGTTGGTGGTGGCAGTGATCCGCTCGCTGGCGAAGTCGTCGTGCTGGATTCTCTCGACGATGGTCCAGGAGGTCCCGTCGCTTCGGACGGGGAACCCGAACTGAAGGCCTTCGGGAACGCCGTACTCGTCGTGGCTGACGACGGCCAGCGAGTGCCAGTCACCCTCGGGGGTGGGCTGCCAGATGCTCTTGACGGATTCGATCGCGGCGTGCGCGGCAGACGCGGCGGACGACGCACCTCGGGCCTCGATCACGGCGGCGCCACGCTTCTGCACGGTGTCCATGAACGGGCCCCGCAACCAGTCGTGATCCGTGATCACCTCGGGGACGTGGCGACCGTCGATTCGGGCGTGGAAGCAGTCGGGGAACTGGGTGGCGGAGTGGTTGCCCCAGATCGCCATGTTCGTCACGGCGCGGGTCGGCACGCCGGCCTTCTTGGCGAGCTGGGACTTGGCCCGGTTCTCATCGAGGCGCATCATGGCGAACCACCGGTCGTCGGGAACGTCAGGCGCGTTCGACCGGGCGATGAGGCAGTTGGTGTTGCAGGGATTCCCGACGACGAGCACCCGCACGTCCGGCGCCGCGTGGGCGTTGATCGCACGCCCCTGGGGCCCGAAGATCCCACCGTTGATGGACAGGAGGTCGCGCCGTTCCATCCCGGCCTTGCGGGGAACGGACCCGACGAGCAGGCACCACGACGCGCCGTTGAACGCGTGGTTGACATCGGAGGTGGCCTCGATGCCTTCGAGCAGCGCGTGGGCGCCGTCCTCGAGCTCCATCACGAGCCCATCGAGCGCCTTCATGGCGGGCTCGATCTCGAGGAGGCGCAGCACGACCGGTTGCTCCGGGCCGAGGAGCTCCCCGGCCGCGATGCGGTGCACTAGGGCGTAGCCGATCTGGCCTGCGGCCCCGGTGACCGCGACATGGACGGGTGGGTTCGGCATGGCTCGGGAACCTACCCGGTGCGCTGCGCTTCGGCCGAGTCTGGTCTGGTCCGCACGAGCGAGAGGAGGAGCTCCCGGGCCTCGCGCAGCTCGGCGAGTCGCTCGGCGGCCCCGTCCCGAGCGCCTCCCTGGTCGGGGTGCGCCAAGCGAACCAGCCGCCGGAAGCGAGCCTGGACATCGGTACGACCGAGGGGCATCCCGGCCCGCATCCCGAGGACCTCCATCGCCCAGCGGCGCTCCGCGGGCACGCCGCGCCACAGCGCGTCGGTGTCGGGCTCCTCCGCGCCCCGCAGGGGCGCGAAGGGCTGGAGACCGGGGACGCCCTCCGCGAGGCGCCGGACGGTGAGCCCCTCGGGGAGCACGGGTCGCATGACCGACGATTCGATCGCTCGGAGCGCGACCTGCCGGGCCGACGAGGGGAGGGCGGCGGCTGCCATCACGGCGCCGATCAGCTGGGGGGCGCCGGCGGCGTGCTCGTCGAACTCGAGGATCAACGCCGCAGGCCGGTCGTTCGAGCCGGGCGATTCGCTGATGATCCGGTGACGGGAGCGGTCCAGGCCGTGCGTGTCGGTCTGGAGCCGGTAGCGGAGCGCGATGCGCGGCACCCCCAGACCGTCGCGGGCGTCGTGGAGGAGTCGGGGGAGGAGCTCACGCTGGTCCTCGTCGAGGTCGTCGAGGTGCTCGGCGACGACGGCCCCGAGGAGGACCGCGCCGAACGCGGCGCCGCTGGTGGGGAGGTACGTGTCCCCGAGCGCGACCCGGCGGGTGGGCTGATGACGGCGACTGTGGCGGATGTTCAGCTCGGCGAGCAGCACGCGTGCCTCCTCTCCCACCATTCGGCGTCGGGCCGCGGTTTGGATGAGGACGGTCGGCGGGCCCGCTCCATTCGAGCGGTCACATGTGATCGACGACGGCTTCGGCGAACTCCGAGGTCTTGACCTCGTGGGCGCCGTCCATCAGCCGGGCGAAGTCGTAGGTCACGACCTTGTCCGAGATGGTGGCTTCGAACGCTTTGGTGATCAGGGTGGCGGGCTCGTCCCACCCGAGGTGCTCGAGCATCATGACGCCCGAGAGCAGCACCGAGGATGGGTTGACTTTGTCCTGCCCCGCGTATTTGGGGGCGGTCCCGTGCGTCGCCTCGAAGATGCCGTGGCCGGTGACGTAGTTGATGTTGCCGCCGGGGGCGATCCCGATCCCTCCGACCTGCGCGGCGAGCGCGTCGGAGAGGTAGTCCCCGTTGAGGTTCGTGGTCGCGATGACGTCGAAGTCGTCGGGGCGTGTCAGCACCTGCTGCAGGGTGATGTCGGCGATGTTGTCCTTGACGAGGACCTTGTTGCCGGGGTCGCCGTTGCAGTCGTCCCATCCCACGGCGACGTCGGCGAACTCCTCGCGGACGAGCTCATAGCCCCAGTTCCGGAACGCACCCTCGGTGAACTTCTGGATGTTGCCCTTGTGGACGAGGGTGACGCTGGCCCGGTGTTGCTTGACCGCGTACTGGATCGCAGCGCGGATGAGCCGTTTCGAGCCGGTGACCGAGATCGGTTTGATCCCGATCCCCGAGTCCTCACGGATGGTCCAGTTGAGCTCTCGTTTGAAGACCTCGATGAGCTTCTTGGCCTCGGGGGTGCCTTCTTCGACCTCGAGGCCGGCGTAGATGTCTTCGGTGTTCTCCCGGAAGATGACCATGTCGACCAGCTCGGGGCGCTTCACCGGCGATGGGACCCCGGGGTAGTACTGGACCGGGCGGAGACACACGTAAAGGTCGAGGATCTGGCGCAAGGCGACGTTCAGGGAGCGGATTCCGCCGCCAACTGGGGTCGTCAGCGGGCCCTTGATGCCGATGAGGTGCTCGCGGAACGATTCCACGGTCTCGTCGGGAAGCCAGCTGCCGGTCTCGCGGAACGCCTTCTCGCCGGCGAGCACCTCGGTCCACGCCACGCGGCGGCGACCTTGGTAGGACTTCTCGATGGCGGCGTCGAGGACCCGCTTCGCGGCGGGCCAGATGTCGACGCCGGTGCCGTCGCCCTCGATGAACGGGATGATCGGTTCGTCCGGGACAGTCAAGGTGCCGTCCACCATCGTGATCAGTTCGGCCATGGGACTCCTGCTCGCTTCGGGGGGTCGACGCGGGTCAGTGCGTCAAGGCGACGATCGCCAAGGTGATGAGGTAGACCGCGAGAAAGCCGCCGCCAGTCCACCACAGCGCAGCTTTCGAGTACGGACCGGGACGGCCGTTGACGCCGGCGAGCGACCAGCCACACTCCGGGCACCGTTTGGCCTGCCAGGCGACAGGCGTGGCACACAAGGGGCACTCCGCGTCCGGGGTCGCGGCCGGTGTCGGCTCGCTGCTCACCCCGCCCTGCTCCTCTCAGCCGCCTCCACCATGTTCCGGAACAGCATCGCGATTGTGGTGGGTCCCACGCCACCCACCCGGGGGGTGATGGCGGCGGCCACCTCGGCGCAGCGCTCGTCGACGTCTGGGAGGAGCTTGCGGCCCTCGTACCGGACCCCGCCCCCGACGACGACGACGCCGGGGGTGAGGTGCTCGGGCTGGAGGATCCCGGGGACGCCGGCGGCGGCGATGACGACCTCGGCCCGTTGGGTGTAGCGGGGCCAGTCCGAGACGCCGGTGTGCACGACCGTCACGGCGGCGTTGGCCGTGGGTCGCTTCTGGGAGAGCAGCATGGCGAGGGGTCGCCCCAGCGTGACCCCGCGGCCGAGGATGCAGACCTCCCGCCCGGCGATGGGGATCTCGTAGTGGGCGAGGAGGGCCTCGATTCCGGCGGGGGTGCACGGGACGGGGCCGGCCATGGACAGCGCGAGGCGGCCCATGTTGACCGGGTGGAGCCCGTCGGCGTCCTTGTCCGGGTCCATCTCGAGGAGTGCCGCTTCGTAGTCGATCTGGGGCGGCGTGGGGTGCTGGACGAGCATGGCGTCGACCGCCGGGTCGTCGTTGAAGGAGCGGATGGCTGCGACCAGGTCCGCTTGGGTGGCGTCATCGGGGAGCTGGATGTGCGGTGACGCGCAGCCGATCTCCTCGGCCTTCTGATGCTTGATGCGGACATACCCGACACTGGCTGACTCCTCGCCGACGAGGATGGTGCCGAGCCCCGGTTGATGGCCGCCGGCGACGACGGCGCGGATTCGGGGTGCGAGGTCGGCGAAGACAGCGTCGGCGACGGGCGCGCCGGGCATGAGGCGAGCCGTCATCAGTGGAGGAAGTGGCGTTCGCCGGTGAACACCATGGCCAGGCCGAGCTCGTCGGCTCGTTCGATGATCCGGTCGTCGTTCATGCTGCCTCCGGGCTGGATGACCACTGCGGCGCCGGCCCCGGCGGCGGCGTCGATACCATCCGGGAACGGGTAGAAGGCATCGCTGGCGCACGCGCCGCCCGCGGCGCGACCGGCGGCCTTGCGGGCCGCGATCTCTCCCGAATCGACTCGCTTCTGCTGACCCGCGCCGATGCCGACCGCCTGGCCGTCCTTCACGAGGACGATCGCGTTCGACTTCACGTGCCCGCAGAGCCGCCACGCCAGCGCGGCGTCACGCCACTGCGCCTCGTTCGGTGCGGCTTGGGTGACGACTCGCCACGAGTCGCGGTGCGCCACGAAGTGGTGCGGGTCCTGGACGAGGAACCCGCCGGAGATCTGACGGAAGTCTCGAGACCAGGGGCCGGGCGGTGACGCTTCGAGGAGCCGTGTGTTCCTGCGTTTGGCGATGAGTGCGTCAACGGCGCCGGGCGAGTACCCGGGCGCGATGACGACGTCAGCTTGAGGGCCGTCGACCATGCGCTCCACGGTTGCGGTGTCGACGGGCCGGTTCACGGCGACGACGCCGCCGAACGCGGATTGCTCGTCGCACTCGAGGGCCCGCTGGTACGCGTCGGCGAGGTCATGGGCGACCGCAGCGCCGCACGGGTTGGCGTGCTTGATGATGGCGCACGTCGGGTCGTCTCCGAGGTCGTGGACGGTCCGCCACGCCGCGTCCGCGTCGTAGAAGTTCAGGTACGAGAGCGCCAGGCCGCTGTGCTGTTGGACGTCGTCCCACCATGAGGTGGTCCCCGCCGCGCGGTAGCGGGCGGCCTGCTGGTGCGGGTTCTCGCCGTACCGCAGCTGGTCGTTCGTGCGTTCGAGGGCGAGGACCAGGTGTTCGGGGATGGTGTCGTCACCTTCGAGCCATGCCACGATCGCCGCGTCGTACGCCGCGGTGCGCGCGAACGCCTCGCGCGCCAGACGACGACGCGTCTCCTCAGTGAGGGCTCCGCCGTGGGCGCGGAGCTCGGCAAGCACCTCGTCGTACTGTCCCGGAGCCGACACCACTCCGACCCAGGCGTGGTTCTTCGCCGCGGCTCGCACCATGGCGGGGCCGCCGATGTCGATCATCTCGATCCCGGGCTCCGTCAGGAACGGGTAGAGGTTGCTGACGACGAGCTGGAAGGGCTCGATCGACTGCTGGTCGAGGTCCGCGACATGCTGCTCGTTGCCCAGGTCCGCGAGCAGTCCGCCATGGACGCTCGGGTGGAGGGTCTTGACCCGACCGTCGAGCATCTCCGGAGCTTCGGTCACCGACTCGACCGTGGTCACCTCCAGCCCGGCGGCCGCCAGCGCGGTCGCGGTCCCGCCGGACGACACCAGCTCGTAGCCGAGCTCGCGGAGCCCACGGGCGAAGTCGACCACCCCGGTCTTGTCGTACACCGACACGAGCGCCCGTCGCCTCACGAGGGGCCCTCCTCCAGCAGGTCGCGGAGCACCTCGGGGTAGCGACGGCGCTCGACCTCCTTGATGCGCTCGTGGAGCGTCTCGACCGTGTCGTCGGGCAGGACGGCCACGGCCTCTTGGGCCAGGATCGGGCCGTCGTCCACCTCGAGCGTGGCGACGTGCGCGGTCCAGCCGGTGACCTTCACGCCCGCGGCGAGCGCGTCGTCGACGGCGTGCCACCCCCGGAACGCCGGGAGGAGCGCCGGGTGGGTGTTGACGACCCGGTCACCGAACGCCTCGTACATGGGCTCGGCGAGGATCGTCCCGAACCCAGCCATGGCGACGAGGTCGACCTCGTGGCGCTTGAGCGCGTCGACCACCCGATGGGTGTACGCGACGCGATCGAACTCGGGTCCGAACGACGTCCGCTCGACGGGCTCGACGGCGACCCCCGCAGCCTCGGCGCGTGCCGTGGCCCCACAGGGCCGGTCGACGACCACGAGCGCGACGGGCAGTCCGGAATCGAGGAGGGACTGGAGGATGGTGCCGGTCCCCGACGCGAGCACACCCAACCTCCGCACAAAGAGGAAGGTAGTCGAGGGTTCAACCGCCTCGTCGAGGTGCGTCACCCGGCGAGGATGCTTGCTTTCCCGGGGTGGCCGTGGTCGACTGCTGGTGGCGCCGGGCAGCCCTTGCCGCGACGCGTTGTTCGGAGGAATCTGCATGGATCTCAACAGGCTGACCCGAGGCGACCAGATCATCGGCATCAGCGGAATTGTCCTGTTCATCTTCTCGTTCTTCGACTGGCTTGGCGCAACCGTGAGCGTCGGCGCCAAGGGGATCCCGGGCTTCAGCGCCTCTGGTGCCGATAATGCCTGGGGCTTCACGTTGACGCTCATCGCGGTCCTGATCGGCATCGCGCTCGTGGCGTATGTCGTCCTGAAAGCGGTCGGGGTCGAGATCCCGGGTGAGTTCGGGTCGATCACGATGGCGCAGATTCTGCTCGCCCTCGCGGGACTCGCGTTTCTGTTGGTCCTGATCAAGATCATCGTCGGTCCCAACCTGCCCAGCGTCCCCGCCGGGATCAGTGTCAGCAAGGACCGCAAGTTCGGGATCTTCGTCGGACTCATCGCGACCGCCGGCCTCGTCGCCGGCTCGTTCCTGAACTTCCGGGAGTCTCAGGGCAGGAGCACGCCTCCGGCCGCCTGAGCTCGACCCGTCGCTCTCGATCAGGCCCCCGCCACCGCGGGGGCCTGATCATGCGCAAGGCTTGGCGGGGTGCTCGGCGTCGGTCGCGATCGGGCTGCGGGCGTGTTCCCTGGTGCTGACGTGCCGGTTGCACGCGGCACCCGATGGGACGACTGGGGGCCCGACGACTAGAGGTTGCTGATCCCGTAGATGAGCCACGCCGCGGCGGCGACGGCGGTGAGCCCGATCGCGATCCAGCCCAGCACGATGCCGGTGATCGCCATCCCGCGGCCCTTCTGGGCGCCCTGGGATTCGTCGATGCGGGCCAATGCCAGGTTCCCGAATACGACGGCGAGGATCCCGCCGAAGATTCCTGTGCACAGCACCGCGATGCCGAGCACCAGCGCTGCAACGGCGAACCCGTTGGTTGTCTGACGCTGGACCTGCTGGTTCGCGCCCCAGCCCACCGGCGGCGGCGGCGGGGGCGGGGGTGGGGGTGGCGCGGGCGTGGCGGTCACGATGGCGAGCCTACGCGATCGCCGCTCAGAGGCCGGCGACGACTTCGACCATCAGCGCGCCTGCCGCGGTGGGGTTCAACCCGACCTTGGCGCCCGCGTCTCGCAGCGCGTCCATCTTGGCCTGCGCGGTCCCTTTGCCACCCGAGACGATCGCGCCGGCGTGCCCCATCTTCTTGCCCGGCGGTGCGCTGACGCCGGCGATGTAGGCGACGACGGGCTTCGTCATCTCGGCCTTGATGTACTGGGCGGCCTCCTCTTCGGCGGACCCGCCGATCTCGCCGATCATCATGACGGCTTTGGTCGCCGAGTCGGCTTCGAAGGCGCTGAGACAGTCGATGAAGCTGGTGCCGGGGACGGGGTCACCGCCGATCCCGACGCAGGTCGTGACGCCGATGTCTTGCTGCTCGAGCTCGTACAGCGCCTGGTAGGTGAGGGTCCCGGAGCGGCTCACGATCCCGACCGGTCCCCCGGCTTTGGCGATGTGGCCGGCGGTGATGCCGATGTTGCACTGGCCCGGGCTGATGATCCCCGGGCAGTTCGGGCCGAGCAGCCGGACGTTGGGGTAGTCGCGACGCAGCTTGTTGTAGAACCAGGCCTCGTCGTGCATAGGGACGCCTTCGGTGATCACCACGATGAACTCGACGCCACCCTCGGCGGCGTCTTCGACGGCGGCCTTGACGCCGGGGGCGGGGATGAACACGCATGACGCGGTGGCACCCGTTGCCTTGACGGCCTCCCCGACGGTGGCGAAGACGGGGATGCCGTCGACGTCGGTCCCGGCCTTCTTCGGGTTGGTGCCGGCGACGACCTTCGTCCCGTACTCCCGGTTCAGCACGCCGTAGAACCGCCCTTGGGATCCGGTCAGTCCTTGGTAGACGACTTTGGTGTTCTTGTCGACAAAGATGCTCACTGGTCGTTCACCTTGCGTCGCGGGCGAGCTCGACCGCGGCGCGCGCCGCGTCCAGCATGGTCGGTTCGAGCCGAAACTTGTCCGAGAGGTGGGGTTCGAGGATCCGCCGGCCTTCGTCCGCGTTGGTGCCGTCGAGGCGGATCACGATCGGCGAATCGATCGCGACGCGCTCGAGGGCCTGGACGATGCCGTTGGCGACTTCTTCACCCTTGGTGATGCCACCGAAGATGTTGATGAAGATCGACTTCACCTTCGGGTCGTGGTTGATGACCTCGAGGGCGCCCGCCATCACGTCGGCGTTGGCGCCACCCCCGATGTCGAGGAAGTTCGCCGGCTTGCCGCCGACCTCGTTGACGACATCGACGGTGCTCATCGCGAGGCCGGCACCGTTGGCGATGACGCCGACGGTACCGTCGAGCCCAACGTACTGGAGGCCCTTGCCGTAGGCCTCCTCCTCGCGGGCGTCGCGCGGCTGGGTGGCCTCGTACTCCTTGTACTCGGGGTGGCGGAACACCGAGTTGGCGTCGAGCGTCACCTTGGCGTCGAGGGCTCGGACAACTCCGTCGGTCGTCAGGATCAGCGGGTTGATCTCGACGAGGTCGGCGTCGGCGTCCTCGTAGCAGCGATAGAGCTTGGTGAGGATGTCGATCGTCCCGGCTCGGGCGTCGTCGTCCAGCCCGGCGGCGTTGACCCACTCCTGGCACTGGCTGGCGGTCAGCCCGTCCACGGGGTTGATGTGGATGCGGGCGATGGCGTCGGGGTTCGTCACCGCGACCTCTTCGATCTCCACGCCGCCCTGCGCCGAGAGCATCCCGAGGTGCGTCTTCGCGGACCGGTCGAGGGTGAACGAGGCGTAGTACTCGCGGGCGATGTCGCTCGCCTGCTCGATCCAGACCAGCTCGACACGGTGGCCCTTGATGTCCATGCCGAGGATGGCCTGGGCGTGGCGGCGGCACTCGTCCGGCGTCGCCGCGAGCTTGATCCCACCGGCCTTGCCGCGCCCGCCGACGTGGACCTGGGCCTTGACGACGACTGGGTAGCCGATCTGATCCGCCTCCGCGACGGCCTCGTCCACAGTGAGGGCCGCCGCGCCCGGAGAGACGCGGATGTCGTAGCGCGCGAAGAGCTGTTTGCCTTGGTATTCGAAGAGATCCATGCGGCTCCTGATCGAGAAGGATTCGGTGTGGTCGCTGCTCGGCCTAGGGGGCCACCCGCGACTCCCGAGCGTCGAGCGCCTGCTCCAGCCAGCTCGTGATCTCCTCGAGCGGGGCGCCCGGCGTGAACAGCCGAGCCACGCCGGCCGCTTCGAGCGCCGTGGCGTCGTCGCCGGGGATGATCCCGCCCCCGAACACCAGCACATCGTCACGGCCCCGGTCGCGCAGCAGGCTCACGACTTTGGGGAAGAGGGTCAGATGGGCGCCGGACAGCACGGAGAGTCCGACCGCGTCGGCGTCTTCTTGCAGGCAGGTCTCGGCCACCTGGTCAGGGGTCTGGAACAGGCCGGTGTAGATGACCTCGAACCCGGCGTCGCGCAGCGCCCGTGCGATCACTTTCGCACCGCGATCGTGACCGTCGAGGCCGGGTTTGGCGATGATGACGCGGTAGCGCCGCTGCATGGGCTGACACCTCGGTGGTCCCTCGCCGGTCCTCGGCGGGTGGGGCGCCAGCGTATGCAGCCCCGACTGGACCCGGCCAGCCAACCCAGGTACCAAAGGGCCGTGCCCCCCGCAATGTCGGACCGGCGTCTGCTGCTCGTGACCGGCTCGTTCGTGGTGCTCGCCGCGCTCCTGGTGGGGGCCTTGTTGTACTTCGCGACGGGCGGGGCGCAGGGAACCCCGACCCCCAAGCCCGTCTACATCGGGTTGGAGAGCGATCTGCGCAGCACGCTGGACCAGGGGCCCCGGCTGTACTTCGCGCACCCGTTCGGCGGCACCGGCTTCTGGCTCGACGTGGAGGCGGGCCACCTCGTTGCGCTGGTGGCCCGGATCCCGGGCTCACCGTCGTGCACGGTGGCGTGGCGGAACCTGAGCCGCGGCTACTTCGACTGCCACGACCGGCTCCTCACGGCCCGCCAGCTGGACCGGTACGCGCTGCAGTTCCCGAAGGTCGGTAGCCAGCAGGGCGGCGTGATCGTGGACTTTCGTCACGTGGACCCCGCACCGCAGCCCCTGCCCCGCTGACGCCGGGTGCGCCCGGGCGACGGACGTCGTCGTGCGCTACGTGTCGGCGCGGCGCAGCGGCGCCCAGGCGAGCAGGAGGCGCTTCTCCCCGACGTCGCGGAACTGCACGACCGCTTCGATCGAGTCGCCGCGCCCCTCGAGGTCGATCACGACGCCTTCCCCGAAGGTGTCGTGGACCACGTCGTCACCGATCTTGATCCCGAGATGCTGGGCGCCGCTCGCGCCACCCGCCGCGGGGGCGGCGCGCTGCAGCGCAGCGTCGACGACGGCCTCCCGGTGGGCGCTGACGCCGCCGCCTCGGGCGCGCTCCTCGCCGATGCGGTGCACGAGCTCTTCGGGGATCTCGGCGAGAAACCGGCTCGGCGAGTAGTAGTCCGTCATCCCGTACAGGGTGCGCCGCCAGGCGTGGCAGAGGTAGAGCCGCTCCCGGGCGCGGGTGATCCCGACGTAGCAGAGGCGTCGTTCCTCCTCGAGCGCGTCGGGATCGCCGAGGCTGCGCAGGTGCGGGAAGACGCCGTCTTCCATGCCGGCGATGAACACGACGGGGTACTCGAGGCCCTTCGCGGCGTGGAGGGTCATGAGGGTGACCGCACTGTGGTCCTCGCCGTCACCGTCCTCGGTGTCGAGGTCGGTGACGAGGGAGACGGCCTCGAGGAACGCCTGGATCCGGTCCAGCCCGGTCGGGACGATCACGGCGGCGTCGGTGGAACCGCCACCTTCGGCGGTGCTGCCCACCCCTGCGATGGCCGGCAGCCCGGTGAGGTCACCGGCGTCGAGCGCGGCGTCGAACTCGCGGCCGACGCCGATGAGCTCTTGGAGGTTCTCGATCCGGCCCTGCGCCTCGATGGACCGTTCGGCCTCGAGCTCCGCGAGGTAGCCGGAGTGTTCGAGGATCGATTCGATGGTGCGGGCCACGCCGTCCTCGGCAGCCCGTTCGAACAGCCCGACGAGCGTCAACAGGTCGTCGATGCCCCCGAGGGCGCGACCGGTGACACCGGCGATGGCGGCCTCGCGGAGCGCATCACGGAAGGTGATCCCGGATGCGCGGGCGTAGGCATCGACCTTCGCGACGGACGTGTCACCGACGCCCCGTTTCGGGACGTTGACGATCCGCTTCCACGAGACTTCGTCGTCGGGGTTCACGATCGCCCGGAGATACGAGAGCGTGTCCTTGATCTCACGGCGGTCGTAGAAGCGGACGCCGCCGACCACCCGGTATGGGATCCCAGCCCGGACGAACATCTCCTCGATGACGCGGCTCTGCGCGTTCGTCCGGTAGAAGACCGCCAGGTCACGGAACCGGTAGCCATCGGTGTCGGTGAGGCGCATCACCTCGTGGGCGCAGAAGATCGCTTCGTCGTGCTCGTCCTCGGCCTGATACTGGGTGAGGAGCTCACCGCCGATCTGCTCGGTCCACAGGTGCTTGGGTCGCCGGGCGGCGTTGTTGGCGATGACCGCGTTGGCGGCGTCGAGGATGGCCTGCGTCGACCGGTAGTTCTGCTCGAGGACGATCACGGTGGCGTCGGGGAACGTCTCCTCGAACCGGACCAGGTTCCGGTAGTCCGCGCCCCGGAACCCGTAGACGGCCTGGTCGTGGTCGCCGACCACCATCACGTTGCGGGATTCGGACGTGAGGAGCCGGACGAGCTCCCACTGTGCGGCGTTGGTGTCTTGGAACTCGTCGACGAGGACGTGCGCGAACCGGTGCTGCCATCGCTTGAGCGCGTCGGGGTGATCCTGGAACAGGCGCACGGCGAGGAGCAGGAGGTCGTCGAAGTCGACGGCGGACGCCTCGAGCAGGCGCCGCTGGTACTCGACGTACACCTCGGCGTAGCGCTGCTCGGGCTTGGAGGCCGCCGCGGCCACCGCTTCGGCCGGGCCGACCAGGTCGTTCTTCAACGCCGAGATCCGGGCGTGGAGCTGGCGGGGCGGGAACCGCTTCGGATCCAGGTTGAGGTCGCGTCGCACGTAGTCGGTGAGGCGCACCGCGTCGGACTGGTCGTAGATGGTGAACGAGGAGCGGAGCCCGACGCGGGTGGCCTCGCGACGCAGGATCCGGGCGCACGCCGAGTGGAAGGTCGAGACCCACATGCGGTGCGCGACGGGACCGACGAGTGTCGCGACCCGTTGCTTCATCTCCCCCGCGGCCTTGTTGGTGAAGGTGATGGCGAGGAGGTTGAACGGCGAGACCCGCCCGGTGGCGATCAGATAGGCGATCCGGTGCGTGAGGACGCGGGTCTTGCCCGAGCCGGCACCGGCCACGATGAGCAGCGGCCCGTCGGGCGCGGCGGTCGCTTCGCGTTGGACCGGGTTGAGGCCGGCGAGGAGCTGCTCGACTCGGTCCCGTTCCTCCGCCGGTGCGGATGCGGCAGGAACGGAAGTCATGACCGAACCATGGTACTGGCGGACCCGGGCCGCCCCGTACACGTGTTCGGGCACGGCGCGGTGTCGGACGGGGTGTCAGTCAAACCTCGAGGAGCAGGGTGACCGGCCCGTCATTGGTGAGCTCGACGGCCATGTCGGCACCGAACCGGCCGGTGGCGACGGTCCCGCCGAGCGCGCGGAGCGCGTCGGTGAACGCGGTCACGAGTGGCTCGGCGTCGGCGGGAGGCGCCGCTGCGCTCCAGGACGGCCGGCGCCCCCGGGCCGTGTCGCCGTAGAGCGTGAACTGGCTGACGACGAGGGTGGCGCCCGTGGTCTCGGCGAGGGACCGGTTCATCACCCCGGCGTCGTCGGTGAAGACGCGGAGCTGCCAGACCTTTTGGGCGAGCCGGTGCGCGCGGGCGGCATCGTCGTCATGGGTGACGCCGACGAACACACAGAGCCCGACGCCGATCTCGCCGATGACGGCACCATCGACGCGGACTCGGGCCTCCGTGACGCGCTGGACGAGTGCCCGCACGACCGGCGTGCCGGGCGGGGTTAGGCCGCCTGCTCCATGTCGGGCGAGTACTTCCCGGAGCGGGCCAAGCTGTTGAACTTGGCCCGGTGGAGGAACGCGGCCTGGGCGGCGCGCCGATTGGCCGGGTCGCCCCGCCATGCCTGCAGCGCCGCCGCTTGGAGGGCGCGGCCGTACGAGAAGCTGAGCTCCCACGGATGCGGGCCGCGCTTGTTCATCGCGTCCAGGTGCGCGGTGGCGTCCTCGTCGGTCTGGCCGCCGGACAAGAACACGATGCCGGGCACCGCCCCGGGTACATGGGCGGAGAAGACCTCGAGGGTCTGGTCGGCGACGTCGTCCACCGACGCCTGCACGGATGCGTCGTAGCCCGACAGGACCATGTTGGGCTTGAGGAGCGTCCCGGGAAGATGGAGGCGCTGCTCGTAGAGGGCGTGGTAGAGGGCCTCGAGGGTGGCCGCGCTGACCACGGCGGACCGGTCGATGGTATGGCTCCCTTCCATCATCACTTCGGGCTCGACGATGGGGACGATTCCGGCCTCCTGGCAGAGCGCGGCGTACCGAGCGAGGGCGTCGGCGTTGACGTCGATCGCGTACTGCGACGGGAGGGCGTCGGTGATGAGGTAGGTGGCGCGCCACTTGGCGAAGCGAGCACCGAGTGACCGGTATTCGGCGAGCCGGTCGCGGAGCCCGTCGAGCCCTTCGGTGACGGTCTCCCCGGCGTCGGCGAGCGCGAGGGGCTTGGCGCCGGTGTCGACCTTGATGCCCGGGATCACCCCTCGGCTCTCGAGCACCGTGGGGAACGGGGTGCCGTCGAGGCCGACCTGACGGATGGTCTCGTCGTAGAGGATGACGCCGCTGATGTAGTCGCCGATGCCGTCGGCGGTGAAGAGGAGGTCGCGGTAGGCCTGCCGGTTCTCCTCGACGTTGTCGACGCCGATCGTGTCGAAGCGCTTCTTGATGGTGCCGGTGCTCTCGTCGGCGGCGAGGATCCCCTTGCCGGGGGCAACGAGCGCGCGGGCGGTCGCTTCGAGGCTGTTGGTGTCCATTGGGTTCACTCCCACTCGATGGTGCCGGGTGGCTTGCTGGTGATGTCGTACGCGACGCGGTTGACGCCGGGAACCTCGTTGATGATCCGCGACGCGATGCGCTCCAGCACGTCGTGTGGGAGTCGAGCCCAGTCCGCTGTCATCGCATCCTCCGAGGTCACGGCCCGGACCACGATCGGGTACTCGTAGGTGCGACCGTCGCCCATGACTCCGACGGTCCGCACCGCCGGTAGCACCGCGAAGCTCTGCCAGAGCTCACGATACAGGCCGGCGCGCCGGACTTCTTCGGTGACGACATGGTCGGCCCGGCGAAGGGTCTCGAGCCGGTCCGGGGTCACCTCTCCGATGATGCGGACCGCGAGGCCCGGACCGGGGAACGGCTGGCGCCACACGATCTCGTCGGGGAGCCCGAGCTCTTCGCCGATGGCTCGCACCTCGTCCTTGAACAGGTTGCGCAACGGCTCGACGAGCTCGAAGCGCATGTCGTCGGGGAGCCCCCCGACGTTGTGGTGCGACTTGATCGTGGCGTTGTCGGCACCCCCCGATTCGACGATGTCGGGGTAGAGGGTGCCTTGGACGAGGTACGCCGCGTCGGAAAGCTCGGCGGCGACTTCCTCGAACACGCGGATGAACGTCGCGCCGATGATCTTGCGCTTCTGCTCAGGATCGGACACGTCGCTGAGGGCGTCGAGGAACCGGTCGGCGGCCTTGACGTGCACGAGGTCGACGTGGAACTGGCGCCGGAACGTCTCTTCGACCTGGTCGGCTTCTCCCAGGCGGAGCAGCCCGGTGTCAACGAAGACGCAGGTCAGCTGGTCGCCGATCGCCTTGTGGACGAGCGCGGCCGCGACGGCGGAGTCCACACCGCCGGAGAGGCCGCAGATGACGCGGGCGTCGCCGACCTGGGTCCGCACCGCGGTGACGCCGTCGTCGATGATCGAGGTGTGGGTCCAGGTCGGTCGGCAGCCGCAGACCTCGAACAGGAAGGCGTGGAGCACCTCGCGGCCGCGTTCGGTGTGGACGACCTCAGGGTGGAACTGAACGCCGAACAGAGCGTGGTCGCGGTCCTCGAACGCAGCGACCGGCGCGCCCGGGGTCGTTGCGGTGACGACGGCGCCCTCGGGTGGAACGGCGATCGCGTCGCCGTGGCTCATCCAGGCGACCTGGTCACCGGGGCTGTCGCTGAGGAGGAGCGACGGGGCCTCGGTCCGTGTCATGGGGGTGCGCCCGTATTCGCCGCCGCCGGTGCGCTGCACGTGACCGCCAAGCTGGAGCGCGGCGAGCTGGGCCCCGTAGCAGATGCCGAGAATCGGCACACCGGCCTTGTACACAGACGCGTCGATGGACGGGGCGCCGTCGACGTGCACCGATGCGGGACCGCCCGAGAAGATGATCCCGCGTGGGCGCTTGGCCAGCATCTCGTCGAGCGGCATGGTGCGAGGGACGATCTCGGAGTACACCCGCGCCTCGCGGACCCGCCGAGCGATCAGCTGGGCGTATTGAGCTCCGAAGTCGACGACGAGAACGGTGTCGTGCTGAGGCGTCAAGAGCCTGGGCTTAGCGGCCCATGCCGATGTGCTGCTCGCGTTGGAGGATCTTGCCTTCGGTTTTGAGCGCGGGCGCGACCATGACCTCGGCCTTCTGGAACTCCTTGAGCGTCTCGTACCCGGTGGTGGCCATCGAGGTGCGGAGAGCACCGAAGAGGTTCAGGGTGCCGTCGTTCTCGTGGGCTGGCCCGATGAGGATCTCGGCGAGGGACGCGTTGCGACCCGCGTAGACACGAGCACCGCGCGGCAAGGTCGGATGGAAAGTGGCCATGCCCCAGTGGTAGCCGCGGCCGGGGGCTTCGTAGGCTTGGGCGAGCGGCGAGCCGATCATCACCGCGTCGGCGCCGCACGCGATTGCTTTGGCGACGTCACCGCCGGTGCGCATGCCACCGTCGGCGATGACGTGCACGTACACGCCAGTCTCGTCGAGGTGGCGGATGCGGGCGCCGGCGGCGTCGGCGATCGCGGTGGCCTGGGGGACACCGATGCCGAGGACCCCGCGGCTGGTGCAGGCGTGACCGGGGCCGACGCCGACGAGGATCCCCACTGCGCCGGTGCGCATGAGGTGCAGCGCGGTGGAGTAGGAGGCGCAGCCTCCGACGATGACGGGCAAGTCGAACTCGCGGATGAACTTCTTCAGGTTGAGGGGCTGGCGCGATTCGTCTTTGGAGACGTGCTCGGCGGACACGACGGTGCCTTGGATGACGAGGAGGTCGAGCTCGGCGTCGAGGACATGCTTGGCGTACTGCTCGACGCGCTGGGGGGTGAGCGACGCCGAGGCGGTGACCCCGGCAGCCTTGATCTCGCGGATGCGGGCCTCGATGAGGTCTTCGCGGATCGGCTCGGCGTAGATCTCTTGCATGCGTCGGGTGGCCTTCTCGGCGGGAAGCTCGGCGATCTCCTCGAACAGGGGCTCGGGGTCCTCGTAGCGGGTCCAGAGCCCTTCGAGGTTGAGGCAGGCCAGTCCGCCGAGCTTGCCGATGTCGATCGCCGTGCGGGGGGACACGACGCCGTCCATCGCGGCCGCGATGAGCGGCAGCTGGAACGGGTACGCGTCGATCTCCCACGAGATGTCGACATCTTCGGGATCTCGGGTGCGTCGGCTGGGCACGATGGCGATCTCGTCGAACCCGTAGGCCCGTCGGGCTGCCTTGCCGATTCCGATCTCGACTTCCACGTCGCTCCTCACGCCCGTCTTGCCAGAAGGGCGATGGTACCGCCACCCCGGTTCTGGACCGGCGACCGCGGTGAAGGGCTCCGCCCCGCCGGTCGCGGTGGTGGGTCAGTGCCGGTTGGTCGTGGTGGCTTGGAGCTCTTGGGTGGTGAGGAGCGACGAGGCGCTGAGACCAGACGCCGAGATGGGTGCGAGGCCGGCATAGGTGCGCATGTTGTTGTAGATGCTGAGGATGGTCTGGCCGTAGGTGGTGCCCGGGACCGCCCAGCGGCCGTCGAGATCGATCCAGCGGGGGGCTTGGCCCTTATAGAGGAAGTGGTCGAAGGCGTTGGCGTCGTAGCCGGGGCGGGCCTCGAAGGGGGCGCCGAGGTTGTCGTGGCGCGAGGTCGCGTCGGCGTAGTTGCGGAGGTGCTGGAGCTGGGCCCGGATCCCGTCGGTGGGGGTGGGCATGCGCATGTAGACGGTGCTGCCCGGGAACGCGCCGATCCCGGCGTAGTTGTGGTCCCGGGGGAGCACCCCCGAGGTGGGAAACGTGGTGTCGCCGGGCGCGGGCAGCGGGACGGTGTTCTGGGGCGAGGAGCCGGGGAACGCGAACCATCCCGTCTCGAGGACGGACTGGGCGAAGGCGATGTCCCCCCGGACGCCGACGACGTTCCCTTCGTCGATGTAGAGCTGGGCCATCTGCTGCGGTGAGATCTCGGGCAGCCAGGTGGCGCATCGTCCGACGGCACAGACGTACGCCGCGATCTGCGCCGCGGTGAGCGTGCTGGGGCCCATGATGGTCCCGGACCCGACCGGTGGGGGGGCGGGTGTGACGCAGGCGGTCAGCCCGAGCGCGCCCGCGACGATCGCCCCGGCGACGCCCCACCAGCCGCGTCGCGTTCGTCGCGTGGGACGGGCCCGGCGAGGAGCGCCGCCGTCGCGGGTCTGGGTCTGCATGCACGCGCCTCCTGGGCTCGAATGGCCCTCGGGAGAGTGTCGGCTCGCCTGCGGGTCGGCTGGAGGCCCAAGCGGGGGGCTCATCGCCCCGCCGTGAGATGGGCGAGGAAGCCGGCGAGGATCCGGGCGGTGGCGCCCCACACGGTCTCGCCGGCGAGCTCGAAGAAGTGGATGGCCCGGTCCCGTCCGGGGCTGATGCCGAGGTCGGCCGGGATGTCCCAGCGCTCCTCACGGTAGACGTCGTCGCGGAGCAGCTCCGAGATCGGGACGTCGAAGATCCGGACGACCTCTGAGGGGTCGCGGTGCAGCTCGGGGTGCCCCGAGAGGAGCCCGACGAACGGGGTGAGGACGAACCGGGACGCGACGGTGGTGAGGCTGTCGAGCTCGGCGACGATGTCGACGCCCTTCGGGTCGAGGCCGATCTCCTCGTTGGCTTCGCGCAGCGCGGCGTCGCGGAGCGACCCGTCCCGCTCCGTCTCGAGCTTGCCGCCGGGGAAGGCGATCTCCCCCCGATGTGACGGCATCGTCTCGGGCCGCTTGGTGAGGATGACCCGGGCCTCCCCGTCGGCGTCGAAGATGGGGACGAGCACCGCGGCGGGCCGCGCCGTCGGTGGCGGCACCGGCCGGTGCGGTGGGGGCAGGCGCCGGCAGGCTTCTCGGACGTCGGCGAGGTTGAAGCGCCGCTCGTCGGGGTCGAGGTGCGCCCACGGGGCGAGGTCCCCGGGGCGCGCCGAGGGCGGACGGGGGATGCGCTGCTGGCCTCCCCGCTTCGCCGCCACGAGGCGAGCGTATGCTCCCGCCGACATCGATCCGGGAGCACCATGCCCAACT
This sequence comes from Acidimicrobiia bacterium, assembly GCA_035468285.1. Lineage (GTDB taxonomy): Bacteria > Actinomycetota > Acidimicrobiia > IMCC26256 > PALSA-555 > PALSA-555. The sequence goes on along the minus strand of DATISY010000007.1, from coordinate 31,114 downwards.
GGAACCTTGCGACGGTCTTCGAATCGGTCTGTGATGCCTTGCCCGACCGCACCGCCATCGTGCAGGGCGAACGGCGCCACACCTGGACGGCGTTCGACGAGCGGGCGTCCCGGTTCGCCGGGGCGTTGGCCGCGCACGGTGTGCAGCCCGACTCGAAAGTCGCGTTGTACCTCTACAACAGCAACGAGTTCATGGAGGCGATGTACGGGTCGTTGAAGGCACGGGCGGTGCACGTCAACGTGAACTACCGGTACCTCGCCGACGAGCTCGCCTACCTGCTCGACAACGCCGACGCCGAGGTGCTGGTCTTCCACGGCACGCTGGCGGAGCACGTCGCCGAGGCCCGCGACCGGCTCCCGAAGCTTCGCCTGGTGGTCCAGGTCGACGACGGGAGTCCGCTGCTCGAGGGCGCGGTGCCGTTCGAGACGCTGCTCGCCGCCCACGAGCCCGCCCCCCGGATCGGGCGGTCAGGCGACGACCTGTGGTTCCTGTACACGGGCGGTACGACGGGGATGCCCAAGGGTGTCATGTGGCGCAACGAGGACTTCTACGGGTCGTTGGGGGAGAACACGTACCCGCTCTTCGGCGAGACGCTCCCCGACACGTCGGCGGATGCGGGGGCCGCGGCGGCTCGCATCGCCGCGTCTGGCTTGTCCCCCACGCATCTGCCGGCGTCGCCGTTGATGCACGGGACTGGCGCGATGACGACGATCCAGTCGTTGTTCCTCGGCGGCAGCATCGTGACGCTCGAGAGCCGTCATTTCGACGCCGACGAGCTCTGGCGGACCGTCGCTCGGGAGCAGGTCTCCCAGCTGGCCATCGTGGGAGACGCCTTCGCGAAGCCCATGGTGCGGGCCTTGGAACAGGCCGAGGGGCGCGGGGAGCCATATGACCTCTCGGCCGTGCGGTTGATCATCAGCAGCGGGGTGATCTGGAGCGCCGAGTTGAAGGCCGAGCTGCAAGCCCGCCAACCGATGCTGCTGTTGGACAGCCTCGGATCGAGCGAGGGCATCGGTTTCGCGAGCAGCATCACCGCACCCGGTGACACAGCCCGAACGGCGCGGTTCCGTGTCGGTCCTCGGACCAAGGTCCTGACCGAAGACGGGCGCGACGTGCGACCCGGTTCGGGCGAGCAGGGCATGCTGGCCCTCGGCGGGCACCTCCCCGCGGGGTACTACAAGGACCCGGGCAAGTCGGCCGCCACCTTCCGGGTCTTCGACGGCGCGCGGTACTCCGTCCCTGGTGACTGGGCGACCGTCGATGACGACGGGACGATCACGCTCCTCGGTCGAGGCTCGGTGTGCATCAACTCCGGCGGCGAGAAGATCTACCCCGAGGAAGTCGAGGAAGCCATCAAGCTGGACCCGACCATCGCCGACTGCGTCGCGGTCGGTGTCCCCGACGACCGGTGGGGCGAGGCGGTCACCGCGGTCGTCGCCGCCGAGCCCGGAGCGACGGTCGATCCCGAGCAGCTCAAGGCCGCGGGTGCGGCGCTGGCCCGGTTCAAGCGGCCCCGTCACATCGTGGTCGTCGACGAGATCCGGCGCGGACCGAACGGCAAGGTCGACTACGGCTGGGCCCGCGCGACCGCCGCCGCCCGCGTCGCCGAGACGGCATGACGCGCCGCGACCCCCCGGCTCAGCCGGGGGTCGCGACGTAACGAGTGGCGGGAGCTACTTCTGGACCTTCGCGAGGACGTCGCGGCTGGTCAGGATGAGCAGGTCCTCACCGTCGACGGTGATCTCGGTCCCGCCGTACTTCGAGTAGACGACGGTGTCACCGACCTTCAGGTCGAGGGGGACGATCTCGCCGGTCTGCTCGGAGCGCCGGCCGGGACCGACGGCGAGCACTTCGCCCTGTTGGGGCTTCTCCTTGGCGGTGTCCGGAATGACGAGCCCGCTGACCGTGGTCTCTTCGGGCTCGTTCGACCGGACGACAATGCGGTCCTCGAGCGGCTGCAACTTCATGGGGAGCGCCTCCTGGGGCGTCGAAACGTCTGCGGCAATTAGCACTCGGCGGGTAGGAGTGCCAGCGATCAACATACCGTGCCCGGCGGAGGCCAGCAAGCCCGCGTCCGGGATCAGCTGATCGAGGGGAGCCCGAGGGTCGGGTCCACCCCGTCGTCGAGCGGCGTCGGGCCGTCGGCGTCGAGCCGCCACCAGGCCGCCGCGGCGATCATGGCCGCGTTGTCGGTGCAGAGCACCGGTGGGGGCAGGAACGCCCGCCGTCCGGTGTCGGCCGCGCGGGAGGCCACCCGGGCCCGCAGCGCCGAGTTGGCTGCGACCCCGCCCCCCAGGACCAGTGTCGAGGCACCGGCGTCGTCGGCGGCGGCGAGGAGCTTGTCGGCGAGCTGGTCCACGACGGCAGCCTGGAACGAGGCCGCGACGTCGGCGACGGGCGCGTCGGGGTGCCGGCGCAGGTGGGTGACCACGGCGGTCTTGAGTCCCGCGAACGAGAGGTCGGGCTCCCCCCGCATGGCACGCGGGAATCGGATCGCCTCGGGGTCGCCGTGGGTCGAGAGGCCGTCGATGGCGGGACCGCCCGGGTAGCCGAGCCCGAGGTGCCGGGCGACCTTGTCGAACGCCTCGCCGGCGGCGTCGTCCACCGTCTGGCCCACGACCCGGTATTGGCCGTGGCGCTCCATGATCACGACCAGGGTGTGCCCCCCGGAGACGACGAGCACCGCGAGGGGCGGCTCGAGGTCGGGCTCCTCGAGCCACGCGGCGTACAGATGCGCTTCGAGGTGGTTCACCGCGACGTACGGCAACCCGGTGACGAGGGCGAGGGCCTTGGCCGCGCTGACGCCGACGAGCAGGGCGCCGGCGAGTCCCGGGCCGCGGCACGCAGCGATGGCGCCGAGCCCGTCGAGGTCCACCGTGGCCTCGCCGAGCGCCTCGGCGATCACCGGGCCGATGAGGTCGACGTGCGCCCGGCTGGCGATCTCCGGGACGACACCCCCGAACCGGGCGTGGAGGTCGACCTGGCTCGACACGATCGAGGACTGGACGACGCGGCCCTCGGCGACGACCGCCGCCGCGGTCTCGTCACACGACGTCTCGATCCCCAAGATCGGAGCGGACACCCCCGTCGTCACCACCGGCGCTCGTCGTAGAGCGTGTCGCCGGCAATGCCACGCTCGAGCGCCGCGAGGAGCGCGCCGTACTCGCTGCTGTCGATCTCGTGGACCCACATGACCAGCGCATCCTCGTGGGTCTCTTGGTAGTAGTTCTTGCGGACCCCGACCGGTCCGAACCCGAACCGGCGGTACAGGTCCTGGGCCGCGTGGTTCGAGAGGCGAACCTCGAGCGTGAGGTGCCGGGCGCCGCGCGCCAGCGCCTCACGCACGAGGACGAGGAGCAACCGGGTGCCGATCTGGCGGCGGTGGTGGACAGGGTCCACCGCGATGGTGGTGATGTGGGCGTCGTCGCCGTTGATCATGATCCCCCCATAGCCCACGACGTCGCGTCCCACGCGCGCGACGAAGTATGCACGCGAGCCTCGCAACGCGAGCTCGGACAGGAACAGCGAGTGGCTCCACGGGCGGGGGTAGACGAGTGCCTCGATGCGCAGCACAGAGCGCAGGTGCCGGCGCCGCATCGGCACGACGTAGACCGTCAGCGGCGCGGTGACCGTCACCGGGCCTGCTCCCAGGCCAGCTCCGCGTCGCTGGCCCGCAGGTACAGCGGCCGGACGTCGTAGGGCGATTCGAACTCCTCACGCTCGACACGGCCGCTCGCCAGCTCGACGAGCGCGGTGGCGCTCGGCGCGTCGAAGGCGGCTCCGGCTTCCTCGGCACGGTCGAGGGTGGCAAACGCGTCTCGGTTGCGGTCGATCCCGTCCCCGGCGAGCAGGACTTCCTCGCCTCGGACGGCGAGGTCCGCGACGAGGTCGTCGGCGGGGCCGACGGCGTACTCGGATGTCCGCTGGACACCGCCCGGCACCGGTCGGTACTGCGCGGAGTAGACCTCGCGGCGGCGGGCGTCGAGCACCACCGCGACGAGCCGGGAGCTGTGCCGCAACGGGTACGCGACGAGGTCCAGGCTCGGGACCGGCACGACGGGGATTCGCAGCGCTTGGGCCATGATCTTGGCGGTCGTCACGCCGACCCGGAGACCGGTGAACAGGCCCGGCCCGACGCCGACGGCGACGGCGGCGAGCTGGCCGAGCTCGACCTGGGTCTGCTCGCAGAGGTACGCGATGGCCGGGGCGAGCTGCTCGGCGTGGCGTCGCCGGCCGGACAGGGCGACCTCGCCGCGAACCCGGCCCAATTCGCCGATCGCGACCGCCACGCGGGGGGTGGACGTGTCGATGGCGAGCAGGAGCATCACGTCCCTCCGACGGCAGCGGCCAGCGCGTCCGCGCGGGGCATCCAGGACCGGCCATGGCAGGTGATCGCGATCATCCGCTGCTCGTCTGCGGCCGCCTCGGTGCCGACCGCCGGGGTCAGGCGCACCTCGAGATGCTCGGGGTTCAGGTACGCCGCGGCCACGTCGCCCCACTCGACGACGAGGACCGCGTCGTCGGCCAGGTCTTCGAGGCCGAGGTCGAGGACCTCTTGGGCCCGGTCGAGGCGGTACAGGTCGACGTGGACCAGCCGGAGTCGGCCCTCGTACTCGCGGGCGAGGGTGAAGGTCGGGCTGACGACGCTGTCGGTGACGCCGAGCCCGGTGGCCAGGCCCTGCGTGAACGTCGTCTTCCCGGCGCCGAGCCCACCGGCGACGACGACGACGTCGCCGACGCGCAGCAGCGGGGCGAGGCAACGACCGACCGTGCGGGTCGCGTCCGCCGTCCCGGCCACGACGGTGACGTCACTCACGCGGGCTGGGCGCGGGCCACGGCGCGCTTGACGAGCACGAAGTCCGCGCGGGCCTGCGCCAGCGCAGTGCCGCCATTGCGCAGGACCGCGGACGGGTGCAAGGTCGGGATCAGGATCGCCTCGCCGTCACGGTACGGAAACTCCTTGCCGCGCAGCTTGGTGATCCCCTCCTTGGTGCCGAGCAGCAGCCGGGTGGCGAAGTTCCCGAGCGTGACCACGACGGTCGGCGCGAGGAAGTCCAACTGCGCTTCGAGGTACGGGCGGCACGTTTCGATCTCGACCGGGAGCGGATCCCGGTTCCCCGGCGGGCGGCACTTCACGACGTTGCAGATGTACACGTCGTCACGGGTGAGCCCGATCCCCTCGATGAGCCGGGTGAGGAGCTGACCGGCCCGGCCGACGAACGGGATCCCCTGGCGGTCCTCTTCGGCGCCGGGGCCTTCCCCCACGAACACCAGGTCAGCGTGGGGGCTCCCCACCCCGAACACCACCTGGGTGCGGGTCCGGGCCAGCGGACACTTGGTGCAGGCTCCGGCCGCGGCGGCGAGCGCGTCGAAGGACGGCCATCCGGGCGACACCTCGAGCGTGCTCATCGGGACCCATCATCCCTTGCCATGACGGCGTCGCGCACCGCCGCCGCGACGACGTCGGTGGCCGCCACCCGCAGCCGGTCGAGGTGGGCTTCCACGGCACCGGTCGCGAGCGCAATCGCGAGATCACCGTCGTGGCGGGTGTGGGCGGGATGCACCGCCCGGGCGATCCCGTGCTGGGCGCTCTGGGCCAGCAGCCAGCAGTCCGCCTTGGAGCAACGGGCGTCGGTGGCGACGACGACCAGTGTCGTGTTCGGGTCCGGGGACCCCTCGAACGGCGTCACGTCGGGGAACGACTCGGCGTCCGCTGGGGCGCTCGACCCCGCGAGGAGGTTCCCGGCGGCGTCGTGGACATCACCGAGGGCGTTGACGACAGCCAGCGCCCCGACGGTCGCATCGCCGACCGTCGTGCTGGCCGAGCCGAGTCCACCGGGGACGGCGTAGTCGGCGCCGCGCCACTTGCCGACGGTCGCGCCGGCGCCGGCACCGACCCGGCCGGTGACGAGCACGCTGGCGTCGGCGGCCTCGGCGGCGGCGCGGCCGTCGGCCGGCCCAGGATGGGTCCCGCCAGATTCGACGAGGTCATAGATCGCTGCGGTGGGGACGATCGGGACGGGACCGCCGCGCGTCGGGTAGCCACGCCCCTGCTCGGCGAGCCAGTCGACAACGCCGTCGGCGACCGCGAGCCCGAACGCCGACCCGCCGGTGAACACGACGGCGTCGACGTGCTCGACGGTCCGGCCCGGCTCCAGGAGCGCCAGCTCCCGGGTCGCGGGGGCCCCGCCGCGGAGCTCCCCGGAACCGATGGTGCCGCGGGGTGCGAGGACGACGGTGACGCCGGTGGCGCCCCGGGTCTGGTGACCGGCTCGGAGGCCGGGCACGTCGGTGATGGACCCGGTCATGCAGCGCCGGCCGCGGCCGGGAGCACTCCGAGGTCGCGTGCGAAGTCGAGCAGCAGGTCGTCGAAGGCGTCGCTGCGCTCGAGCATGAGCATGTGCCCGGCACCCTCGAACAGGTGCAGCTGCGCTCCGGGGATCAGCTCGGCGAGGCGACGCGATTCGGCCGGGGGTGTGATGACATCCGCGGTGCCACCCAGGACCAGGGTGGGGATGTCGAGGCGGGGCAGCTCGGCGGTGAGATCGAGTGAGAGGAGTGCGGTGGTTGCCTCGCGGGCGGTCGTGCTGTCACAGCTCGCGAGCATCTCGCGATTGAGCTCCAGATGGCTGGCGAGCGGCTCCCGGCCGAACCCGACGCGGGCGAACATCGATCCGAGGTTGGGGTGGTCCATGACTTTGCGCAGATCGAACACGCCGGTGACCCGCTCCGCGAGGCCACGCAGCTGACGGGACGCGGAGAGGCTCGTCTTGGCGAGCGTGGAGTCCAGCACGAGGCCCCGCACCCGTTCGTGGAGCACGTCGGGATGGCGGAGCGCGAATGCCTGCACCGCGACGCCGCCCATCGAGTGGCCGACGAGGATGGCGTCCCGCAGATCGAGGGTCTCGAGCACGGTCCGCAGGTCGGCGGCCAGATTGTCGATCGAGTGGCCGGTGTCACCGAGGGTCGATTCGCCGTGCCCGCGGTGATCGAACGCGATGGTCTGCACGCCGTGCGGAGGCAGTGACCGGAACTGCTTGATCCAGACCCGGGAGGTGATGGTGACGCCGTGGGAGAAGAGGATCGGGGGGCCGTGGCCCCGGATCGCGGTGTAGACGGTCCCGCCGTCGTGGCTGGGGAACCGGCGGACGTCGTCGAACTCGAGCTGCCCGAGGTTGCCGGCGTCGGGGTCGGGGCGGCGGCGGATCGCGGCGAGCGCGGCTCGTTGCGCGACGTACGCCGTCCCGGCGGCGGTGGCGGCGACCCCGGCGGCGACGCCGAGCGTCTTGAGGGTCCGACGGGCCGCGCTCACCCGACGTACCGCCTCGGGACCCGGGGGCCGATGCCAGTCACGATCTCGTAGGCGATCGTGTCGAGCCGCTCGGCCCACTCCTCGGCGGTGATCGCGTCGTCGTCCTGCTGGCCGAGGAGCACGACGTCGTCGCCGACCTCGACGGGAGCGTCACCGACGTCGACCATGAGCTGGTCCATCGTGACGGTCCCCGCGATGGGGTGGCGTCGACCGCCGATGAGGACCTCGCCCCCACGCAGCCCGAGGTTCCGGGGAACGCCGTCGGCGTATCCCACAGGGACGGTCACGACACGCGATGGGTGTCCGAGCTCGTATCGCAGCCCGTAGGAGATTCGGCTGCCCGCTGGGAGGTTCTTTGCGTAGGTGACCTGGGCGTGCAGCGCCAGCGCCGGGGTGAGCGACGCCCGGTCGGCGAGGGTGGGCGACGGCGCGACGCCGTACAGGGCGATCCCGGCGCGCACGAGGTCGAAGCGGGCCTCCGGCACGGCGAGCAGCGCCGCCGAGTTGGCCGCGTGGATGAGGCGGGGGCGACCCCGGGCAACCTCGACCTCGTGGAGGATCCGGCGGAACTGGTCGAGCTGCTCATGGCTCTCGGGACGGTCGGGTTCGTCGGCGACGGCGAGGTGGGTGCAGATCCCGTCGAGGACGAGCTCGGGTCGGCCGTCGATCGCTTCCACGAAGGTCCCGGCCGCGTCCGGTGCACAGCCGACGCGGTGCATGCCGGTGTCGACCTTCAGGTGAACCCGCAGGGCATCGTCGGGGTTGACGTCCGCGACCGCCTTGGCCAACGCCTCGATGCCAGCTTCGGTGTAGACGACCGGGGTGAGCGTGTCCGACACGACGGCGTGGGCCGCGTCGGGAGGTGGCTCGGACAAGACAAGCACCGGCGCGTCGATCCCCGCGGCCCGCAGGGCGGCGCCTTCCTCGACGAGGGCGACCCCGAGCCATGTCGCGCCGGCGTCGAGCGCGGCGCGTGCCACTGGCACTGCGCCGTGGCCGTAGCCATCGGCTTTGACGACAGCGAGCAGTGCCGCGGGGGCGGCTCGCGCGGCGAGGATGCGGGCATTGGACCGCACCGCGCCGAGGTCGACCTCACCCCAGGCGGGTCGGAAGTGCGGCGAGTCGTCGGTCACGTCTCCGCGGCGACTCGCCGCACCAGGTCGCCCCGGGCGATGATCCCAACCAGGTGGTGGTCGGCGTCGATGACCGGCACGTGGGTGACATCGCGGTCGTGCATCTTGGCGGCGACGTCGCCGAGCGTGTCGTCGGGTCCGGCGGACTCGAAGTCGGTGGTCATGAGGTCCTGCACTGTCGAGGCGACCATGCGTCGCAGCTCGCTCTCGAACCGCTTGGCTTGTCCGGGGAACGGGAACTCTGCCCCGAGGAAGTTGAACCAGGTGGGGGCGTGCAGGTTGGCTTCGGAGACGATCAGGTCCTCGTCGCGGAGCATGCCGACGAGGCGGTCGCCGTCGACGACGGGCGCGGCGCCGATCCCGTTGGCGGCCAACAGGTCCGCGGCGGCCTCGAACGTCTGGTCCGGGGCGATCGTCACCACCTTCTTGGTCATGACGTCACGGACGGGGGTGGACGTGGGCATTCCTGCTCCCGGGGGTGGTGGTCAGGTCGGTGAGCGTGCGCGGCAGAGCCGCGATCAGGTCACTGGCGATCAGCCCAGTATGCCCGGAGCGGTCCCCGGCGCGACCGTGGATGAACGCCCCCGCGGCGGCGGCGGTGACCGCCGGGAACCCCCGGGCGAGCAGCCCGGCGATGATCCCGGTGAGGACGTCGCCGCTGCCGGCCGTGGCGAGCTCGGGTCCGCCGGCGAGGTTCAGGAACGCCCGTCCGTCCGGTTCGGCGATCACGGTCGTCGGACCTTTCAAGAGAACGACGGCGCCGGTGACCGCGGCGAGACGCCGCGCCGAGTCGACCCGGTCGGCACCGACGGGCTCCCCCGCGAGTCGCGCGTATTCGCCGTCGTGGGGCGTCAGGACGGTGGGACCGGGACGCTCCCGAAGGGTGGCGGCCTCCCCGGCGAAGGCGTTCAGCCCGTCGGCGTCCAGCACGAGGGGTCGCGTGGCCGTTGCGACGAGCTCGCGGACCGCGGCCCGGGTGGGTTCGGCCGTCCCGAGGCCGGGCCCCACAGCAACGGCACGGAACCGCTCGACGCTCGACAGCAGGTCACCGAGACCCGCGAGGGCCTCGTCGGCGGTGGCGGGCAGCGCCTTGGTGATGATCTCGGCGCCGCCGGCGCGGGCCGCCGCGTCATGGCCGGGAACCCCGCACCAGACGATCCCGGCGCCGGCGCGCAGCGCGGCTCCGCTGACGAGGTGCGGAGCGCCAGTCATCCCGCCGGATCCACCGACGACGAGGACGCCGGCCTGCCACTTGTTGGTCTCCGGGGGGCGGCGGTGCTCGAGCAGCCACGCTCGGATGTCGCGAGCGTCGGTGAGACCGAGCGTCACGGGCCCGGGGTCGATCCCGATGTCGGCCACGTGCACCGAGCCGGCATGAGAGCGTCCCGGCTCGAAGAGGAGGCCGGGTTTGCGGGCCGCGAACGTGACGGTGGCGACCGCGTCCACGGCCGGGCCGGTCGTCGCGCCGGTCTGCCCGTCGACCCCGGACGGGATGTCCACCGCCACGGTCGGCAGGTCGGGGGTGCGGGCCGCGATCGCCGCGGCGGGACCGTCGAGCGCGCCGCTGAATCCCGTCCCGTACATGGCGTCGACGAGGACGTCGGCTCGAGCGATCATCCGGTCGAGCTCGGACGCATCGGGCGGATCGTTGAGCCGCACGACGTCGACGCGGACTCCCCATCCGGCGAGGACGCGGGCGGCGATGAGCCCGTCGCCGCCGTTGTTGCCCTTTCCGCAGACCACGACGGCCCGGCGCCCGTACGCGCCGTCGAACCGGCGGCGCACCGCCCACGCCACCGACCGGCCGGCGCGGTCCATCAGCGTTTCGACCGGGGTTCCGGCGGCGATGGTGCGCCGGTCCGCGGCCGCCATCTCCGACGGTGTGGCGACGGGTTCCATGGGGGTCGGTTACCCGACAGCGATGGCCACCGCGAGGGCCATCTGTTCGGTGTGGGTGAGCGAGAGGTGCCAGGCCCGGACCCCGCGCTCGTCGGCGAGCTCCTGGGCGCGCCCATGGAGCGCGACGCGGGGGGCGCCGCCCCGCTGGCGGACGACCTCGACGTCGCGCAGCTTGAACTTCCAGAGACCGACACCCATCGCCTTCATGACGGCCTCCTTCGCCCCGAACCGGGCCGCGAGGCTCTTGGTCGGGTCTTTCTGGCGGTAGGCGTAGGCGCGCTCGTCGTCGCTGAAGAGGCGTTCGTCGAGGCGTTGACCCCGTCGTTCCCTCGCGAGACGGAAGCGGGGGATCTCGACCAGGTCCGTGCCGAGCCCGAGGATGTGCAGCGTGACGTTCAGCATGGCCGTGTCGGTCGGAACCCGGCCTGGCGCGGGCTCGCTCACCCGCGGCGCCAGCGCTCGGCGAGGACGTAGACCGGCTCGGTGAGCAGATCAACGACTGGGACGGTGCCGAGTACACGGTCGTCGAAGGTCGGTTCTGTCTCGGTGACAGCGTCCTTCAACGCGCCGTAGCGCCCCTGGTACCCCTGCAGCACTGCCCGCATCGCCTCGGCCGGCAGGTGGTCGGCGAACTGGACGTGCAGGAGGGTGAGCCCCACGGTCTGGTTGTTCTTCACCTCGGGGACGATCACGATCGTCCGCCCATCGGCCCGGCCCCGGACAGCGGTCACTTCCCGCTGGTTCGCGACCCGGTGCTTCGTGCCCCGCAGCCGCGGATCGGATTCCGTCCGTGACACCAGGGACGCGGCGACGCCGCCGCGGTCGACGACATGCACGGTCGCGCTGTCCCCCGCCACGTCCCCCTCGATGCGGTACCGGGTGTAACCGCTGACGGTCTCGACGGCGGGGTCGAGCTCCGCGAGTGTCCGCAGCGCCCGATAGGCGAGCCCGTCGCGCGGTGCGCCGGCCGCGAGGACCTCCCGGACTAGCGGCACGTGCAGCAGGGTCTCGTCGGACCGGGAGATACCGACCGTGACGGTCTTGGCCTGGTGCTTGACCGCGTCGATCGGGCGGGTGAGCTCCTCGATCGCTTTCGTGAGCGCGACCGTGAGGTCCTGGACCACGATGCTCGGTGTCCCGACGCTGCCGTGCTCCACCTCGTAGGAGTCGAGTGGGAGGGACCCGGCGGCGTACCGCAGGAGCGACGCGACCCGGGTCGCGGTGCTCGCCTCCAACGTCCCGTCGTACTGGCCCGAGCGGAGGCCGTCGACGAAGCGGCGCGCCGGGAGATCCAGCCGGGGCGCGAGCCGCTCGAGGAGGGCCTCGGGCGGCCCGGGTGCTGCCGCTTCGACGGCGGCGCGGGCCTCGCGCAGTGGGCGGGCCGAGCCGTCGATCGCGAGGGCAGCCTCGTAGCAGAACAGGTGGCCCGCGACCGTGGACAGCACGAAATCGAGTGCCGGGTGGACCACGGGCACGGGGATGACCTCCAACGCGTGGGCGAAGCGAGGCGCGTCGTTCTCGCTGGCGATGACGAGCGGAGCGGCCCGGTGCGCCCCGTAGATCGCCACCTCTTTGGTCACGTCGTCGACGTTGGATCCTCCGAGACCGGCGGCGCAGACCACCACCAACGGCTCGGAGGAGAGGTCGATGTGCTTCTTGTCCTCGGTGACATCGCAGGCGATGGCTTTGTAGCAGAGCTCGGAGAGCTTGATCCGCAGCTCTCTGGCCGCCACGATGTTGCGCCCGTTACCGACGACCGCCCAGTAGCGGCGGTTGAGCACGTGACGTTGCGCGACTCCGGCGATCGATTCCCGGTCGGCGATCACAGACCGCATGGCGTCGGGGAGCTGACGCAGCGCGTCGAGGAGCTCATCGCTGCGACCAGGCCCGGCACCGACCTCGTCCGCGAGGCCAAGCGCGAGGAGATGACCAGCCGCGACCTGCGCGTAGAACGCCTTCGTGGACGCCACGCTCATCTCGACGTCGCGTCCGTCCGACGTGTACAGGACACCATCGGACTTGTCGACGAGGTCGCTGTTGCGCCGGTTCACGATCGCGACCACGGTCGCACCCCGTTCGCGTGCGAGATCCACGGTGCGGTTCGTGTCGGTCGTCGTTCCGCTCTGACTGATCGCGATGACGAGGGTGTCGCTCATGTCGGCGAGGAGGCCGAACCCGGACAGCTCGGTGGCGTGGACGGCGTCGACGGTCAGTCGCCCCTCGACCGCGTCGTGGAGTGCGAAGGCCAGGCTCTGTCCCGCGACCGCTGCGGTCCCCTGGCCGATGACGAGAACGCGGCGGATCTGGCTGCTGCGCAACGCGGCCACGAGGGATTCGGGGAGGGTCTCGGCGCCGAGCCGCACCTGGAGACGCGTCCGCTCCGACGGTTCCCCGTCCTCGAGTGGCGCGTCGACGATCTTGCCGCGGAGCGTCTTGCGGAAGGAGTCGGGCGCCTCGGAGATCTCCTTGAGGAGGAAGTGGGGGTACTCGCCTCGGTCGATGTCACGGGTCGTGATCTGTGCTTCGTGCAGATCGGCGTCGCTCACCGGGAGCAGGGTGCCGTCGTATGCCGTCCGGGTGATGCCGTCGAGGGTGCCTGCCCGGGTGCCGTCCACAACGACGATCTGGCCGCGGGTGGCAGTCGGTCGACTCGGGTCGGCGGGGGTCTCGCCGTCCAGGCGCAGGTAGGTGGGAGTCTCCTCGACGAGACCGTACGGCTCGCTTGCGACGACGTACGCGTCTTCGGCTACGCCGACGTAGAGCGCCTGTCCGCTCCCCCGCAGGGCGAGAAACAGCTGGTCGGGCGCGTCGGCTTGGGTGGCGGCGACTGCCACGGAGCCCTCCAGGGCGGCCACGGTCGATCGGAACGCGTCGACCGGGTCGGCGCCCTCCACGCGCCGGTGGGTCACGAGCGTGGGGATGACCTTGGCGTCCGTCGTGATCTCGGCCGGGATGCGAAGGTCGTCGAGCACCGTGAGGTCGGCATAGTTGTCGACGTCACCGTTGAGCGCGGCGGCGACGTACGGACCGTCGCGTCGTGCCTCCTCACCGGTGAGGGGGTGGGCGTTGGCTTCGGAGATGATCCCGACGCTGGCCCAACGGGTGTGGCCGAGGACCTGGGTGTGCGCCGTGTCGGCGGCGAGGGCGTCGTGGAGCAGCGAGTCGATCCGGATCGCGGTCCGCAGCCGGCGGATGTTGTCGCCTAGCTCCCCGATCTCGGCCGCAGCCTTGTACGCGAACACGATCACGTCCCCGAGGACTCGGACCGACCCGGATCCGAAGAGCGCGTCGGCGGCCCGCAACGCGATCCGGTCCCGGACCGCGGGATCAGCGAGGTCGAGGCCGTGCCCCCGGACGAGGAGGTGGAGGCCGGCGGAGTCGCGCCCACGGACCTCGAGCCGGTCAATGGCCGACAACGCCAGTTGGATCGAAGTGAAGGATTCCAGGGCGGCCCGGGAGGTTCCGGGGCCGGCCAGGTCGTCGACGGCGCGGGCCGTGCGAACACGGTCGTGGCGGATGGTCCATGCCGGGTCGCGGACCCCGACGAGAGCCGCGTTGAGGGCCTCGAGCTCGGCGCCGGTGGCGGGCTCCTCACCCGCGTCGAGGCGCTGCTCGATCCCGGTCAGCAGCGCGGTGACGACGTCGCTGCGAGCCCCGATCTCATGCGCGGCCGGGGGGTCGCCCACCAGGGCCACGACCCCGGGGACGCCTCGGAGCTCGGCGTCGACACCGCGCAGCCGGGCACCGGCGACGTGGAGGGATTCGAGGCTCCCCGACCAGTCGGTCAGCGTCGCCCGCACCGCGTCCAGCGTCGAGATCAGCTCCGCGAGGTTCGGCGGCTCGCGTGTCGCTGGGCGGCGAACCACGCCGACAATTCCGCACATCGGCGGTCAATCCTACGTGGGTTCTGGCAGAGCCCCGCAGGCACGCTGCACAGCCTCGACCAGCCGGTCGGCGATGAGCTCAGCCTGGTCGAGGCCCGGGGCTTCGACCATGACACGCACCACCGGCTCGGTACCGGAGGGGCGGACGAGGACGCGTCCGTCCGGGCCGAGATCACGCTCGATGGACGCCGCTTCTTCCCAGAAGTCGACGGCTTCGTCGAGCGCGGCGCGGTCCCGGACCGGGACGTTGCGCAGGACCTGCGGGAACCGCTGCATGACACCCGCGAGGAGTGACAGGGAGTGGCCGGTGCCGACAACGACGTCGAGCAGCATCGCGCCTGTGAGGACACCATCTCCGGTGGAGGCGTGATCGCGGAAGATCACATGCCCCGACTGCTCTCCACCCAGCACGAGGTCACGGCGTTCCATCTCGTCGATGACGTAGCGGTCTCCCACGGGGACCTCGACGAAGCCGAGACTGTGCGTCTCCAGACACTTCCGCAACCCGAGATTGGACATCACGGTGGCGACCACCGCCCGGTTCCGGAGACGGTCCCGTTCGGCGAGGTCCAGCGCGCAGACTGCCAAGATCTGGTCGCCGTCGACGAGGCTGCCCCGCTCGTCGACGGCGATGACCCGATCGGCGTCGCCGTCGAAGGCGAGCCCGGCGCGTGCGCCCCGGTCGAGGACCGCCTGCTGCAGATGTGACGGGTCAGTCGATCCCGAGTTGGCATTGATGTTCGTCCCGTCCGGGGTGGCGTTCAGGACCTCGACGGTGGCGCCGAGCTCACGGAAGATCTTGGGCGCGGTCCGAAACGCTGCGCCGTTGCCGCAGTCGAGAACGATGCTGAGCGTCTCGAGGCTGCGCCCTTCGAGGGACCCCACGACGTGGGGGATGTACTCGTCGATGGCGTCGCGCATGGGCCGGACGACACCGACAGCACCCCCAGCGGGACCTGGGCCAGGTGAGCTGACCGCAAGCTCGCGGAGCTCCTCCTCGATGCGCTGCTCGAGGGTGTCGCTCATCTTCTGCCCGCCGGCGGCGAACAGCTTCACACCGTTGTCCGCGAAGCTGTTGTGGCTGGCCGAGATCATGGCGCCGGGTGCACCACGGGTCGAGGCCAAGTACGCGACGGTTGGGGTCGGCACGACCCCGGCGAGTTCCACGTCGGCGCCCTCGGAGCAGATCCCTGCGACCAGCGCCGCTTCGATCAGCGGTCCGGAGCGACGGGTGTCCCGCCCGATGACGAACGCTTGGTCGCTTCCCAGCACCCGGGCCGCGGCGCGCCCGAGCGCGGTCACGAGCTCCGGTGTCAGCTCGCGGTTGGCAACGCCGCGGATGCCGTCGGTTCCGAATCGGAGAGTCACGGAGTCGCGCTGAAGCGCCGCGCCGAGGGCGCGCTAGCGCTTCGAGTATTGGGGCGCCTTGCGGGCCTTTTTGAGGCCGTACTTGCGCCGTTCCTTCTCGCGCGCGTCACGCACGAGCAAACCCGCCTTCTTGAGCAGTGGGCGCACCTCGTCGTCGAGTGCGACGAGCGCGCGAGCGATCCCGAGCCGGAGCGCTCCGGCCTGGCCGCTGACCCCGCCTCCGCCGATCGTGGCGTCCACGTCGTAGACATCGGCGGTCTGGGTGAGACGGAGGGCTTCGGTGGCGCGCTGCACGTGCATCAGGATCGGGAAGTACTGCTCGACGGGACGGCCGTTGATGACGACTTTGCCCGATCCGGCACGGAGTCGGACGCGGGCCACCGCTTCTTTGCGCCGTCCGGTGGTCTGAATGAGTGGCTTGGGCATCGTGTCCCTTGTCGGTTAGGCCGCAGGCGCGTTTCGGCGCTTCGAGGTGAGGGCCCGAGGCTGGGGTTGCTGCGCGGAGTGTGGATGGGTCGGTCCGGCGTAGACACGGAGCTTCTTGATCATCTGGCGTCCGAGCGGGCCCTTGGGGAGCATGCCCTTCACCGCGAGGCGGACGACCTTGACGGGATCGCGGGCCAGGAGGTGTTCGAGGGTCTCGCTGCGGATCCCGCCGGGGTAACCCGAATGTCGCCAGTACCGCTTGTCTTGGCTCTTGCGGAGCGCGATGTCGAGGCGGGCGGCGTTGATGATGACGACGTGGTCACCCACGTCGGCCTGCGGCGCCCAGATCGGCTTGTGCTTGCCCCGGAGCAGCGTCGCGACCTCGGACGCGACGCGGCCGAGCACCGCGCCGTCAGCGTCGATGACGTGCCAGGCGCGGTCGATGTCCGAAGGCTTCGGCTGAAAGGTGCGCACAACGTCCCGGATCAGTAGCGGGGATCGGGTTCACGGCGGTCGGCAGCCGGGTGGCTGGCCCGACCGTGAACGCAACGTCTTATGGTACCGACGGCGGCGGGGATGGGGCAATCCAGGTCCTCTCGACCCATTACCCTCCCGGCTGTGAGCGTGACGACGTCGCCCGCCTGGCTGGCCCCCCAGCGTCAGGAGGCCGCCGACGCCGCCCTCGCGGTCCTGACCGACGCGTCCCTCGACCGCGTCGTGGACATGGTCCTGAGCGCTTCCGAGGGTGTCTACGAGGCACGATCGCACGAGGGGGCGGTCCGGTTCCGTCGGGGACCGGGGGGCGAAATCGACGTGGTCGCGGTCTCGGGTCGTGACCCGCTGGCCGACCAGGCCACCGACCGGTTCGTGCCCCTCGCAGACGAGCTCGCCTGTCCGCATCCCGACCGGGGGGACAACGCCTACCCGCACGCCTTCGATCAGGTGGTGCAGCTCTTCGATCATCCCGCGGCCCCGGACCTGTGCGTGATCCACTCCGCGGCGCACAACTGGGAGGACCAGGGGGGCCACCGCGGTGAGCACGGGTCGCTCGGGATCGTCCAGGCCCGGGCGCCGTTCATCCTCGCCGGGAAAGGTGTGCGCCAGGACGGGATCGTGGACCGCTCGGCTCGGCTCGTCGACGTCGCGCCGACGATCCTGGAGCTGCTCGGCGTCGAGGCCGGCCCAGACGGGTCACACCTCGCGGGTCAGGACGGCGAGGTTCGTCACGACGCCCTGGACGGTGGGTCGGGTCGGCCGGGGCACGTTGTCGCGTTCCTCTTCGACGGGACGAACGCCAACGTCCTCCACGACCTGGTGGCGCGCGGTGAAGCACCGAACGTCGCGCGCCTCATCGAGTCTGGCATCTCGTACGGTCATGGCGCGATGGCGGGCCTCCCGACGGTGACGCTGGCGAACCACACGTCGATCATGACGGGCCGATTGCCCGGCCACCACGGCGTCCTGCACAACGCCTGGTTCGACCGCCGGACGGGTCAGCAGGTCATCACGAACTCGTCCGCGACCTGGCCCTGGTGCATGGAGCACCTGTTCCCCGGGGTGGAGTCGGTGCACAGCGTGCTGCGCCGGGCTCGCCCCGAGGCGTTCACGGCGTCGGTGGACGAGCCGTGTGACCACGGGGCGTCGTGGTCGACGTTCGACGCGTTCCGCCGGGGGGAGGTTCCCACTCCGAGCGCCAAGGACGCGTTGCCGCACACGACGGAGCGGTTCGTGCGGCCGAACAAGGACTACCGGTGGTCAACGATTATCGACCATGCAGGCGTCGAGCAGGCGGTCGGGATCCTCGGTGGTCGGTTCCGGGAGGAGACGTTCCCCGTCCCATCGTTCCTGTTCTGCAATTTCACGTTGACCGACGCTGCGATGCACGCGGGGGGCCCGTACTCGGAGATCGCGGCTGCCTCGATCCGCGACACGGACGCCCGGATGGGTGAGGTGCTCGCCGCCGTCGAATCGGCCGGGATCTTCGACGACACGGCGTTCGTCCTGGTCGCGGATCACGGGATGGAGGAGAACGACCCGACGGCGACGGGTGATTGGGACGTGTCGCTCCGGGAGGCGGGGCTGCGGTTCCGGGACGAGGGCTACGGGTTCTTGTACTTCGACGAGGCGTGACCCGGGCCGCTCAGGGTTCGTCGTAGCCGACGTCGGAGAGGCACAGGCCGTGCGGCGGGGCGAGTTGGCCTGCCCGGGCTCGGTCGCGGGAGCGCAGCACCGCGAGGACGTCCCCGGGTCGTCGCTTGCCTGACCCGACCTCGACGAGCGTGCCGACGATGGAGCGCACCATCTGCCAGCAGAAGGCCTGCGCCTGGATCTCGAAGTGGAGCGCGTGATCGTCACCTCGGTGCCACGCGGCGTCGAGGACACGGCGACGCGTCGTCGATCCTTCGGGTCCGCGGCGACAGAAGGCGGCGAAGTCGTGCTCCCCGATGAACGGGTCGGCTGCCAGGCGCAGCACGCGGAGATCGAGCGGTTCGGGAACCCACCAGGCGAAGCGAGCCCGGAACGGGTCGGGCTCGGTCCCGTTCACGATGGTGTAGCGGTAGCGTCGCCAACGCGCGGATCGGCGGGCGTCGAAGGTGTCGTCCACCCATTCGACCCGCCGGACCACGACCTCGGGGCCGATCATGCGGTTCAAGGCGCGGTGGAGCTCGGCACGGTCGATGCCCGGAGGTGCCTGGACGCTGACGACCTGCCCGCGCGCGTGGACCCCTTTGTCGGTGCGTCCCGCGCACGCGAGCCTGAGCGCCTCGGCGGGCTGGTGGAGCACGCTCTGGAGGGCGCCGGTGATGACACCTTCGACGGTGCGGACCGAGCGTTGGGCGGCGAACCCGTGGAAGTCGGTTCCGTCGTAGGCGAGGACGAGCTTGAGACGCGTACCGGCGCCTTGGTGTGGCGACGCCGGCGAGCCGGCGTCGAAGAGCGTCACACCAGTTCGACGCGCGCCATCGGCGCGTTGTCACCCGGTCGCGGCCCGAGCTTGAGGATCCGCAGGTAACCGCCCGGGCGCTCCTCGTAGCGAGGCGCAATCTCGGCGAAGAGCTTGTGAGCAACGGCTTTGTCGTGCAGCTTGGCAACGACTTGGCGGCGGTCGTGGACGCTGCCCCGCCGGGCCTTCGTGATCAGCCGCTCCGCATAGGGCCGCAAGGCCTTGGCTTTCGTCTCGGTGGTGACGATGGCGCCCGCTTCGAAGAGGTGCGCGGCGAGGTTCGCGAGGAGGAGCCGCTGGTGCGCCGGGTCGCGCCCGAGACGAGGACCCTTCGTCGGGGTCGGCACGGGACTACTCCTTCACGCGGAGCGAGAGGCCCCGCTCGTCGAGCTTTTGGAGCACCTCTTCGAGCGACTTCGACCCGAAGTTCGTGATCGCGAGGAGGTCGTCCTCGGTCTTTTGGGCGAGCTGGCCGATGGTGTCGACCCGCGCCCGCTTCAGGCAGTTGCGGGGACGCTCCGAGAGGTCGAGCTCCTCGATCGGCAGCTCGAGGTCCGGGGATGCGGCCGTCGCGGGCGACACCTCGCCGAGCTCGAGACCCTGGGGGGCGTCTGACAGGTCCGCGACGAGTCCGACGAGGCTCCGAAGGGTGTCACCAGCCGACGCGAGCGCCTCCCGGGGAGTGATCGAGCCGTCGGTCTCGATCTCGATGGTCAGCTTGTCGTAGTTCGTGGCTTGCTCGACCCGGGTGGGCTCGATCGAGAACGCGACCCGCCGTACCGGTGAGAAGATCGCGTCGACCGGGATGACCCCGATGGTGGAGGTCCGCTTGTTGCGCTCCGCCGACAGATAGCCGCGGCCCTGCTCGACGGTCAGGTCGATGGCGAGGCGACCTTTGGCGTTGACGGTCGCAAGGTGCAGATCCGAGTTGAGGACCTCGACATCGGAGGTGGTCTGGATGTCGCTGACCGTGACGTCGCCGGGACCGCGCTTGTCGAGGCGGAGGGTCACCGGCTCGGCGTTCGTGCACCGCAGGACGAGGTCCTTGAGGTTGAGAATGAGGTCCGTGACGTCCTCTTTGACGCCGGGGATCGTGTCGAACTCGTGGAGCGCTTCGTCGAAGCGGACCTGGGTCACAGCCGCGCCTGGGATCGATGAGAGCAGGGTGCGGCGGAGGCTGTTGCCGAGCGTGTGACCGAAGCCGGGCTCCAGCGGCGAGATGATGAACGACTGCGTGTTGCCGTCGGGCTCGCCGGCCTCGACTTCGGGTCGTTGGATGATGAGCATGTGCTGTCTTCTTCCGGAACGCGGAGAGGCCCGCAGCGCGGGCCCTGGGGGGGCTTGCTTACTTGGAGTAGAGCTCGACGATGAGCTGCTCGCGCACGGGCACGTCGATCTGCTCGCGCAGCGGCAGGTCGCGGACCGTCGCTTCGAGTTTGTCTGAACTCACGTCCAGCCACGCGGGCACAGCCCGGTCGATGGTGTCGAGGTTGTGACGGATGATGATGTTGTCCTTGACCTTGGGGCCGATCGTGATCACGTCCCCGGGACGGACCCGGTAAGACGGGATGGTGACCCGCTTCCCGTTCACGAGCACGTGGCCGTGCCGGACGAATTGGCGAGCCTGGTTGCGACTGGCCGCGAAGTTCGTGCGGTACACGAAGTTGTCGATCCGTTGTTCGAGCATCCGGAGTAGCGTCTCACCGGTGATTCCCGGCTCACGGGAGGCTTGCTCGTACAGGTTGCGGAACTGACGCTCGAGGAGCCCGTAGATCCGGCGGCACTTCTGCTTCTCGCGCAGTTGGAGAAGGTACTCGCTCTCCCGGATCCGGCCTCGGCCGTGCTCACCCGGTGGATAGGGCTTGCGCTCGACCGGGCATTTCATCGTCTCGCATTTGGCGCCCTTCAGAAACAGCTTCATTCGCTCCCGGCGGCAGAGCTTGCAGACGCTCTCGGTGTAACGAGCCATCGCTCAGACCCTCCGACGCTTCGGCGGGCGGCAACCGTTGTGCGGGATGGGCGTCACGTCCTTGATGCCGACGACCTCGATGCCGGTGTTCTGGATGGTGCGGATGGCAGTCTCCCGACCCGATCCGGGACCCTTGACGAGCACATCGACCTTGCGGACGCCGTGCTCCATCGCTCGCCGCGCGACTGTCTCCGCGGCAAGCTGCGCCGCGAACGGCGTGCTCTTGCGCGAGCCCTTGAAGCCGACGTTGCCCGAGGATGCCCACGCGATCGCGTTGCCGGACTGGTCGGTGATCGTGATGATGGTGTTGTTGAACGACGATTTGATGTGAGCGACCCCGTACGCGACGTTCTTGCGCTCCCGTCGCTTGGGGCGTCGGCCACCTGCCGCCGGTTTTGCCATTACTTTCTCGCCTTCTTCTTGCCGGCGACGGTCTTCTTGGGTCCTTTACGGGTCCGGGCGTTGGTCCGGGTCCGCTGGCCGTGCACGGGGAGACCCCGTCGGTGCCGAATCCCCTCGTAGCTGCCGATCTCGATCTTGCGTTTGATGTTCGCCGCGACTTCGCGGCGCAGGTCACCTTCGATCTTGACATTTGCGTCGATGAACGACCGGAGCTTGGCGACCTCGTCGTCGGTCAGGTCCCGGACTCGCGTGTCGCGTGACAAGCCGGTCTGATCGCAGACCAGGTGCGCGGTGGGACGGCCGATGCCGAAGATGTAGGTGAGCGAGATCTCGAGCCGCTTCTCGCGCGGGATGTCGACGCCAGCGATTCGTGCCATGCCGTTGCGTTCCCGTCAGCCTTGCCGCTGCTTGTGGCGCGGGTTCTCGCAGATGACGCGCACGACTCCGTGTCGGCGGATCACCTTGCACTTCTCGCACATCTTCTTCACAGAAGGCCGGACCTTCATGGTTGCCTCGACTACTTGTATCGATAGGTGATGCGGCCGCGGGTCAGGTCGTAGGGGGTGAGCTCAACCTGGACCCGGTCCCCAGGCAGGATCCGGATGTAGTGCATCCGCATCTTCCCCGAGATGTGGGCCAGTACCTTGTGCCCGTTCTCGATCTCGACCCGGAACATGGCGTTCGGGAGCGGCTCGACCACCGTTCCTTCGACCAGGATCGTGTCGTCTTTGGGCTTGGCCAGGACCTCCACCACCTCGTGCTGCCCGGGCTGGGCGTGAGTTTGGGCGCGCGAATAACCCGGAAACTCGCGCGGAGCCTGTCCAGGCTACCGGATCACCGAGGGTGCTGAGAAATCGGTCTCTCGGCGGCCGGGACTCACCAGGGGAGGGTGAGCACGTCGGGGCCGTCCTCGGTCAGGGCGATGCTGTGCTCGAAGTGGGCCGAGCGGCGGCCGTCGCGGGTGACGACGGTCCACCCGTCGTCGAGGACCTCGGTCTCGGGTCCCCCGGAGTTGACCATCGGCTCGATCGCCAGGACCAGGCCCTCTTTGAGCTTGAGGCCCCGACCAGGTGGGCCGTAGTTCGGGACCTGGGGCTCCTCGTGCATGGCCGTGCCGATGCCGTGGCCGACGTACTCCCGCACGACGGTGAACCCGGACTGGACGGCGACGTCCTCGACGGCGGCGCCGATGTCGCCCAGGCGGTGGCCGACGACGACCTGGTCGATGGCGGCCTCGAGGGACGCCCGGGTGACCTCGATGAGCCGCTTGGACTCGGTGTCGACCTCGCCGACGGGGACGGTCACCGCCGCGTCGGCGTGCCAGCCCTCGATGATGGCGCCGCAGTCGATGGAGAGGATGTCTCCCTCTTCGAGGACCACCTTCTCGCTCGGGATGCCGTGGACGATGACCTCGTTCGGTGAGGTGCAGACCACCGCCGGGAACCCGTGGTAGCCAAGAAAATTGGATCGGGCTCCGCGGCGCTCGATGACGTCGCGCGCGGCCGCGTCGACATCGGCGGTGGTCGCCCCGGGCTTCGCGGCCCGGATGCACTCCTCGTGCATCTCGGCTACGACTTTCCCCGCCCGCCGCATGAGCGCGATCTGCTCAGGTGTCTTGCGGGTGATCACAGGCTGCGCGCGGGCGGGTCGAAGTACGAGTCGACGAGCTCGACGAGTCGTTTGAAGACCTCGTCGCTGTCGTCGCTGGCGTCGACATGGGCGAGGATTCCGGCGCGACGGTAGAACTGGATGACGGGGAGCGTCTTCATCTCGTAGAGCTCGAGGCGGCGCATCACTGCCTCTTCCGTGTCGTCGTCGCGCTGGACGACCTCGCCGTCACAGATGTCGCAGGTCCAGTTCTGCTCGGGAGGGTTGTCAAGGTGGTAGAGCGCCCCACAGTTCGAGCAGACCCGCCGCCCGGCGATGCGCTGGAGCACCACCTCAGTCGGGACGTCGAAGTCGACGGCCAGGTCGAGGGGATGATCGTCGAGGATGCCGGCGAGCTCTTCGGCCTGGGGACGAGTGCGGGGAAACCCGTCAAGGACGAAGCCCTGCGCGGCCCGGTCGTCGGCGTGGAGCTGCTCCTGGACCACCCCGACGACGATGTCGTCCGGCACGAGGAACCCGGAGTCCATGTAGCCCTTCGCCTCTAGGCCGAGCTCGGTCCCGGCGTTCGCGGCCTCCCGGAACAGGTCACCGGTCGAGAGGTGGTGGACGCCGTAGTGCTCGGCAAGACGGACCGCTTGGGTCCCCTTGCCAGCACCCTGCTTGCCGAGCAATACCAGCCGGGGCCCCCGCGGCGTCATACCGAGCTCAGGCAAGGAAGCCTTCGTAGTTCCGCATCATCAGCTGACTGTCGATCTGCTTCATCGTCTCGAGGGCGACCCCTACGGTGATGAGCAGCGCGGTGCCGCCAAATGGGAACTGTTGGATGTTCCAGAGCGCGAAGACCAGAAGCGGGGCGATGGCGATCACCGCCAAGAACAGCGATCCGGGGAGCGTGATCCGGTTCAGCACCTTGGCGAGATAGCGCTCCGTGGGCGGCCCCGGTCGGATCCCCGGGATGAAGCCGCCCTGCTTTCGGATGATGTCGGCTTGCTGTTGGGGGTTGAACGCGATCGCCGTGTAGAAGTACGCGAAGAAGATGATCAGGAGCGTGTAGAACCCGATGTAGAACCAGCTCTGTCGGGCGACGAGGTTGTCGTTGATCCACTTCTGGACACCCCCGGCGCTGCTGCCGAGCGCGGACGCGATCAGAGCCGGGAACGACAGGATCGAGCTGGCGAAGATCACGGGGATGACGCCGGACTGGTTGACCTTGAGGGGGATGTACGTGCTCTGGCCGCCGTACATGCGGCGGCCAACGACGCGTTTCGCGAATTGGACAGGTATTCGCCGCTGTCCCGACTCGACGAAGACGATCCCGACGATCATGGCCAGACCGATGGCGATGATCGTGAAGAACTGGAATTTGCTCCCCTGGCTGTAGATCGCCCCGCCCTGGGCAGGGAGGCGCGACACGACCGACGCGAAGATCAGGATCGACATCCCGTTCCCGATTCCTCGCTGCGTGATCAGCTCGCCGAGCCACATCACCAACGCGGTCCCCGCGGTCCAGGTCAGGACGATCAGCGCCGCCCGCGGCGTGTCGAAGTGGGGGATGAAGTCCACCCCCTTCGGCAGGCTGGCGCTGAGACCGAAGAGCCCGCCGCTGCCGGCATGGAGGGCGAACACGAACCCCGTCGACTGCACCAGCGCCAACGCGATGGTGAGGTACCGGGTCCACTGGGTGATCTTCTTCTGCCCGGTTTGGCCTTCCTGCTGCCACTGCTCGAGCTTGGGGATCACGACCCCGAGCAGCTGCATGATGATCGAGGCCGTGATGTACGGCATGATCCCGAGGAAGAAGATCGCGACGTTGGTGATCGCCCCACCGGAGAAGAGGTCGAGGAACCCGACGACGCCGCTGTTGTTCGCCTGGTTCTGCAGCTGCTTGATGGCGTTGAAGTCGACGAACGGGACCGGGAGGTGGGCACCGACCCGGTACACCGCCACGATGAGCAGCGTGAAGAGGATCTTGTTCCGGAGGTCGGGTACCCGGAACATGTTCCGGAGCCGGGCGAGCATGCGGGGGGGCCTCCTGAGCCGGCAGAGCCGACAGCCTACCGATTGGTGAGGGCGTTGCCCCGGGCGGCGGGTCGGCGGTCACCCCACGGCGCGGGGAGCACTTCGACGCTGCCGCCCGCAGCCTCGATCGCACGGCGGGCGGCGTCGGAGAAGGCGTGCGCCTTCACGGTGAGCGAGACCGAGATCTCGCCGCGCCCGAGCACCTTGACGAGGCCGCGCTTGGCGACGAGTCCACGGTTCCGAAGCGTCGCGGGATCCACCGTCGAACTAGCCTCGAATTCCGCGAGGGTGTCGAGGTTCACGACGGCGTACTCGACCCGGAAAGGGTTCTTGAACCCTTTCGCTTTCGGCGTGCGCCGGGCGATCGGTGTCTGGCCACCCTCGAAGCCGGGGGGGACGGTGCCACGCGCGCCCTGGCCCTTCGAGCCTCGGCCGGCGGTCTTGCCGCCCTTGCCGGCGATGCCGCGTCCGACGCGGTGCGCGGGACGCTTCGAGCCAGCAGGCGGTTTCAGGTCGTGGATCTTGATCGGCATCAGCTGACCTCTTCGACAGTGACGAGATGGGGGACACGGTCGACCATGCCGCGGATCTCGGGCCGGTCGGGGTGCTCGACGGTGTGGTTGATCCGGCGGAGGCCGAGGGCGCGCAGGGTGCCGCGCTGCTTGGGCTTCGAGCCGATCGCCGAGCGGATTTGGGTGATTCGGAGGGTCGTGGCCACGGCTACTTGACCTCGGTCGTCTCGCGCTTGGGTGCCTGCCGCTCCCGGTAGGCGCGGAGCATGCCGACCGAGCTGACCTCTTCGGGTGACTTGCCGCGCAGCTTGGCGACCGCTTCGGGTCGCTTCAACGAGCGCAGACCCTGGATCGTGGCCCGAGACACGTTGATCGCGTTCGCCGATCCGAGGGACTTGGCGAGGACGTCGTGGATTCCGGCTGCTTCGAGGATGGCGCGAGCGGCGCCACCGGCGATGACGCCGGTGCCGGGCGCCGCCGGCTTGAGGAGCACGCGGGCCGCGTCATGCTCGCCGAGGATGACGTGCGTGATCGTCGAGCCGGCCAGGGGGACGCTGAAGAGATTCTTCTTCGCTTCCTCCATGCCTTTCTGGATCGCCGCGGGGACCTCTTTCGCCTTGCCGTACCCGAGCCCGACGTGGCCTTCCCCGTCGCCGACGACGACCAACGCGGTGAACGAGAAGCGTCGGCCACCCTTGACGACCTTGGCGACGCGATTGATCGCGATCACCCGTTCTTCGTACTGGCCTTCGGGCATTACCGACCTGCTTCCGACACCGTGGATCCCATCGGGATGGGGCGTCTGTCCTGATTGCGGATGTGGGGCACTAGAACTCCAGTCCCGACGCGCGTGCGCCATCAGCGACGGCGGCGACGCGCCCGTGGTAGCGGAATCCGCCCCGGTCGAACACCACCTGCGTGATGCCCGCCGACTTGGCGCGCTCCCCTACTCGTTCGCCCACCGCTCGGGCGGCGTCCACGTTGGCGGTGCCGGACGCGCGGACCTCGGGCTCCATGGTGGACGCGGCGACAAGCGTCCGGCCGTGGACGTCGTCGATGACCTGGGCGTACACGTGACGGGTCGAGCGGAAGACCGCGAGGCGGGGACGGGCTTCCGTCCCGCGGACGTGCTTCCGCACCCGTTGGTGCCGGCGGCGACGACTTTGGACCTTCTGCAACATGGCGATGTTCCCTACTTCGCCGACTTGCCGGCTTTGCGCAACACGCGCTCGCCGGCGTAGCGGATGCCTTTGCCCTTGTAGGGCTCGGGCTTGCGGACCTTGCGGATGTCGGCAGCAACTTGGCCGACCAGCTGCTTGTCGCATCCACGCACGGTGATGCGCGTGGGCTGTGGGACCTCGAAGGTGATGCCTTCGGGCGCTTCGACCCGGACGGGATGGGAGAAGCCGACTTGGAGCTCGAGGCGGTTCGGGCCCTGGGCGGTCGCCCGGTAGCCGACCCCCACGATTTCGAGCTCTCGGGAGAAGCCATCGGAGACGCCGACGACCATGTTGTTGACGAGGGAGCGGACCAGTCCGTGGAGGGCCCGGTTCTCGCGTTCGTCGTCGGGGCGCGTCACGATGAGCTCGTCACCGGTGCGGTTGATCACGATCTGCGTGGGCGTCGCGCGTTCCAACTCGCCTTTGGGGCCTTTGACCGCGACGTGTCCACCTTCGATCGTGACCTCGACCCCGCTCGGGATCGGGATGGGTTCCTTGCCTACTCGGGACACGGCTCCTACCTCTCCCGGCTACCAGACATGGCAGAGGATCTCTCCGCCGACTTTGCGGCGGCGGGCTTCACGGTCGGTCATCAGACCCTGGTTGGTCGACAGGATCGCGATCCCCATCCCGCCGAGCACTCGGGGGACATCGGTCGCCTTCGTGTATACCCGCAGCCCCGGCTTCGAGACGCGTCGCAACCCCGAGATCGTGCGCTCCCGGTCAGAGGTGTACTTCATCACGATCTTGAGCTTGTCTCCGGGGCGCGCCGGGTCGTCCTCGATCGCGAAGTCCTCGATGTAGCCCTCGCTCGCCAGGATCTTGGCTAACGCGACCTTCACCTTCGACGACGGCATCAGGACCTCGTCGTGGAATGCAACATTCGCATTGCGGATTCGGGTGATCATGTCCGCGATGGGATCAGTCATCGTCACGCGCTGACTCCCCTCACCACGACGCCTTGGTCACGCCGGGGAGCTCCCCGGCGTGCGCCATCTCCCGGAAGCAGATCCGGCACAGCCCGAACTTGCGGTACACCGAGCGCGCCCGGCCACACCGCCGACAGCGAGTGTACGCGCGCACCTGAAACTTCGGCTTGCGCTGCTGCTTCTGGATGAGTGCTTTCTTGGCCAATTTGGATGCTCCCTAGGAGGTCTGGTCACGGCGGAAGGGGAAACCGAGGGCACGCAGGAGGGCGCGTCCGTGGTCGTCCGACGCCGCAGTGGTCACGATCGTGATGTCCATGCCGCGGACGGTGTCGATCTTGTCGTAGTCGATCTCGGGGAAGATCAGCTGCTCGGTGACGCCGAAGGTGTAGTTGCCTCGCCCGTCGAACGAGTCGGTGCTCATCCCGCGGAAGTCACGAATCCGTGGGATGGCGAGGCTCACGAGCCGGTCGTAGAACTCCCACATCCGGTCGCCCCGCAAGGTCACCTTGGCGCCGATGGCGTTGCCGGCTCGCAGCTTGAACCCCGCGATCGACTTCTTCGCCTTCGTGACCAAGGGCTTCTGTCCGGTGATGATGGTGAGGTCGGCCACGGCGCCGTCGAGCAGCGAGGCCTGCTGGGTCGCTCGACCCACCCCGCAGTTCAGGACGATCTTTTCCAGGCGTGGGACCTGCATCACGTTGCGGAGCCCGAGCTCCTGCTGGAGAGCCGGGCGCAGCTCGTCGTCGTACCGGGCCTTGAGGCGCGGCTTCTCGCGCACGGTCGCCATCAGAGGTCCTTCCCGCACTTCTTGCACACCCGGGTTTTGGCTCCGTCGTCGTCGAACCGGTAGCCGATTCGGCTGGGGCCGCAGCTCGGGCAGACGATGGCCACGTTCGATGCCGGGACGGGCATGTCCTTGTCGATGATGCCGCCCTGCATGGTGGCGTTGGTCGACCGCTGATGCTTCCTGGCGACGTTGACGCCGTCGATGATCACCATGTTGCGCTCGGGGAGCACGCGGGTGATCTCGCCTTCCTTGCCGAGATCTTTCCCGGACAACACCCGGACAAGATCGCCTTTGCGGAGCCGCATCCTGGCGCGAGCAGCCATGTCAGATCACCTCCGGGGCGAGCGAGACGATGCGCATGAATCGTCGGTCACGGAGCTCCCGGCCGACGGGGCCGAAGATTCGGGTGCCGCGCGGTTGCATCTGCTCGTTGATGAGGACGGCGGCGTTCTCGTCGAAGCGGATGTAGCTGCCGTCGGCGCGTCGGCGCTCCTTCTTGGTGCGGACGACGACGCACTTGACGACTTCACCCTTCTTGACCGCCGCGCCGGGGACGGCGTCTTTGACGGTCGCGACGAAGATGTCGCCGATTCCGGCGTATCGGCGCCGAGTACCGCCGAGGACCTTGATGCACAGGACCTCGCGGGCACCCGAGTTGTCGGCGACCTTGAGACGGGATTCCTGTTGGATCACCGGGCGCGCTCCAAGACTTCGACGACCCGCCAGCGCTTGAGTCGTGATAGGGGACGGGTCTCGGCGATGCGGACTCGGTCGCCTTCGTGGGCGTCGTTGGCTTCGTCGTGGGCGTAGAGGCGACGGGTGCGTTGGAGGGTCTTGCCGTAGCGGCGGTGTCGGACACGGTCGGTGACGGCGACCACGACGGTCTTGTCCATCTTCGAGGACAGGACGAGCCCCTCCCGGGTCTTGCGCGGGTTGGGACGCGGGGACGCGTCGGGCTCGCTCATGCGTGCTCCTTCAGGGCTTCGGCGGCTGCGATCTCACGTTCTCGAAGCAGGGTCTCGCAGCGAGCAATGTCCTTCTTGACGTAGTTCAGGCGTGTGGTGTTCTCGAGCTGGCCGGTGGCGTTCTGGAACCGAAGGTTGAAGAGCTCCTCTCGGAACTCGCGGACGCGGTTGGCGAGCTCGTTGTCGTTGAGCTCGCGGAGTTCGGCGGCCTTCATCACGCCTCCTCTTGCCTGACGATGAAGCGTGTCTTGATCGGGAGCTTGTGCATCGCGAGCCGCATGGCGTCGCGGGCAGTGTTCTCGGGGACGCCAGCGAGCTCGAACATGACACGGCCGGGCTTCACGACGGCGACCCAGTGCTCGGGGTTGCCCTTGCCGGATCCCATGCGCGTCTCGGCCGGCTTCTGGGTGACGGGCTTGTCCGGGAAGATGTTGATCCAGACCTTCCCGCCACGCTTGATGTAGCGGGTCATCGCAATTCGGGCGGCCTCGATCTGGCGGTTGGTGATCCAGCCGGCTTCGAGGGCCTGGATGCCGTAGTCACCGAAGTTGACGCGCGTGCCGCCCTTCGCGATGCCGGTACGGCGACCGCGCTGCACCTTGCGGTGTCGGATCTTGCGGGGCATCAACATCGTCAGGCCTTGTCCGTCTCGGTCATTCGTCGTCGGAGTGGAACTTGGGTGCTTCGTGGTGCTGACCCTGGCGGGTGCGGCGCTCGATCTCTTCTTCCTCGGCGAGGAGGCGTTCGAGCTCGGGATCCGCCTCTTTGACGAGCGGGGTGGCTTCCTCGGTGGCGACTTCGGCGCCCGGCTCGACGGCGACCTCGACGGTCTCCTCGCGGCGTCGGCGCCCACCACCGGCGCTCACGACGCGTCGCCGCGGGGCGTTCTCGCCCCCCGCGGTCTCACCGACGGCCATGGCGGCCTCGCGGGTGATCTTGTCCTCGGCGGCGGACTTGTACGGGAGGATCTCGCCTTTGTAGATCCAGACCTTGACGCCGATGCGACCGAACGTGGTCCGGGCCTCCGCCCCGCCGTAGTCGATGTCGGCCCGCAGGGTGTGCAGTGGCACCCGACCTTCGCGGTACCACTCCTTGCGGGACATCTCGGCGCCGCCGAGCCGACCACCGCACTGCACCCGGATCCCTTGGGCGCCTGCCTTCATGGCGGTCTGGACGGCCCGTTTCATCGCGCGCCGGAAGGACACGCGGCCCGCCAGCTGGTCGGCGACACCTTGGGCGATGAGGGTGGCATCAAGCTCGGGCTGCTTGATCTCTTGGATGTTGAACTGGATCTTGGGGTTGCCGGTGATCTTGTAGAGGCCTTGGCGAAGCCGGTCCGCCTCCGCGCCGCGTCGGCCGATCACGATTCCGGGGCGAGCGGTGTAGACGTCCACGCGCAGCCGGTCGCGGGTGCGCTCGATCTCGACCCGGCTCACGGCCGCGTGGGGGAGCTGGCGCCGGAGGTAGTCGCGGATCTGCCAGTCCTGGAGAATGCTGTCGGTGTACTCCTGGTGGTCGGCGAACCACCGCGACTTCCAGTCGGTCGTGATGCCGAGTCGGAACCCGTACGGGTTGACCTTCTGGCCCATCAGTCCTCGTCCTTCTTGGGTCGTCCCGGTCGCTTCGCCGGTGCTTTGCGGGGTGTCGTCTTCTTGGTGGAGGCGCCGGTCGCCTTCTTCGTGGCCTTCTTGGTCGTGGCCTTCTTGGTCGTCGCTTTCTTGGTCGTCGCCTTCTTCG
>DATISY010000006.1:0-13047 GCA_035468285.1 Acidimicrobiia bacterium | reverse complement strand
ACCAGCTCGTCCACGTAGAGGGTCGGGGAGTACGCCGGGTTCTTCGTCGACGTCGACGCCCACAGCGGCCGTTGGACCTGTGCGCCCTGTGCGGCGAGCGCCTCCCACCGCGGCCCCTGGAACCGTTCCTGGAACAGCTCGTACGCGAGCTTGGCGTTCGCTACGCCCACCCGCCCGCGCAGCGGGTGCCCCTCGGGGAGGCGCCGGTCGGTCTCGGTGTCGACGCGGCTCACGAAGAACGACGCAACCGATGACACCTTCGCCAGGTCCCCACCAGCGGCGGCGTGGCGCTCCAGTCCCTCGAAGTACGCGTCGATGACCTCGGCGTACCGGTCGAGGGCGAAGATCAGCGTGATGTTCGTGTTGATGCCCGCCGAGAGGTTCGCGGTGATCGCCGAGATGCCGTCCTGCGTCGCCGGGATCTTGATCATGACGTTGGCGCGGTCGACCCGGTCGTGGAGCGACCGAGCCTGCTCCACCGTGTGCCCCGTGTCGTGCGCCAGGTCAGGAGCGACCTCCACCGACACGAACCCGTCGTGCCCTTCCGTGGACCGGTAGAGCGGCGTGAACAAATCGGCGGCGTGGCCGACGTCACCCAGCACGAGCCGCCAGTACGACTCCTCGATGGAGAGCCCCTCGGCGGCGCACTGCTTGAGCTCCTCGTCGTACTCGTCACCCTCGGCCATCGCCTTCTCGAAGATGGTCGGGTTCGACGTCACCCCCCGGATCCCGTCGTCGTCGATGAGCAGTTGCAGCCCGCCGCTCGTGACGAGCGTCCGGGTCAAGTTGTCGTACCAGGGGCTCTGTCCGAAATCGTTGAGCCGGGCGATGGCGCTGGTCATGGAGTTCCTTTCGAGGAGCGAGCGAGCAGCGCGTGGGCGCGCTCGACAACGTGCGCGGGGTTGATCCCGAGGCGGTCCATCGCCACCGGACCCGGCGCGGACGCGCCGTACCGGTCGATGCCGACCACATCGTCGACCCAGCGGTCCCACCCGAACGGCGACGCCGCCTCCACCGCGAGCTTGGGGACCCCCGGGGGCAGCACCTGGGACCGGTAGCCATCGGGTTGCGCGGCGAACAGGTCCCACGACGGCATGGACACGACCCGCACGGACAGGCCCATGGCTGCGAGCTCGTCGCGGGCCGCGACGCATACCGACACCTCGGATCCGGTGCCGACCAGGACGAGGTCGAGGCCGCCGGGCTCGTCGACGAGCGTGTACGCGCCGCGGGGGACACCGTCAGGCGCCCGCTCTGCGCTCCCTTCGAGGACGGGGACCTTCTGGCGGGTGAGGATGAGCGCGGTGGGGCCCCCGTCGCTGTCGACGTGGACCCGCCACGCCTGGGCGACCTCGTTGGGATCGGCGGGGCGGAGGAGCCGCATGCCGGGCATGGCCCGGAACGCGGCGAGCTGCTCGATCGGTTGATGCGTCGGGCCATCCTCGCCGAGCCCGACCGAGTCGTGCGTCCAGACGAACAACGTCTTGTACCCCGACAGGGCGGCGAGGCGCGCCGCGCCGCGCATGTAGTCGGAGAACACGAAGAACGTCCCGCCCGCGGGCATGAGGAACGACACCGCGAGACCGTTCATGATCCCGCCCATCCCGAACTCCCGGATCCCGAAGTGCAGCTGGCGGCCCCCGAACTGGTGCTCCGCGACGACACCTTCGTCCTTGAGCTCGGTGCCGGTGTTGCCCGTCAGGTCCGCACCGCCGGCGACGATCCCGGGGACGACGTCGACGATGGCGTCGAGCACCTCGTTGCTCGCCACGCGCGTCGCGAGCTGTTCCCCGGCGCCCCACGACGGGAGCTTCGCCTCCCAGCCGGGCAGGCCACGCTGGTCGAGGCAGGCGTCGAACTCGTCAGCGAGGGTGGGCTCCCGGTCGCGTAGCGCCTGGTGGCGCTGCTCCCATGCCTCGCGCGCCGCCGCGCCGCGCCGCCCAGCCTCGCGGTAGCTCGCCAGGACCGCATCGGGGACCCAGAACGTCTCGTCGACCGGGAGCCCGAGGATCGCCTTGACGGCCTTGACCTCGTCGTCACCGAGCGGGCTGCCGTGCGCGTGGGCGGTGTCGGTGTACTTCGGTGACGGCCATCCGATGTGGGAGCGCAGGACGACGAGGCTGGGGCGGTCGGCGACGGCTATGGCTTCGCGCAGTCCCCGCTCGAGCGCGTCGACGTCGTTGGCCACCTCGCCGAGCTGCACGACGTGCCAGCCGTAGGCCTCGAACCGTTCCGGGACGTTGTCGCTGTATGCCAGCTCGGTGGGCCCGTCGATGCTGATGTGGTTGTCGTCGTAGACGCAGGTGAGCCGCCCGATGCCGAGGTGCCCGGCGAGGGACGCGGCTTCGTGGCTGATGCCCTCCTCGAAGTCGCCGTCACCGGCGATGACGAAGGTGTGGTGGTCGCTGACCTCGGGCCCGAACCGGGCCCGCAGGTTCGCCTCGGCCAGCGCGATCCCGACGCTGTTCGCGAACCCCTGGCCCAGCGGCCCGGTCGTGACCTCGATGCCGGGCGCGTGCCGGTACTCGGGATGGCCGGGGGTCCGGGACTCCCACTGCCGGAAGGCGCGCAGGTCGTCGAGCTCGAGCCCGAAGCCGGTGAGATAGAGGAAGGAATACAGCAGCATCGACGCGTGCCCGTTCGACAGCACGAACCGGTCCCGGTCGGGCCAGTCGGGGACACTCGCGTCGTACTGCATCACCCGGGTGAACAGGACATGCGCCAGGGGCGCCAGCGCCATCGGTGTGCCGGGGTGCCCGGAGTTGGCCTGCTGGACGGCGTCCATCGCGAGGCCGCGGACGACGTCGATTCCCTGCTGCTCCAGGTCGGTCACCGGCACCGGCGCCCTCCTCGCTCATGCCCGCACCCGACCCGGGGCCGCGGGCGGGGCGGACCACCACCGATTGTTTTCCGCGACGCCGCCGCGGTAACCCCCACTATGGCGCGTCGCCCCGGCCCGACGGGCCTTGACCCGCCGTGGGCCGTCTCAGTGGAACAGCGCGAGGCTGGCCGTGAAGCCGTGCAGGAAGTTCTGGCCCCCGACCGGTCCCAGCTCCCCGGCGCAGAACGCGCCCGCCACCGGTACCGCCCCGAGCAGCTCGGCGACGACGCCCGAATCGTGGTCGGGGACCCCGAAGAGATGCTGGCCCCGCCCGTTGCACGTGAAGAGGAGCGCCCCGTCAGCGGCCCGCGCGTGGAGGAGCGCCCGGAGGTCCTCGTCGGCGGCACGGCCGTCCCGCACGTGGAACTGGACGGTCTGGCCCACGTCGACCACGTCACCGACCGCGAGCGCGCCGGCGTCGGGATCGGCGCCCAACACGTTGCGGACGAGGAAGTCCCCACGGCCGAAGTCGACCTTGTGCTCGTCGACGACGATCCCGACGTGCAGGCCGCGCCGAAGCAGGTCGCGCTCGTCGTCGGTGACGCTCGTCGCGAGCTCCTGGAGGCGCTGCACCGCGGGCTGGCCGCCCAGCTCCGCCACCAGGTTGCGCTCCGCTCGCGTCACGGTGAACGGCTGACCGATCGGGCGGCACCCCTGCGACACGACCGTGTCCACCGTGACGCCGTCGAGGAGCACCCCGATCGCGCCGTCAACGTGGACCTGGTCGTCGAGGATGAGGCGGTTCCCACCCGGATGCCCGGCCGCGGACGCCAGGCCCCCGATCACCGAGAGCCCCGGCCGGTCCTCGTTGAGGCGACGGAGGAACGCATCGGTCGGGAACGTGAACGGATCCGCAACGAGGAGCAGCGTCGGCGCGTCACCCGCCGTCTCGGGCCAGCCGGTGATCGCGGTGCCGTCCGGGGTGTCCTCCGTCCGCAGCGCGACCGGCGTCAGCGTCGCGTCGGGGAGGTGCGCGGCGAACACCGCGAACGCCGGGCCGTCCTCCACCTCTCGCGCCCCGCCGATGATCCCGCTCGCGGTGACGCCGATGAGGACCTGAGGATCGAGGAGGTTCCGGAGCGCGTTCGCCGCGTCGTCGAACGCCCCCACGAAGTGCGGCGACACGAAGCACACCACGAGGTGCGGGTCGTCGCCGTCGAACCGCTCCAGGATCTCGCCCGCGGTCTCACCGACCGCGTGCGCTGCCACCGGGTGACACGACAGCGCCGAGGCGTACCGGTTCACCCGGTCAACCTACCGGGCCGCTCCCCGGGTGGTCGGCGGGCAGCCGCTCCGCGGAACCGGCGAGCTGCTCGAGCCCGGCGAGGAGCTCCTCGCGCACGATGGGGGACAGGACCCGCAGCGCCGCGACGAGCCGCCGGGACTCGAGGAGCCGGTCCGCCTCGACGCGTGCCGCGCCGGTCGCGGTCAGCGTGATCGCCAGCCGGCGCTCGTCGTCGACTCGACGGCGACGCGCCAGCAACCCGCGCCCCTCGAGGTCTTTCGCGAGCACCGACGTCGTGCTCTTCGGCCAGCCCAGGCGCGTCGACACGCCGGTCAGCGCGATCCCGTCGGGCTCGTCGCCGACGCAGCGCAGCAGCTCGCGCTCGTTCCATGTCAGGTCGGGGTCGGTGGGGGAGCGCAGCGCGGCCCAGCACCGCCGGTACGCCGACTCGAACCGATCCGCGGCCGAGCGTCGCGGATGCGCCCGGCCCGACCCAACTGGTTCCGTGAGGGAACGGTTCACAACATGAACCACCGTAGGGCAGGCGCGGCGTTGCGACGCGGATCCCCGTCTGCCCGCCGCGGCGCCGCCGGCACGCGCTCAGGCGCTGATGACGATCAGGTCGACGGTGCGAGGTCCGTGGACGCCGATGGTGGGCCGCATCTCGAGGTCGGAGGTGCGGCTGGGGCCGCCGACCCAGATGAGCGCGCTGGGGAGGTCGCCGGCGTCGAGGACGGCCAGCGCGTCGCCGATGGTGGGGACCACGCGTTC
Organism: Acidimicrobiia bacterium; assembly: GCA_035468285.1. Lineage (GTDB taxonomy): Bacteria > Actinomycetota > Acidimicrobiia > IMCC26256 > PALSA-555 > PALSA-555. The sequence continues at coordinate 8,170 of DATISY010000006.1, read as the reverse complement.
GGCGTGCACGAGGCAGATGTGGGCGGGTGGGGCGAGGCTGGCGGCTCGTGGGGTGCCCGGTCCCGCCGCGACGACGACGTGGCCGGTCGCGGCGACGGCGAGGACGCAGCCGGTGATCGCCGCGCCGGCGTTCGGGAGCGCGGCGCGCCAGTCGCGGTCGGTGGGCCGGAGCGGGGCGGCGCCGGCGGCGCGCAGGCGAGCCTCGAGGTCGAGGTCGACGATGGTGGGCTCGTCGGTGAGGACGACGGCGTGCCCATCGGCGTAGCGGGTGGCGAGCTGGACGGCGAGGTCGGCGGCCGCGTCGCCCGGGTGGGGCCCGTGGGTGCCGCAGGCGTTCTCGCCCGCCGCGGTCAGGAACGCGTCGACCATTGGTCCCGGAAGCGTCGCCGGGCCGGGACGGGGACATCGCGGGTCGCGGTCCACCCCCCGACGCCGAGGAGCCGCCGCCGCCACCGCACGGCGCGTGCCGGCGCGACGCCCGCACCGAGGAGGCGGGTCACGATCGTGGAGGCCCGGTACCCGCGGGGCGAGGACCACACGAGCGCCCAGGCGCCGAAGCCGCTGCGCCGCGCGTGGGGGCGGCGGGCGTCGGCCTCGACGGGGTCGGGGGACCGCAGGTCGGCGCGCAGCCGCGCGATGAGGTCGGCGAGGGGGATCTCGACGGGGCACGCCTCGGTGCACGCTCCGCACAGGGTCGACGCCGCTGGCAGGTCCCGCCCCGAGAGGCCCGCGCTGAGCAGCGGGGTGAGCACCTCGCCCATCGGGCCCGGGTACACGGAGTCGTACGCGTGGCCGCCGACGCGCCGGTAGACGGGGCACACGTTCAGGCACGCCCCGCACCGGATGCACGCCAGCATCGCCTCGTACGGCGTCCCGATGAGCCGCCGGCGGCCGTGGTCGAGAAGCACGACGTGGAGCTCCTCGGGTCCGTCCTGCTCGCCGGCACGGCGCGGCCCGCTGATCATGGACACGTAGTTCGAGAGCCGCTGCCCGGTGGCGCTACGCGTCAGCACCGGCAGCAGCGTGGCGAGGTCCGCGAACCGGGGGATCACCTTCTCGACCGGCACGACCGCGACGTGCACGCGGGGAAGCGCAGTGCAGAACCGGCCGTTGCCCTCGTTGGTGACGATCACGAGCGTCCCGGTCTCCGCGACCGCGAAGTTCGCGCCGGTCACGCCGAGGCCGGCCTCGAGGAACCGCTCCCGCAGGTGGGTCCGCACCCAGTCCGTGAGGGCGCCCCGGTCGACGGGCAGCGACTCCTCGGCCTCCTCCGAGAGCACCGCGGCGATCTGATCCAGGGTCTTGTGGATCACGGGCGTGATGATGTGGGAGGGCCGCTCCCCGGCGACCTGCACGACGTACTCGCCGAGGTCGGTCTCGACCGCGTCGAACCCGACGGCTTCCAGCGCCTCGGCGAGGTCGATCTCCTCGGTCGCCATCGACTTCGACTTCACGACGACGTGCGCCCCGACCTCGCGAGCGATCGACGCGACGACGGCGCGCGCCGCAGCGGGCGTCGCGCACCGGTGGACGGTGACGCCCCGCGCGGTCAGCGCGGCCTCGAGGCGCTCCAGCCACCCGTCGAGGTCGGCGAGGGTCTCGCGCCGGATCGACGCCGCCCGGTCCTTGACCGGCCGCATGTCGCGCTCGACCTCGGCGGCGGTGCCGAGCCGCACGTCGAGGTTCCGCAGCGCCCGTTGCAGCCCGGAATCGTCGAGCGCCCGTGCCGCCCGGTCCCGGAAGGTCCGTCCCGGGGTGGCGAGCCCGTGCGCCATCAGGGCAGCCCGGCGGCAAGGAGGTCGGCGAGATGCGTGGGCGCGGGCCCCACGGTGCCTCGGCGGCGGCGCCCCTCGAGGTGGAGGAGGCAGGCCTGGTCACACGCCACGACGCACGACGCCCCCGTCGCGGCGGCGTACCCGAGCTTGTCGTCGGCGAGCGCCCCGGCCAGCACCCCATGACCCACCCCGAACGTGCCCCCGAACCCGCAGCACGTCTCGGCCTCCGTCATCTCGACGACCGTCGCGCCCGCCGCGGTCAGCAGCACGCGGGGCGCGTCCCGGACGCCGAGGTGGCGCAGCCCGTGGCACGCGTCGTGCACCGTCACCGTGCCGTCGACCGTCGCACCGAGGTCGGTGCGGCCGAGCACCTCGACGAGGTACTGCGACAGCTCGTAGGTGCGCGCCGCGACCGATTCGGCACGGCGCCGCCACGCCCCGTCGAGGAGCTCCGGGTACCAGTGGTGCACCATCGCGGCGCACGACCCCGACGGCGCCACCACCGTCTCGAACGGCTCGAAGACCTTGACGAAGTGACGCGCCAGTCGGCGGGCCGCCTCGGGCTCACCCGCGCTCACCGCCGGCTGCCCGCAGCAGGTCTGCCCGGCCGGGAACACCACCTCGCACCCGGCGGCCTCGAGGAGCCGAACCGCGGCGAACCCCGTGTCCGGCGTCACGAGATCCACGACACACGTGACGAACAGCGCGACCGGCGGCACCGCGTCAGGCTACGCGTTCACCCGCGATCCACACCGCGAGGAGCCGCGCCGTCCTCGCGTCGAGTGCGACCACGTCACCGCGCGCGCCCGCCACGAGCCGCCCCCGGTCGGGCCGCCCGAGCAGCCCCGCCGGGACCGTGCTCGCCGCCGCGACCGCCCGCTCGACCGGCACCCCGATCGCCACCAGGTTCGCCACCGCCGTGTCCAGCAGCACCGTCGCCCCCGCCAGGCGACCATCGGGCAGCCGCGCCGCGCCCTCGACCGCCCGCACCGCCCCGCCCACCGCGACGGCGTCGCTCACCACCGCGACCGCCCGCGACGCGGCGAACACGATCCGCACCACCGTCGGGTGCACATGGACCAGATCGGCGATGAGGGTCGGGGTGAGCCGCTCGTCGTCGAGGGCCGCCCCGACGAGCCCAGGATCCCGGTGGTGCAGGCCCCGCATCCCGTTGAAGACGTGCGTGACCACCCGGGCGCCCCGGCCCGCCGCGACCCGCGCGTCGGCGTCGCTGGCATGGGAGTGCCCGAGCGCGACGAGCACCCCCCGGTCCACCAGCGCGGCGAGCGCCTGCCCGCCGGGGTCGGCTTCGGGCGCGAGGGTCACCAGCCGAACGACGTCGGGGTGCGCGTCGAGGAGCGCGGCGAGCCATGCCAGATCAGCCGACCGCAGCAGCTCCGGGGGGTGCGCCCCGGGTGCCTCCCCGAGGAACGGGCCCTCGAGATGCGCGCCGAGCGCCACCGCGCTCCCCGCCGCCCCGCCGGTCATCACCGCGGCGAGCTGCTCGAGCGGCGCGGGGTACGCGTCGAGCGGCGCGGACACCAACGTCGCGAGGTAGCCGGCGACCCCGTGGCGGGCGAGGACCTCCGCGGCGCGCCGCCATGCCGCACCGTCGGCGGTCGCGAAGTCGACGTCGTCGACCCCGTTGACCTGCAGGTCGACGAACGCGGGGGCGAGCACCGCGTCACCCCAGTCCTCGGCGCCGCCGGGCGCGGCATCGCGGCCGACCTCGACGAGGTGCCCGTCCTCGATCGCCACCCAACCCGGCGTGGGCGGCCCCGGCGGGCACAGCCCGGTGGAGGCCAGGACGGTCGTCACGTCACTCGGATCGGCGCGCCAACGTCGCGCGCAGCCGCACGAGCCCGGCGAGGGTCCGAACCGCCCGGCGGGTGATCGAGGTCCGCGGCCGGCGCCGCTCCGTGACCGTGACCGGCAGCTCCTCCACCCCGAGCCCGGCCCGCTCGGCGCGCAGGATCAGCTCGGTGTCGAACAGCTCCCCGTCGGAGCGGCACGCCTCGGCGACCGGCAGGACCTGGGCCCGGTCGAGCGCCTTCATGCCGTGGGTATCGGAGACCCGCAACCCGAACCCGAGGCGCAGCACCGCGGCGAAGACCCCGGTCACGAACCGGCGGGGCCAGGACCGCTCGTCGTGCGCGTCGGGCGCCCGCTTCGACCCGACCACGATCGCCGGCCGGGGCGGCTGCTCGAACCGGACGAGCGCGGCGTCGAGGAACCCGAGGTCGGTGTAGTCGACGTCGAAGTTGACGACGACCTCCCCGGCCGCGGCGAGCAGCCCGGTGCGCAACGCCCGCCCGTAGTCGGCGCGTCGCAGTGTCTCGAGCCGCACCTCACGCGATTCGGCCGCGAGGCGCGCCGCGAGGGCGGGCGTCGCGTCGTGGGACCCGTTCTCGACGATGATCACCTCGAAGGCGACGTTCCGGGCCCGCAACCCGGCGGTCACCTCAGCCACCGCCGAAGCGAGCAGCTCCTCCTCGTTGTGGGCCGGCATCACCACGCTCAGCCTCACGACAGCCGCACGTCACGGAACGGTGGTGCCCCGGGCGCGGCCACCCGGGTCGTGGCCCCACCCGAGGTGACGAGCACCGCCACCGCGGGATCAGCCCGGAAGCCGCCCTCGGAATCGACGAGCACCGAGGTGCCCGCCGCGTCGACGGTGACGTCGGTGCTGGCGTCGGCGGTCCACGCCCGGTACTCGCGCAGCGCGGTCCGGCACAGCCGATCCGTCGCCGACGCGTCCTCACGGACCGCGAGCCCGACGTCGAGCGCCGCCCGGCCGTCGTCGAGCTGCACCACCGCGGGATGCAACGCGAAGCGAGGCCCCCCGACGACGACGCGCCCGTCGCGGGCACCGGTCCACGCGAACAACATCGCGAACGCGTGGATCATCGCCGATTCGGCATCGGGCGCCGCGACGCGCCCCACCCCGGCGGCGTCACGGGTCGCGACCGGACGGACCTGTTGCACCAGCCGTAACGCGGCGAGCCCCGCATCGGCCTCGCGCGTCGCCTGCACCAGCCACGGCTCCAGCTCCCCGGCCAGCGGGTCCTCCGACGCGTCGCGGTAGGCCCGTTCGGCGCTACGCAGCAGGGTGAGCTCGTCGCGCAGCCCTTCCAGGCGGTCCCCCCAGTCAGGGTCGCTGAGGGCACGCTCGACGACCCCGACGAGCTGATGGACCACCAGCTGCTCGGGCACCATGAGCGGCCCGTCGGCGCAGGCGCGTGCCAGGGCACCGAACGGCTCGGCCCGCGGCCCGGCGGTCGCGTCGATGGCGCGCCGCCACGCCGCGGCCTCGTCGTACCCCGCGGGGTCGCCGAGGAACTCGGCCGCAGTGGCGAGCGCCACCTTCGACGCGTGGGGCTGGATCATCGGGTTCAACAGCACCCCGTCGACCTCGTCGGTGAGGTCCGGGGTCCGGCCCCGGTACGCGCCGAGGTGGAGCTCGCTCGCCATGACCGCGTCGTTCACCGGGTAGTTGTCCCAGAGCAGCAACGGGTGCCCGCCCAGCGCGGCCCGCCACGCCCGCGCGTCGGCCCCGTCGATCCGCGGGGAGCACACCGTCGGCCCGGTCCACATGACGTCGACCTCCGACGCCAGCCCCGCGCCGAGCTCCGACAGGTACGGGCTGGGCCGCGTCCCGATGTACTCGGTGGGCACGACCGTGAGCCGCGGACCACCGACCCGCTCGACCAGCCATTCGACGAGCGCCACCTGCTCGGCGGCGAGCCCGGCCCGGTTCGGGATGTCATCGAACGCCACCACCAGCCAGTCGACACCCCGCTCGAGGAGCGGCTCGAGCTTCGCGGCGAGCGCGGCCCGGTCGGTGTCAGCGCCGTAGTCGATGTCGAGCCCGGGGGACACCGCGAACCCAAACCGCACCCCCGCGCTCGCGCACGCCGCGGCGAGGTCCCCGAGCCGGGCCGCTTCCTCCACGTCGTAGGGGTCACGCCACTGGTCGCGATGCTTCGGGTCGCTCTTCGGCGCGTACACGTACGCGTTCATCCGCCGCTCGGCCATGAACTCGACGACGTCGAGACGCGCACCGTGGGACCAGGGGGGACCGTAGAAACCCTCGATGACGCCACGGACCGGAACCGGGCGGGACACGGCGGTAGGCTACCGGCGCTTTCCGACGCAGAGGCGTACCGCGCTCGCGTCGTGGCATCGAGGGGGGAGCGAGCCGATGCCTGACATCTTGGCGAAGCACGCGCAGGACCAACCCGACCGCCCGGCGGTCCTCGTCGACGTCGCCGGCGGGGCCCGCCCGTCCGCCACCACCTTCGGTGAGCTCAACGCGCTCATCAACCGGGCCGCGCACGGCTTCACCGCGCTCGGTATCCACCCCAACGAGCGGATCGTGTGGTGCGGCCCCAACTCCCTCGAGGTGCTCGTCACGATCCACGCAGCCCGCAAAGCCGCGCTCGTCGCCGTCCCCCTCTCATACCGGTTCAACGCCGAGGAGATGGCGTACGTCATCGACAACTCCGACGCGACCCTCGTCGTCATCGACGCCGAGCAGGCCCCCCGCCTCGTCGAGGTCAGCCATCAGATCCACAAGGTGCGCGCCGTCGTCGTCTTCGGCGGCGACACCCCGCCCGGGTTCCACGCCTGGGACGACGTCCTCGCCGGCCAGCCCGACACAGAACCCGAGGTCCCGGCGGTGAGCACCGCCGACAGCGCCGGCGGGTCGATGATCTACACCTCCGGCACCACCGGGAAGCCCAAAGGGGCGCTGCGCACCACCAGCGACGCTGCCACCGTCTTCGCGCTCCTCGGCGAGCTGGCCCTCCGCCCCGGCGACGAGGTGCACCTCACCACCGGGCCGCTGTACCACTCCGGCCCGTTGGCGTGGGCGTCGCTGAACCACACCCTGGGCTGCCCCATCATCGTGCTGCGCAAGTTCGACCCCTCCGCGTGGCTCCGCCTCGTCAAGGAGCACCGGGTCACCAACACGTTCTCCGCACCCACCCAGCTCAAGCGGATCGTCAGCCTCCCGCCCGGTGAGCTCGCCGACGCCGACGTGTCCTCCATGCGCAGCCTTGTCGCCAACGCCGCGCCCGTCCCGTACGCCCTCAAACAAGAGGTCATCGAGAAGCTCGGCGACGGGTTCCTCTACGAGGTGTACGGATCCACCGAGCTCGGGGTCGTCACCGTCCTGCACCCCGAAGACCAGCTCCGCAAGCCGGGCTCGTGCGGCACGCCGTACGGCAACATCGAAGTGCGCATCGTCGCCGACGACGGCACCGACGCCCCCACCGGCGAGCGCGGCGAGCTGTTCATCCGCACCCGCCTCGCGATGGACGGCTACCACCGAACCGACGAGCAGCTCAGCGAGCTCGACGACGGCGGCTGGAAGTCCGTCGGTGACGTCGCCTACCAAGACGACGAAGGGTTCGTCTACATCTGCGACCGCAAGAAGGACATGATCATCTCCGGCGGCGTCAACATCTACCCGGCAGAGATCGAAGCCGTCCTCTACGAGCATCCCCAGATCCTCGACATCGCCGTCTTCGGTGTCCCCGACGACGAGTGGGGCGAACGCGTCTACGCCGTCGTGCAACCCAAGACCGAGGAGCGCATCGACCTCGACGAGCTCCGCGCCTTCGCCGCCGAACGGCTCGCCGGCTACAAGCAGCCCCGCGACTACGAGCTGCGCGACGCCCTGCCCCGCACCGAAGCCGGCAAGCTCCTGAAGCGGGTGCTGCGCGACGAGCACTGGCGCGACCGCGACCGCGCCGTCTGACACCATCGCACCCGTGTCCCGCACCCTCGCCGAGCACGACTCGCTCGCGCTGCTCCACGACCACGGCATCCCCATCGTCACCGAGACGGTCGCCGCCACACCCGCCGACGCGGCCCGGGCCGCGACCAGCCTCGGGTTCCCCGTCGTCGTCAAAGCCGCCGGGGACCGCATCACCCACAAGACCGAACGGGGCCTCGTCCGCCTCGGACTACGCAACACCGCCGACGTCGAAGCCGCCGCCACCCAGATCCTCGACGCGACCGGCCCCGACGACGGCGCCGTCGCGCTCGTCGTCGCCCCGATGGTCCAGGGCGCCCGCGAGCTCATCGCCGGGCTGCACCGCGACGAGCAGTTCGGCCCCTGCCTCATGGTCGGGATCGGCGGCGTCCTCGCCGAGGCGCTCGCCGACGTCGCGATCCGCCTCGCGCCGATCGACGTCCACGACGCCCACGACATGCTCGACGACCTCACCGGCGCCACGCTCCTCGGGCCCTTCCGCGGCGAACCGGCCGTCGACCGCGACCAGGTCGCCGCGGTGCTCCTCGCCCTCTCCGACCTCGCGGCCGGCCGCCCCGACCTCGTCGCCGTCGACATCAACCCGCTCGTGATCGTTGACGGAGCCCCCATCGCGGTC
>DATISY010000005.1:0-31683 GCA_035468285.1 Acidimicrobiia bacterium | reverse complement strand
TCCAGGGTGGTCTGGCGCCAGTAGGCGGGGGCCGAGGCGCGGACGGTGAAGAGCTCCTGGCGGGCGCCGCGCTGGAGCTGGTCACCGACCCGCACGTCGGGCGGGACCTTGGTCGAGTAGCTGCCCCCGCCGCTCGAGCCGAAGTCCCGGAAGATCGGGGCGTTGCCGCCGGGGAGGGCAGGGGCGACCGCCGCGCCAGCGACGACGGCGGCCACGCCGGCGACGAACGCCGCGACCAGCAGTCGAGGCACGTAGCCGCCCGTGCTCTGCCCGACGGGGGTGCGGCTCTGACCGAGGAGGATCTGGTGCTGGAGCGCGAGGAACGCCACCGCGGCGATCCCGTACCCGACGGTGCTCGGCACCCACCCGTGGGTGGAAAACGCCCGGACGCAGATGACGGTCATCAGGCCGGGCGCCAGCGCACCGACCGACATCCGGTGTCGGAACGCGAGCGTGTCGGTGAGGCTCGCGACGAGCCACACCACGAACACCGCCAGGAGCACCGTCCCGTCCGTCGCGGGGATCGGCGCGGTGCCGTGCTGCACCACGCTCCAGCCGGCCTGCACCCGGTCGGTCAGCCGCGACAGCGACCCCGGGCCGGGCGAGCCGAGCAGCCCCGCGGTGTACACGACGAGACCGAACAGGGTGAGCGCCGCGCCGCGGGCCCCCGACCGGGTCCAGCGTCGGCTGATCCAGCCGATCGCATGGGGAAGCACGGCCGCGCCGACGAGCGGCCCGACGTACGCGTTCGACGAGAAGACCGCGCCGAACGCGAGCGCGACCGTCGCGCTGAGCGCGGCGAGCGCTACCGAGACCGGGAACTCGCGGGCTGCCATCGGCTCCGGGCTCGGACGGTGCGGTTCCACTGGTGGGTGAAGTCGTCACGGGAGGCGTCGACGACCGGGATGCTCCCGGTCGGGACGGAGCTGGGTGCGGTCGCCACCAGCGTGACGACCCGCCGTCCCCGCAGCGCGGCGGCGGCGTCGACGATGGCGGTGTCCGGGGCACCGGTCACGACGATGACCGCACCGACGCCGAGGCGGTTGCGGAGCGCCGCGACGACCGGGCGGAGCAGCTCCTCGTCGTCGACACCGGCCACCGCGAGGTTGTCGAGGACCAGTTCCAGCGCGCTCGCGCCGGGGCGGCGGAACGTCTCCCCGGACGTGGTCACCACCTCGATCGGCTGGCGGGAGCGATGCAAGGTCGACGCGACCGACGCGGCCATCTCGATCGCCCGCTCGAACGATGGCCCATCGTGGACCGTCGATCGGGTGTCGAGCAGGATCACCGCCCGGCCGGGTGCGGCCGCCTCGTCGACGCGGACCAACAGCTCCCCCCGCCGGGCGCTCGACGGCCAGTGCACCCGACGGGGGTCGTCACCCGACTCGTACTCGCGGAGCGCGAGGAACTCGCCGAACGCCTCGACGACCGGAACCCGGGCCCCCGCCGCTCGTTCGTCGGGCTCCCCGCCACCACCGCGCAGGGGAGCGACGAGGTCGTGCACGCGGGGTCGGATGATGATCTCGGCGGTGTCGCCGACGGGCCAGGTGCGGCGGACGAGCCCGCACGGGTCGGTCACCGTGACCAGCGTCGGCCCGACCACGTACCGGCCCCGGTGGGCTGTCGGGATCCGGTAGCCGGCTTCGACGGGAGTGCCCGCGGCGAGGGGCACGACCGCGAACCGGGCGGCCCGCCGCCCCGAATCGACGCTCTCGGTGACGTTCAGCCACGAGCTGGCCTGCGTGGTCTGTCCCCGCAGCACGACCCGTCCCTCTTCGCCGACGGTCGGGCGGCTCGGGTACACCGACCGATCGAGCGTCAACGCGACCCGGCGCGTGGACACCCACACGAACCCGAACGCGATGACCAGCCCCGAACCGAGGGCGAGCGCGGCGAGAGGATCGGCGCCGACGAATCGGCTGCCGATGAGGAGCCCACTCGCGGCGCCGGTCAGCGTCCACCCTCGCCGGGTGAGCTCCGCGGAGCCGGCTCGTGCGTCGCGAGCCACCGCGGTCAGCCCGACGCGCCCGGCACCGGCAAGCGGGTCACGATCCGGTCCAGCACGTCACCGGAGGTCACGCCCCGCAGCTCCGCCTCGGGGGAGACGATCATGCGGTGTGTCAGCACCGCGGACGCGAGCGTCTTCACGTCGTCGGGGATGACGTAGTCGCGACCGGCCCCCGCGGCCATCGCTCGGGCGCCGCGCTGCAGCGCGAGCGCGCCGCGGGGGCTGACCCCGAGAGCCAGGTCGGGATCCCGGCGGGTCTCCGCGACCAGATCGACGATGTAGGCGCGTAGCGGCGACGCGACATGCACGGTCGTGATCGCGTCGGCCGCGGCGGCCACGTCGGCCGCGGTGGCGACCGCCTCGAGATCATCCGGACCGATGAACCCGGCGCCATGGGTCTCGAGGATGGCCATCTCGGCGGCATGGTCCGGGTAGCCCATCGGCAGGCGCATGAGGAAGCGGTCGAGTTGGGCCTCCGGCAGGGGATAGGTGCCCTCGAGCTCCACCGGGTTCTGGGTCGCGATGACGAGGAAGGGGCGGGGCAACGCCCACGAGTGGGCGTCGACGGTGACCTGGCGTTCCTCCATCGCCTCCAGCAGCGCCGACTGGGTCTTCGGGGAGGCCCGGTTGATCTCGTCACCGAGGAGCACATGCGCGAACACGCCGCCGGGTCGGAACTCGAACTGGCTCGTCGCCCGGTTCCACACCGAGACCCCGATCACGTCCGAGGGCAGCAGGTCCGGCGTGAACTGGATCCGGTTCGCCGAACCGGCGATGGAGCGCGCCAGCGCCTTGGCGAGTGACGTCTTGCCGACCCCGGGCACGTCCTCGATGAGGAGGTGTCCTTCCGCGAACAAGCAGACCAGCGCGAGGTGCACCTGCTCACGCTTGCCTTGGATCACGCGTTCGACGTTGTGCGCCAACGCCTCGAAGAGCGCCGCGACGTCGACGCGTCGTGCGGCAACGGGTTGTGCCAAGCTCCCTCCCGAGCCGCGCGCACGCTACCAGCAGCCCCACCCGGTTCGGCCGATACGGTCGCACGGTGCGCGAGGAGACCGGTCCCGGTTGGATCCGAGCCGGCCTTGCCGTCGCACGGCGCCCCTCCCTCTGGCCCACCGCGCTCCGCCAGGCCCGTCGGCTCGCCTCCCCGTCCTGGTGGCGGCATCCGCCCTTCCTGCCCGTTCCCGACCGGGACTACCTCCGGTTCCGGCTCGAGACCCAGTACGGCGCGCCCGACGCGCCGCCCGACCCGCGGGACCTCGTCGTGTACCTCGCGTGGTGCCGAGCCGGGGACCGCCGGCGGCGGCGCCGCCGCGCCTGACGTTGGTCGGGGATTCGCCGGGGGAGGGGACCGGACGCCGGTAAACTCCGGGCCGACTCGCCACCCCGGTGCGGTTTAGGAGGTTACGAGGCTTGGGGAGAGCCCTGCTGCTCAACGCCAGCTTCGAGCCTCTCTGTGTCGTCTCGGTTCGACGCGCGGTCGTCCTCGTCCTCAAGGACAAGGCCGAGATCGTGGCTCGCAACGGGGCCGAGCTGCACTCGGAGCGGACCGTTCTGGCGGTGCCGTCGGTGATCCGGCTCGTGCACTTCGTCCGCGTCCCGTACCGGAACCGCGTGCCGCTCTCCCGACGTGCCGTGTTCGCCCGCGACGGGCACCGCTGCCAGTACTGCAGCCACGCGGCCGAGAACATCGACCACGTCGTGCCCCGCTCCCGCGGCGGCGAGCACGCCTGGGAGAACGTCGTCGCCTCCTGCCGGTCCTGCAACGCCCGCAAGGAGGACCGCACCCTCGCCGAAGCCGGGCTGCACCTGCGCAGCAACCCCGTGGCGCCCCACGCCAGCCTCTGGCTGGTCGCGACCGCCGGGTCGCTCGACCCGGCCTGGGAGCCCTTCCTCCCCGGCCTCGAGGCGATCCCCGCCTAACCGCGCCCGCCGGCACGCCCGGCCGACGTCTCCCGTCTCCCTGACGCCGGCGACCCCCACCTCGCTCCACGGCGACCCCACCGGCCGCACCGCGCGCCGCGCCCGGGAACCGGACGGGACGGGCCGGGTCCCGGCCGTTCTCGCCCCGCGACCGGCCGCTCCCGGTCCCGCTCCCGGTCCCGCCGGCACGGACCGCCCGGCGGCCGGCGGGACGGGTTCCAGGGCGCCAGTGGGGCCGGTGGTGAGAAGTGGGGCGGAAGGGGTTGACGAGGTGGGGAATGGGGGCATCGGGTGGGGGGCAGTGGTTGATTGTGGAGTATCCGGGGTGGCACCGGGAGGCTCCGCTGGCGAGGGGACACGGTGGCAACGTCGTTCATCGGGCGGTACCAGCACACGCTGGACGACAAAGGCCGTCTCATCCTCCCGGCGGACTTCCGCAAGGCGCTCGAAGACGGGGCCTACATCGGCCAATTCCCGGGTGGGTGCCTGGCCATCTACACGCCGGAGAGGTTCAGCGAAGTGAGCGAGGACATCAGCCAGAGCGCCAAGGAAGGTGGCACCAAAGCCGCCGTCCACGCCTCCCGGGTGTTCTTCGCCAGCGCGCAGTCAGTCACCCCGGACAAGCAGGGCCGGGTCCCGGTGGCCCCGTACCTGCGGGAATGGGCCCACCTCGACCGCGAGGTGATCGTCACCGGCCAGGACAAGCGCATCGAACTCTGGTCCCCCCAGAGCTGGCAGCAAGTGGAGCGGGAAGGCCAAGCCGAACTCGCTCGCCGCCAGAGCTGGGGCATATAGGACGAGAGAGAGGAGAACCGACCAAGACGTACGTGGCCTGATGGCCCGTCAGCAGCCCCCCGGCCGGCGCGGTGAAGCCCCTACTCCGCCCGCTCCACCGGACCGCTTCGGGGAGAAATCCGAACGGACGTCGTCCGTCCGGGGGGCTGCTGACGGGCCCGAGGGTCGGCGAGGAGTTCTCATGGGTGGCTTCCAGCACCAACCGGTCATGGTCCGGGAGGTGGTCGAGCTTCTCGCCCCGGTGCCGACAGGGACCGTCGTGGATGCGACGGTCGGTGGCGGCGGGCACGCCCGCCGGCTCCTGGAGGCTCGACCGGACCTCCGTGTCCTCGGGATCGATCGTGACCCCGCGGCGGTGGCGGCGGCCCGAGCCGAGCTTGATCCCTTCGGTGACCGGGCACGGATCGTGCACGGCGGCTTCGAGGATGTCGCCGAGATCGTGGGACAAGCGAGCGAGGGAAATGTCATGGGAATCCTGTTCGACCTCGGCGTCAGCAGCCCGCAGCTGGACCTCCCCGAACGGGGGTTCACCTACTGGGGTGACGCGCCGCTCGACATGCGCATGGACAGCGCGCAGTCGCTGACCGCGGAACGTGTTCTCAACGAGTACTCCGAGACCGGCCTGGCTGAGTTGCTGGCCAGCAACGGCGACGAGCGCTTCGCGCGCTCCATCGCGGCGCGCATCGTCGCGCACCGGCCGCTGCGCACGACGGGTGATCTCGTCACCGCGGTGAAGGAGGGCATCCCGGCCCGGGCCCGCCGCCGCGGCGGCCACCCGGCGCGCCGGACCTTTCAGGCCATCCGGATGGAGGTGAACCGCGAGCTGCCCAACCTCGCGGCGGGACTCGACGAGTCGGTGCACATCATCGGACCCAAGGGTCGGGTGCTCGTCCTCTCGTACCACTCGCTCGAGGACCGCATGGTGAAGGATCGGTTCACAAAGTGGGCCGGTGAAGACCAGGCGAGCCAACCCCCGCCCGGCCTGCCTGTCGAGCCTCCCCGGCCCCGCGGGCTGGCCCGCCTCCTCACCCGCCGTGCGCTGCGCCCGCAGGCCGATGAGGTCGCGGCCAACCCCCGGGCCGAGAGTGCCCGCCTGCGGGCGATCGAGAAGCTTCCCTCACCGACGGGTCCGTGAGCCCGGTGGCTGTCGCCGCGCCCCCGGCGCGGGTCCGCGCCGGGTCTCGCCGCGGCGCCGCGGCCCCCGCACCGCGCCGCGCTGCCCCGCCGCGCCGCGACCAGCTGCGCGTCGTCGCCCCGGCCCGCCGGGCGCGGCGGATCCGACGCTCGGTCGTGCTCGCCGCGGTCGCGACCGTGGTCGCGGTCCTCGCGCTCGTCGTGTTCCATGTGGTGACGGCCCAGGCGCAGCTGACCCTCGACCACGTCAGCCACCAGGTCGACGACGCGCAGCGCCAGTACGACCAGGCGCGGCTCCTCAACGCGCAGCTCGCCTCACCGTCACGAATCGTCGCCCGCGCCGCTCAGCTCGGTCTCGTCCCGCCGGCGTCGCCACCCGTGCCGGTCCCCGTGCCCAGCAGCCCAACCGGCGCGGTGCCACCGGCCACGGCCCGGAGCACCCAGCCGTGACAGCCCGATGACGACCCGCGCCCGAGCGCGCCCGGGTTCGCGCGCCCCGCACATCGAGCGACCGTCGGCTCGGCCGGCGGTCGCTGCGCGCGCGCGCCACCTTCCCCGCACCGCCCCGCGCCGCGCCCACCACGCCCCGCCCCCGCCGGTCTCGTCACCCCGTCGCCTCGCCGCGCTCCTCACCGTCACGCTGCTCGTCTTCGCCCTGATCGGGATCCGCCTCGTCGACGTCCAGGCCCGCAACCGGGGCCGCTACGTCCGTCTCGGGCTCAGCCAGCGGGTCCGGACCGTCACCGTCCCCGCGCAGCGGGGCACCATCTTCGACCGGAACGGCAACGCCCTCGCGGTCTCCGTCGACGCCACCAACATCTCGGCCAACCCGCGCGTCATCCGCGACCCCGCGGGATACGCCGCGAAGCTCGCTCCCCTCGTCGGCGTGGACGCCGCCATTCTGCAGAACCGCTTGAGCGACCACTCGCTCGGCTTCGTGTACGTCGCCCGCAAGGTCGACCCGCCCGTCGAACGCGCCGTGCGGGCCCTCCACCTCACCGGCCTCGAGTACACACCCGAACCCAAGCGCTACTACCCGGCCACCCCCCTCGCCGCGCCCATCCTCGGCGCCGTCGGCACGGACAACGGAGGCCTCTCCGGCCTCGAAGCCGGTGCGCAAGCCACCCTCGCGGGCCAGAACGGCCGCCTCTCGGTCGAGCAGGACCCCAAAGGGCGGGACCTGCCGAACGGGACACGCCAGGACCGTCCCGCGCTCAAGGGATCCGATGTCGTCCTCACCATCGACCAGTCACTGCAGTACCAAGCCGAGCGCGTCCTGGCCGACGAGGTCACCGCGGTGCACGCCAAGGGCGGCATGGCGATCGTCACCGACGTGCACACCGGCGACGTGCTCGTCATGGCCACCGTCGACGGCGCGAACGGACCGTTCCCCGCGCACCCCTCGTCCGGGCTGTCACCGAACCGTCCGCTGACCGACGTGTTCGAGCCCGGCTCCACGGCCAAGGTCGTGACCATCGCGGCGGCCATCGAAGCCGGGATCGTCAGCCCGTCCACCGTGCTGTCGGTCCCGCAGTCGATCACCGTCGACAACACCAAGTACGAGGACGTGGACACCCACCCCACCCTCATGACCGTCTCCGACATCGTGCGGCAGTCCTCGAACGTCGGGACGATCGAGATCGCCCGGATGCTCGGCCGGGACCGCTTCGACGCGGCCATCCATGCCTTCGGGTTCGGCGCCCCCACCGGCGCCGGCTATCCCGGCGAGTCCGCCGGCATCCTGCTCCCGCGGGCCCAGTACAACGCGACCAGCCTGGCGTCCATGCCCATCGGCAGCGGGATCGCCGTGACCGCCATGCAGCTCCTCGACGTCTACCTCACGATCGCCAACAACGGTGTCGCCCGCCAGCCGCGTCTCGTCACCTCCACGGTGGACGGCGCCGGGCACCGCCACCCGCGCCTGACCTCAGCCGACCACGCGGTGGTGTCACCGGGCACCGCGGCGCAGCTGCGCCAGATGCTCGAAGGCGTCGTCGCCGGCGGGACCGGCACCCAGGCGCAGATCCCCGGGTACCGCGTGGCGGGCAAGACGGGCACCGCCCGCAAGCCGCCGTACCTCCACCCGCCGTACAACTACGTGGCGTCATTCGCCGGATTCGCGCCCGCGGACGCCCCGCGGCTCGGCGCGGTGGTCGTGCTCGACGAGCCCCAGGGCACCGTGTTCGGTGGCGAAGTCGCCGCCCCCGCGTTCGCCAAGATGATGCAGTACGCGCTCACTGTCGAGCGAGTCCCCGCCTCCAGCCCCACATCGCCCGGCGCGACCGGCCCGATACCCTGATCTGCCTCCCCGTGTTTGACCAAAGGACCGCGCGCGTGCAGCTCCAGGAGCTCCTGGCGGACGTCGACGTCGTCGAGGTTCGCGGCGACGCCACGGTCGACGTCGTCACGCTCGAGCACGACAGCCGGCGCGTCGCACCCGGTGCGTGCTTCGCGTGCATCGTCGGCAACAACACCGACGGGCACCGGTACGCGCCGAGCGCGGTCGAGCACGGCGCGGTCGCCCTCCTCGTCGAGCACCAGCTCGACCTTGGTGTCCCCGAGGCGCAGGTCCCCGACGTCCGGCGCGCGCTGGGCCCCGCCGCGTCCCGGCTCTACGGACAGCCGTCGGCGAGTCTGCGCTGCCTCGGGGTCACCGGCACGAACGGCAAGACGACGACCACCTACCTCCTGGAGGCCATCGCCACCGCGGCGGGGGAGCGGGCCGGCCTCGTCGGGACCGTCGGTGCCCGAATTGGCGGCCACCCCGTCCCGGTCGACCACACGACCCCCGAGGCGACCGACCTCCAACGACTCCTCGCGCACATGCGCGACGACGGCGTCGGCACCGTCGCCATGGAGGTGTCGTCCCACGCGTTGGCGCAGCACCGCGTGGACGGCACCCACTTCACCGCGGTGTGCTTCACGAACCTCAGCCGCGACCACCTCGACTACCACCGGGACCTCGACGACTACTTCGACACGAAAGCCCGCCTGTTCGATCCGGCGTTCGCCGACACCGCGACCGTCAACGTCGACGATCCGCGCGGCGCCGAGCTCGCCGCTCGCTGCCGCGCCCGAGGCCTGCCCGTCACGACCTTCGCCGTCGACGCCGACGCCGACATCGTGGCCACCGACGTCCACGTCACCCGAGACGCCAGCGACGTCACCCTCCTCGGTCGCGGCGAGCAGATCCCGCTGCGCATCCAGCTCCTCGGCGCGGTCAATGTCGCCAACGCGGTCGCGGCCGCGGTGACCGCCCGGATGGCCGGCTTCGACGCCTCGGCGATCACCGCCGGGATCGAGTCGGTGACGACCGTCCCGGGGCGACTCGAGCGGATCGAGAATGGTCAGCCGTTCACCGTGATCGTCGACTACGCCCACACCCCCGCGGCACTCGACGCCGCGCTGCGCGCCGCGCACGACCTGCCCGACGCCGGCCGGGTCATCGTCGTCTTCGGCTGCGGCGGCGACCGCGACCCCGACAAGCGGCCCCTCATGGGCGACGTCGCCGCCCACCGCGCCGACGTGGTGATCATCACCTCCGACAACCCGCGCTCGGAAGCCCCTGCCACCATCGCCGACGCGGTGCTCGCCGGCACCCGGACCGGGTCCGCCACGGTCCACGTCGAGCTTGACCGCCGGCGCGCCATCCGCCAAGCGCTCACCGATGCGCACACCGGCGACGTCGTCGTCATCGCGGGGAAGGGCCATGAGGCCCACCAGGTCGGTGGGGGAGCCTCGGTCGACTTCGACGACCGGGTCGTCGCCCGCGAGGAGCTGGGAGCCGGGGCGTGGAACTGACCGCGGCGCAGATCGCCGCTGCGACCGACGGCCGGCTCGTCGCCGGGCCTCCCGAGGCCCGGGCCCGGTCGTTCGGCATCGACAGCCGCCTCGTCGAGCCGGGCGGGTGCTTCGTCGCGCTGATCGCGGCCCGGGACGGCCACGACTTCCTCGACGACGCCTGGGCGCACGGCGCGACCCTGGCCGTGGTCGCTCGGCCGGTCGCCGCGCCGCCCGACGGTGCCGCGGTCGTCGAGGTGACGGACGCGCTCGCGGCGCTCGCGGCCCTCGGCCGCTACGCCCGCGACCGCCTCGGCACGGTCCCCGTGGTCGGCGTCACCGGCTCCGCCGGGAAGACCGCGACCAAGGACCTCACCCTCGCCGCGCTCGCCCCCCGCCGCCACGCGCACGCCAGCCCCAGCTCGTTCAACAACGAGGCCGGAGTCCCGCTCACCCTCCTCGGCGCGCCCGCCGGGACCGACGTCGTCGTGACCGAGATGGGCGCCCGCTTCGCCGGCAACATCACCGCGCTGACCGAGATCGCCCGCCCCACCATCGGGGTGGTCACCCACATCGGTCTCGCTCATGCCGGACACCTCGGCGGCCCCACCGGCATCGCCGCAGTCAAAGGCGAGCTCCTCGTCGCGCTGCCCGCCGACGGCCTCGCCGTCCTGAACGCGGACTGCCCCTTCGTGACCGACCTGGCCAGCCGCACGGAAGCCCGGGTCCTGCGCGTCGGCGAAGCCGCCGACGCCGACGTCCGGTTCGTCGGTCTCGAGCTCGACGGGGAGCTCCGGCCCCGCTTCACGCTCCACACACCGTGGGGTGAGACGCCCGTCGAGCTGGCCCTCCACGGCGAACACCACGCCCGGAACGCCGCGATGGCCGTCACCGTCGCCGCCGAGCTCGGGGTGCCGATCGATGTCGCCGCCGCCGGGCTGGGCACCGCGCAGCCCGCAGCGATGCGCATGCAGGTGCTCCGCACCGCGCGGGGCGTCGTCCTGATCAACGACGCCTACAACTCGAGCCCCACGTCCGCCGCGGCGGCCCTGCGCGCCCTCGGCCGTCTCGAGGTGGCGGGCCGGCGCATCGCGGTGCTCGGCGAGATGCTCGAGCTCGGAGCGCACAGCGCCGACGCGCACGCCGAGCTGGGCACGCTCACCGCTGCCGTCGGGGTCGACCTGCTGGTGACGGTGGGGGAGGGGACGGCGGCGTTGACCGCGGCGGCGCACGCCGGTGGCGTCACGGTCGTCGAAGCCCCCGATCCGTGCACCGCGAGCGCGATCATCGACCGCGAGGCCCGTGCCGGCGACGCCGTGCTCGTCAAGGCCAGTCGCGCGGTCGGGCTCGAACACGTGGTCGACAGGCTCGAGGAGCGCCCGGCGTGATCGCGCTCCTCATCGCCGCCGGTGTCGCCTTCACGATCGCCATCCTCGGCACGCCGCTCCTGATCCGGGTGCTGCAAGCCCGCCAGATCGGCCAGCTCATCCGCGACGACGGTCCGTTCACCCATCCACACGCGGCGAAGGCGGGCACCCCGACGATGGGAGGCATCGCGCTCGTCACCGCGACGATCGTCGGGTACGCCGTCGCCCACGTCCGGACCGAGCAGCTCAAGTTCGCCCGCGCCGGCCTTACCCTCATGTTCCTCATCGCCGGGTTGGCGCTGGTCGGGTTCATCGACGACTACCTCGGGGTGCGGGCCCGCCGGAACCTCGGGCTCCGCAAGCGAGGCAAGACCGCCGGGCAGCTGCTCGTCGCCAGCGGCTTCGGGCTCCTCGCCCTGAACTACGTGAACGCCTCGACGCACCTGTCGTTCACCCGCGACCTGAATCTCGACCTCGGAACGGGTCTGTGGTTCATCGTCGCCGTGGTCGTCGTCGTCGGGTCCGCCAACGGGGTCAACCTCACCGACGGCATGGACGGTCTCGCCGCTGGCTCCGCCACGCTCGTGTTCGCCGCGTTTACCGTCATCGCGTTCTGGGAATTCCGCCACTTCGGCATCTACCACGTGCGCTCGGCCGGCGCGATCGACCTCGCGGTGGTCGCGGCCGCGCTCATGGGCTCGTGCGGCGGATTCCTCTACTGGAACGCCGCGCCCGCGCGCATCTTCATGGGCGATACCGGATCGATGGCCATCGGTGGCGCGATGGCCGGCCTGGCGTTGCTGTCCAAGACACTCCTGCTCCTCCCCATCCTCGGCGGCCTGTACGTCATCGAGACGATGAGTGTCATCGCCCAGGTGATCTCGTTCCGTGGCTTCGGTCGCCGGGTGCTGCGCATGGCGCCGATCCACCACCACTTCGAGGTCAGCGGCTGGCCCGAGTTCACCGTCATCGTGCGCTTCTGGCTCTTCGCCGGGGTCTGCGTCGCGCTCGCGCTCGGCCTCTTCTACGCCGACTACATCAACATCCCCGGCGCCATCGGGGTGATCCGCCTGTGACCGCCACCGCGACGCGCACCCGCCTGCATCTCGTCCGGCCGACGTCGGGCACGGAGACACCGGCGCGGCCGGGCCACTACACGCTGCTCCTCGGCACGGTCGCGGTCCTCAACGTCATCGGCGTCGTCATGGTCCTGTCGGCGTCGTCGGTGCTGTCTCTCACGACGTACGGGTCGGCGTGGTACTTCTTCGAACGGCAGCTGGTGTGGACCCTCCTCGGGATCATCGGCTTCGCCGTCGCGTTGCGGATCGATTACCGCCGCTGGCGCGACTGGGTGCACCCGATGCTGTTCGTCACCACCACGATGCTGCTCCTCGTGCTCGTCCCCCACGTCGGGATCTATGTCTCCGGATCGCGCCGCTGGCTCGGCGTCGGCGCCTGGCGGTTCCAGCCCACCGAGCTCGCCAAGTTCACGCTGATCCTCTTCGCCGCCGACCTCCTCACCCGCCGCCACGACGAGATCTTCGACTGGCGACGCACACTCCGGCCGGTCGGCATCGTCGTCGTCGGCCTGGGCGCCCTCGTGGTCCTCGAGCCCGACCTGGACTCGACCATCCTCATCGCGGTCATCGCCGCCGCGGTGCTCGTCGCCGCCGGGGTCAGGCTCCGGCACCTCGCCACGATCGGCGTCGCCGGGCTGAGCCTCACCACCATCCTCGCCCTGTCCGCCCCGTACCGGCGGGCCCGGCTCCTCACCTTCTTGCACCCGACCGCGGACGCCGCCAACGGCGGCTACCAGATCGTCCAGTCCCTCATCGCCCTGGGCAGCGGCGGCATCAACGGCGTCGGCCTCGGCGCCGGCCGCTCGAAGTGGCTGTTCCTCCCCAACGCCCACACCGACTTCATCTTCGCGGTGATCGGCGAAGAGCTCGGCCTCATCGGGACCCTCACCGTCCTCGCGCTCTTCGCCACGTTCGCGGTGCTCGGGCTCCGCACCGCGCTGCGCGCACCCGACCGGTTCGGGATGCTGCTCGCCACCGGGATCACGATGTGGGTCGTCGCCCAAGCCGCAGTCAACATCGGCGGCGTGGTCGGGCTCCTCCCCGTCTCGGGTGTGCCGCTGCCGTTCGTGTCGTTCGGCGGATCCGCGCTCGTGTTCACCATGATCGCCGCCGGCGTCCTCGCCAACGTGGCCCGGCAGTCCCGGTGACCGCGACGACCATGCCGCGACCGCGCGCCGCCACCGCGTACGCCGTCGTGACCGGCGGCGGCACCGGCGGTCACGTGTACCCGGCGTTGGCCGTCGCCGACGAGCTCATCCGCCACGGCCACCCACCCGACGAGATCCGCTTCGTCGGCGCCCGCCGCGGGATCGAAGCGGTCGCCGTCCCCGCCGCCGGCTTCGAGGTCGAGGTGCTGCCCGGCCGCGGATTCCGGCGCCGCGCCACCCTCGCCGCGGCACGCGACAACCTCCTCGCCGTCGCGGACGCGGCGCGCGCCGTCGTCGCCGCCCGCCGGATCCTTCGCCGCACCCGGCCTCGCGTCGTGTTCGGCGTCGGCGGGTACGCCTCGCTGCCATGCATCGTCGCGGCCCGCCTCGCCCGCGTCCCGACGGTCGTGCACGAGCAGAACGCCGCCCCCGGGCTCGCCAACCGCCTCGCGGTCCGGCTCGGCGCGACACCCGCGGTGTCGCTCCCCGGCACGCCGCTCCCCGGCGCGGTCCTGACCGGCAACCCGGTCCGGCGCTCCATCACCGACGTCGACCGCCACGCCGACCGGGACCACCCGGTCGTCCTCGTCTTCGGCGGCAGCCTCGGCGCGGGACGCCTCAACGACGCCGCGCTCGGCCTCTTCGACCACTGGCGCGACCGTCCCGACCTCACCGGCGTCCACGTGACCGGCCGCCGCGACTACGCGGCGTGCGCCACCCGCCTCGCGGCGCTGCGCCGTCCCGACGACCAGCTCCACTTCGAGCTCGTCGAGTACGAGGACCACATGGAACGCCAGTACGCCCGCGCCACGGTCGCCCTCACCCGGGCCGGCGCGGTGACCGTCGCCGAGCTCGCGGTCGTCGGCCTCCCCGCGGTGCTCGTCCCCCTCCCCGGCGCGCCCGGCGACCACCAGACCCGCAACGCGGACGCCCTGGCCGACGCCGGCGCGGCGGTCCGGGTCCCGGACGCCGACGCCACCCCCGCCCGCCTCGCCGACGAGCTCGACCGGCTCCTCGGCGACCCCGCCCGCCTCGACGCCATGAGCCACGCCGCGCGCACCCTCGGACGGCCCGACGCGGCCGCCCGCGTCGCCGCCCTCGTGGAAGCGACCGCCCGTGCCTGACCTCGACCTCACCGAGCCCCGCGTCGTCCACATCGTCGGCGTCGGCGGCGCCGGGATGAGCGCCATCGCGACCGTCCTGGCGCGCATGGGCCACCGGGTCAGCGGCTCCGACCTCAAAGACTCGCCGCCCCTGGCCCGGCTTCGGCTCCTCGGGATCGACGCCCGGGTCGGGCACACCGCCACCAACGTCCCGGACGACGTCGACGCGGTCGTGCTCTCCACCGCGATCCCGGCCACGAACCCCGAGGTCGAGGCCGCCCACGAACGGGGCGTCCCGGTCCTGCGGCGCGCCGAGGCGCTGCGCGCCCTGGTGGCGACCCGACGTTCCATCGCGGTCGCGGGCAGCCACGGCAAGACCACCACGTCCTCCATGCTCGCCCTGTGCCTGCGAGCCGCCGGCTGGCAGCCCAGCTTCCTCATCGGCGGCGACCTCAACGAGGTGGGCGCCAACGCGGCGTACGACGACGGTGACTGGCTCGTCGTCGAAGCCGACGAGAGCGACGGCACCTTCCTCGAGCTCGCGCCCGAAGCGGCCATCCTCACCAACGTCGAGCCCGACCATCTCGACCACTACGGCGGGTTCGACGCGCTCGTCGACGCGTTCCGCCGCTTCCTCGCGTCGGTGCCCGGCACCCGGATGGTGTGCGCCGACGACCCCATCGCGGCGCGCCTCGCCGCCGTCACCCCCGGGGTGCGCACCTACGGCTGGGAGAGCCCCGATTACCACGTCGACGACTACGCCGGCGGACGGGCCGGCAGCCGGTTCCAGCTCTGGCGGCGCGACGAGCTCCTCGGCGTCATCGAGCTCCCCGTCCCCGGGCGCCACAACGCCCTCAACGCCGCGGGCGCCGCCGCGCTCGCGCTCGAGCTCGGCGTCGACTTCGCGGCCATCGCCCGCGCCCTCGGCGGCTTCGGTGGCGTCGCCCGCCGATTCCAGTTCCGCGGCGAGGTCGACGGTGTCACCCTCATCGACGACTACGCCCATCTCCCGACCGAGGTCGCGGCGACGCTCCGCGCCGCCCAGGAGGGCGGCTGGGGGCACGTCATCGCGGTGTTCCAGCCGCACCGCTACACCCGCACCGCGCGGCTGTGGCGGGACTTCGCCGACGCGTTCGTGGACGCCGACAGGCTCGTCCTCACCGACGTCTACGCCGCCGGCGAATCACCGCAGCCCGGTGTGTCGGGCCGCCTGGTGCTGCGGGCCGTCCTCGACGCGCACCCCGCGCAGCCCCTGACGTACCTGCCCCGGCGGGACGACATCGTCGCCCACGCGCTCGAGCTCGCCCGTCCCGGCGATGTCCTCTTGACGCTCGGCGCGGGGGACCTCACCACCGTCCCCGACGAGTGGCTCCGCGCCAGCGAGGCCACCCGATGAGCCTCGATGGCCTCGCCGACCGGCTCGCCGAGCGGCTCCCCGCCGGGTCGGTCCGACGCGACGTCCCCGTCGCCGAGCTCACCACGTACCGGCTCGGTGGTCCCCTCGCGGTCACCGTGCGGGTCACGAGCGACACCGACCTCGCCGCGGCCGCCGCGGTGCTCGCCGCCGCCGACCCCGCGCCCGCGGTCCTCGTCATCGGGCGGGGATCCAACCTGCTCGTCGCCGACCAGGGCTACGCCGGTGTGGGGCTGGTCCTCGCGGGCTCGTTCGAGCTCGTGACCGTGACCCCGGCGACCGGCACGGTCACCGCGGGGGGCGCCGCGCCGCTGCCCGTCGTGGCCCGCCGCGCCGCCGCCGCGGGTCTCACCGGCCTCGAGTTCTACGTCGGGATCCCCGGGTCGGTCGGCGGCGCGGTGCGCATGAACGCCGGCGGCCACGGCCGCGAGACCCGCGACGTCCTGACCACGGCATGGGTCGTGGACCTGCTCGGCGGGGACCACCGCCCGCAGCCGCGTGGCGTCGCCGCGCTCGACCTCGGGTACCGGCACTCCGGGCTGCACCCAACCGAGGTCGTGACCCGCGCCGAGCTGCAGTCCACCGCGGACCGCGCCGAGGACTGCGAGGCCCGGGTCGCCGAGATCGTCCGGTGGCGGCGCGAGCACCAGCCGGGCGGCGCGAACGCCGGGTCGGTGTTCCGCAACCCGCCCGGTGACTCCGCCGGTCGGCTCATCGACGCCGCCGGCCTCAAGGGCCACCGCGTCGGTGGCGCGGTCGTCTCGGCGAAGCACGCCAACTTCTTCCAAGCCGAGCCCGGCGCCACCGCCAACGACGTCGCGCGTCTCGTCGCCGCGGTCCAAGATCGGGTCGAGGAACACACCGGGGTGCGCCTGATCCCCGAGCTGCAGCTGGTCGGCTTCGACGAGGCCCGGCGCCCGTGACCACGGTCGTCGCCCGCCCCCGGGTCACCATGGACCCCCGCGTCCGCGCCCGCCGCGTCGCGGTCAGCCGCGCCGAGGGCCGCCGCCGCCTACACCGGCTCGTCGCCGGCCTCGGCGTCGTCGCGGCCGCCGGGCTCGCCGCCGCGGTCGTCTACTCGCCCCTCCTCGCGGTCGACCATGTCGACGTCCACGGCGCGGGCCCCCTGCGTGCCGCGGTCCTCGGCGCCACCCACCTCGGGGCGGGCGCCCCCATCGTGTTCGTCGACTCGGGTGGCGCCGCCGCGGCCGTCCGTCGCCTCCCTGCGGTGGAGTCGGCGCGCGTCGAGCGCAGCTTCCCGCACACCGTGACCGTCACCGTCACGCGGCGTGTCCCCGTCGCCTGGGCCACCGTCCCCGGCGGCGCCGCCCTCGTCGACCGTCACGGCGTCGTCATCGCCCACACCGCGACGCCCCCCATCGGGCTCCCCGAGCTGTTCGGCCTCACGAGGATCCCCACCCCCGGCGGCCTCGTAGCGCCCACCGGACCCGCCGCGCTCGCCGCCGCGCTCGTCCCCGCCCTCCCCGGCCGGCTCGTCGGCGTCACCCTCAGCCCGGGCGGCCTCATCGTCGGCATCCTCGGCGGCCCCCAGCTGCGCTTCGGGGACAGCACCACCCTCACGGTGAAGGCCCACACCGCCGCGGCGCTGCTCGGCGCCCTCACCCACCCCGCCAACTACCTCGACGTCAGCGTCCCCACCGCCCCGGTCGCCGGGTGAGACCCGTGCCCCAGCCCCCCGACCAGCCCGTTGTGATGGAGTCCGCCCACCACGATGCGCTACCGTCTATGACGGTGAGCTCGGATCTACCCGAGCCCGTCCGGGTCACACCCGCGGCGCGGCCCGTGGAGGGTGCGTCAGGGCGCCCCCTCAGCGACCCTGTCCCGGACCCGCCGGGGGTCGCATCGGCCGGGCAGGTCCCACGTTTGGTCCCGAATCGGGACGACAATATGACCGCGAGCCTTCGAGCCCCGGGCCCGGAGCACGAATCGAGCCCACCGCCACCCCTCGCCGGCGGACCCACGGGAAGGACGACCGACATGCTGGGCGACCCCCAGAACTACCTGGCGGTGATCAAGGTCGTCGGAGTGGGCGGCGGCGGCGGCAACGCGGTCAACCGGATGATCGACGCCGGTCTCAAAGGCGTCGAGTTCATCGCCGTGAACACCGACGCGCAGTCGCTCCTCGTCAGCGACGCCGACGTCAAGCTCGACATCGGCCGTCAGCTCACCCGCGGGCTCGGCGCCGGCTCCGACCCCGACATCGGCCGCCAAGCCGCCGAGGACCACCGCGACGAGATCGAAGAGGTCCTCAAAGGCGCCGACATGGTGTTCATCACCGCCGGCGAAGGCGGCGGCACCGGGACGGGCGGCGCGCCCATCGTCGCCGAGATCGCCCGTGGCATGGGGGCCCTCACCATCGCCATCGTCACCCGCCCGTTCGGGTTCGAAGGTCGTCGCCGCGCCGTCCAAGCCGACGGTGGCATCTCCCGGCTGCGGGAGAAGACCGACACCCTCATCGTCATCCCCAACGACCGGCTCCTCGACGTGTCCGACGAGAAGTCGTCGCTGCTCAGCGCGTTCAAGATGGCCGACGACGTCCTCCTCCAGGGCGTGCAGGGCATCACCGACCTCATCACCACACCCGGGCTCATCAACACCGACTTCGCCGACGTGCGGATGATCATGCAGAACGCGGGGACCGCACTCATGGGCATCGGCGAATCGGCGGGGGAGAACCGGGCCATCGCCGCGGCGCGCGCCGCGATCTCCAGCTCGCTGCTGGAGGCGAGCATCGAAGGCGCCCGCGGCCTGCTCCTCAACATCTCGGGCCCCTCCGACCTCGGGATCTTCGAAGTAAACGAAGCCGCCGAGATCGTCAAGGAGACCGCGCACCCCGACGCCAACATCATCTTCGGGGCGATGATCGACGACTCCCTCGGCGAGAACATCCGGATCACCGTCATCGCCGCGGGCTTCGACCGCTTCGACGGGGAACGACGCGGCGACGCCCGCCGCCGTCCCGAGCCCGTCGGGTCCTCGTCCTCCCGGGACGAGCTCCCCGCGTTCGGCAGCCCCAGCAGCGGCAGCGGCGGCGACGAGGACGACGACTTCGACGTCCCCGAGTTCCTGCGCTGATCCAGCACCGGCTCGGGCCGGCCCACATCACCTGGACCGACCGGCACGGCGGCGCCTCGACCGGGGCGTTCGCCACCGCCAACCTCGGCGCCCACGTCGGTGACGACCCCGCCACCGTCCGGCACAACCGCACCAACCTCGCCGCGACGCTCGGTCTCGCCCCGCCCGACACCTGGTGGTGGCTCCGCCAGATCCACGGGGCCGACGTGCTCACCGTCCGGGGCCCCTCCCCCGACACGGTGCCCACCGCCGACGCAGCGGTGACCCGCGAGACGGCCCGGCCCCTCGTCGTCCTCACCGCCGACTGCGCCCCCATCGCCCTGGTGAGCGACGACGCGCTCGCCGTCGTCCACGCCGGCTGGCTCGGCCTCCTCGCGGGAGTCGTCGAGCAGGCGGCGGCGCGGCTCCGCGCCGTCGGGCACGGCCCGCTCCGCGCCGCGCTCGGGCCCTGCATCCACCCCGACCACTACCCGTTCGGCGCCGACGACCTCGCCCGGGTCGTCGCCGTCTACGGTCCCGACGTCGCCGCCACCACGCCCGACGGCCGCCCCGCGCTCGACCTGCCCCGCGGGGTCCGCGCCGCGCTCCGCCGGGCTGACATCACCGATGTGCACGACGTCGACGTCTGCACCGCGGCGTCGCCCGACCACTTCTCGTACCGCCGCGACGGCCAGACCGGCCGGCAGGCCCTCGTCGCGGTCCTCGACCCGTGAGCATCGCCGCCGCGGTCCACGACGTCCGCGCCCGCATCGACGCCGCCGCGCGACGTGCTGGGCGCGACCCGGCCACCGTGACGCTCGTCGCCGCCACCAAGAACGTCGCCCCCGACCGGATCGCCGAGGTCCTCGCCGCCGGCGTCCCCGACGTCGGCGAGAACCGCGCCCAGGAGCTCCTCGCCAAAGCCCCCGCCCTCACCGACCGGACCCCGCCACCCCGCTGGCACTTCCTCGGCCCGTTGCAGCGCAACAAGGTGCGGGCCCTCGCGCCGCTGATTACCTGCTGGGAGAGCCTCGACCGGCTCGCCCTCGGCAACACCATCGCCCAGCACGCCCCCGGCGCCCACGTCCTCGTCGAGGTCAACCTCGCCGCCGAGCCCCAGAAGGCCGGGTGCCCGCCGGGGGACACCCCCGCGCTCGTCGACGCGCTCCGCGCCCGGGGTCTCACCGTCGCCGGCCTCATGACCATCCCACCCCACGGCGACGACCCCCACCCGTGGTTCGCCCGCCTCCGCGACCTCGCCCTGACGGTGCAGGCCCCCGAGCTGTCGATGGGCATGAGCGACGACTTCGAGGCCGCCGTCGAGGAGGGCGCCACCCTGGTGCGGGTCGGCCGGGCCCTCTTCGGCCAACGACCCCGGTCACAGGCGCCCCAGCAGTAACCTGGTCGCCTGGAGGGCGTGCACCGCGGCACGTGACGACGTTGGCTTCCCTGTGGCGCCGAGCCATGGTCTACCTGGGACTCCAGGACGACGAAAACGAGTACGGCTATGACCCGTACGGCGAGCAGTACGCCGACCGCGGCGACGACTACCGCTACGGCGGCGGTCCCGGCGGCCACCCCGACCCGGACCCCCGCGTGCCCGAGTACGCCGACGTCGGCGGCGGCCGCACCGAGGCCCTCCGCCCGGTGCGCGAAGCCCCCCCGAGCGTGCAGCCCCACGCAGGGTACGGCGAACCGACGGTGCGGGCCCTGCCCCGCGACGAGGCCCCCTCCGGGGTGTCCGTCCCCCGACCCCCGGTGGTGCGCAGCGTCCCGACGAGCGCAGCCAAGGTCCACGTCGTCGAACCCCTGAACTTCAACGACGCCCAGGAGATCGGCGACCGCGTGAAAGGCAACCAGGCCGTCATCTTGAACCTGCAAGGCAGCCCCCGGGAGCTGCAACGGCGCCTCATCGACTTCTCCAGCGGACTCGCCTACGCCGTCGGGGGCTCGATGTCTCGGGTCGCGGACTCCGTCTTCTTGCTCACCCCCATGAACGTCCAGCTCTCCGAGGAGGAGAAGGAGCGACTCGAGGCCCGTGGCCTCTATCGGCGCTGAGCGGTGGGAGTTGTCTGCGCGCTCATCACCGTCTTCATCGTCATCCTGTTCGTCCGGGCGGTGCTGTCCTGGTTTCCTGTCGAGCCGGGGAGCGGCGTCGCGCAGGTCAACCGGCTGCTGATCGAGCTCACCGACTGGGCGGTGCGGCCGTTCCGTCGCATCATCCCGCCGATCGGGATGTTCGACGTCTCCTTCATGATCCTGGTGTTCTTCCTCTTCATCGTCCGCGCCGCCATCGGCTGCTGAGCACATCGCCTCGACCGGGACCGCATCGCTACCATTGACCCCTATGGCTTCCATGGATGTCACCCCCCAGGAGCTGCGCGACGTCGAGATTCGAGAGGCGTGGCGCGGCTATCACCGCGACGACGTCGACGAGCTCCTCGAGCGCGCCGCGGCGACGATCGAGCACCTCGAGGAGCAGGTCCACACCGCGCAGAGCCGCGCCGCGCAGGCCCCGACGCCGCCGCCCGCTCGCACCCCGGCCCCCGTCGTGCCGACCCCGGCCCCGGCCCCGGCCCCGGCCCCGGCGCCGGAGCGTCGGCCGTCCGGCGTGGACACCGACGTCATCCAGCGCACCCTGGTCCTCGCCCAGAAGGCCGCCGACGAGGCGGTACACGAAGCACGCGCCAAAGCCCAGCAGATGCTCGCCGAATCGGAGGCGAAGGCGCAGTCGCTCGTCACCGAAGCTGAGGCCAGCGCGCGGCGGATCGCCGACACCGAGCGCCGCCGCCTCGAAGAGGAGATCGGCCAGCTCACGTCGGCCCGTGACACCCTGAACGCCGACGTCGACGCCCTCGAACGCTTCGAGCAGGAATACCGGATCCGGCTCCGGGAAGCGATCCACGCCGAGCTCGAGTCGCTCGAGAGCACCAGCCACAGCGCCAACGACCGGCCGTCCGTGCACAACGTGCAGCTGCCCGCGCCGCGCTCGTGGTCCGCGTCGAGCACCCCCGAGACCTGGTCGGGCGAGTCGGAAGGCGTGAACCCCATCCCCGCCGAGCCGTCCGCGCTGCCGTCGGCGGGCAGCCCCACCGTGAACATCCAGGCCGTCCCGGCACACGAGCAGTGGGACACCGAACGCGACAGCTGGGATGCACCCACCGCGTCGGTCGTCGACGACTCGTCCGAGGTCGGGGTCGCCGACCAGACCGGCGACAGTCTCGACGACGACGCGTTCTTCGCCTCGTTGCGCGAAGCGGTCCGCGACGACACGCCGCTCAGCGCCCGGGAGCCCACCGGCGAGCACTACCTCGACACCGACGAAGGCGACGACCAGCGGCGGTTGTTCCGCCGCCGGCGCTGACCGCCGTCAGTTCTCGAGCGAGCGCTCCGGGTCGGTGCGCTCCAGCCGGACCCACACCCGCTCCCCGTCCACCTCGACGAGGGCGAACCCGTCCCCGTTCTCCTCGGTGGGTGCCTCGACGCTGATCGACGTCGCGAGGATCTCCGCGGCGACCCACTCCTGGTGGGCCCCGAGCGCGTCGGCCACGGGGCCAGTCGCGCGCAGCTCGACCCGGATGCGGTCCGCCAGGTCGAGGTCCTGCGCCTTGCGTTGATCGTTGAGGGTGCGGACCAGACCCCGGGCCAGGCCCTCGGCCCGCAGGTCGTCGTCGAGCACCGTGTCGAGCGCCACCGCCAGCCCCGCGTCCTCGACGAGGACGAACTCCTCGTGCGCCTTGGCCCGCACCTCGACGTCCTCGGCGGTGAGCTCGACCGGCTCGTCCCCGACGGTGACGCGCACCCGCCCGTCCGCGGCGAGGGCCCGGCGCAGCTCGCCGGCGTCGGCCGCCTGGAGCACCGCTTTCAGGCCCGGCATCAGCGGACCGACACGGGGACCGAGCCGACGGAAGTCGGGGACGACCGTGTACTCGACCAGTCCCTCGAGGTCCGGCATGGGCTCCACCGACCGGACGTTCAGCTCCTCCGCGACCTGCGCCGCGAGCTCCGGGGCCAACTCGACGCCGGACCGGAGCCGCACCAACGCGCGTCGCAGCGGCTGACGCACCTTCAGCTTGGCGTCGTTGCGCGCCGCGTGCCCGAGGGTGACGACCTGGCGGGCGAGCGTCATCCCCGCCTCGAGATCGGCGTCGGACGCGGCCCCGTCGGGCTCGGGCCAGTCCCCGAGATGCACCGAGACCCGCGACGGCGCGACGACGCGGTAGAGCTCGTCGCTGGTGAACGGACAGAACGGGGCCAGCAGCCGCGTCACGGTGACGAGACACTCGTGCAGCGTCGCGGGTGCCGACGAGTCGGACGACTTCCAGAACCGGGACCGGGAGCGGCGCACATACCAGTTGGAGAGGTCGTCGACCATCCGCTCGAGTGCCTGCGCGCCCCGCAGCGCGTCGAACCCTTCGAGCGCGTCGGTCACCTCCTGCACCGTCGACGCCAGCCGGGACCGGATCCACCGGTCGAGGACGTGCCCGACCGGGGCCGGGGGGCCGGGCTCCCAGCCATCGAGGTTGGCGTAGGTGACGAAGAACGACGCCGTGTTCCACAACGTGAGAAGGAACCGGCGCGTGGATTCCTCGATCATGCGCTCGTCGACCCGGCGGCTCGTCCACGGCGAACCGGCCGCGAAGAAGTACCAGCGGAGCGCGTCGGCCCCCTGGGACGACAGGATCGTCCACGGGTCGATCACGTTCCCCCGCGACTTCGACATCTTCTGCCCGTCCCGGTCGAGGATGTGCGCGAGGCACACCACGTTGCGGTACGGGGCCCGACCGAACACGAGGGTGTTCGCGGCGAGCAGCGAGTAGAACCAGCCGCGGGTCTGGTCGATCGCCTCACAGATGAAGTCGGCGGGGAACCGCCGCTCGAACAGCTCCTCGTGCTCGAACGGGACATGGAACTGCGACGCCGGCATCGCGCCCGAGTCGAACCACGCGTCGAGGACCGCCTCGACACGGCGAGCGGTCCCGTCACACGCCGGGCACGGGATCGTCACGTCGTCCACCGCGGGCCGGTGCAGGTCCAGCCCCGACAGGTCGCGCCCCGCGAGGTCCGCCAGCTCGCCGATCGAGCCGACACAGGTGTCATGACCCGCAGGGCAGCGCCAGAACGGGAGGGGCGTCCCCCAGTACCGGTCGCGGGACAGGGCCCAGTCGACGTTGTTCTCCAGCCAGTCACCGAACCGGCCGTGCTTGATGTGCTCGGGATGCCATCCGACACCCTCGTTCTCGCGCAGCAGGTCGGCGCGCCGGTCCGAGGTCCGCGCGAACCAGGTCGGCTTCGCCCAGTAGATCAATGGCGTCCCGCACCGCCAGCAGTGCGGGTACGAGTGGGTGTAGTCGACGACGCGCTCCAGCAGCCCCCGCGCGCCGAGGTCGTCGACGATCAGCGGGTCCGCGTCTTTCACGAACCGGCCCGCGAACGGTGGGACCACCGCGGTGAACCGGGCCTCGGCGTCGACCGGGTTGAGCAGCGGCAGCCCTTCCCGCTCGCCGACCTCCCGGTCGACCTCCCCGAACGCGGGCGCCAGGTGCACGATGCCCGACCCGTCGTCGACGGTGACGAAATCGGCCGCGACGACCCGACACGCGTCGGGGGCCAGCTCGAGCAGCTCGAAGGGCCGCTGGTAGCGCCGCCCGACCAGGTCCCCGACCGGGACGTCCCCCACGATCTCGACGTCGTCGCCGAGCACCGGGGCGACGCGCGACGCGGCGAGGATCAGGTCGCGTCGCCCGTCACCGGTGCGGACCTGCACGTACCGCACGTCGGGGCCCACCGCCGCGGCGACGTTCGAGACCAGCGTCCAGGGCGTCGTCGTCCACACCACCAGGTCACGGTCGTCGTCGACGAGCGGGAACCGCACGTACACCGAGGGCTCGGTGATGTCCTCGTACCCCTGGGCGACCTCGTGGCTCGACAGCGCGGTGCCGCACCGACCGCAGTAGGGGACCACCTTGAACCCCTCGTAGATCAGCCCGTCGTCCCACATCCGGTGCAGATGCCACCAGACACTCTCGATGTAGTCGTTCGTCAACGTCCAGTAGGCGTTGGCGGTGTCGAGCCACATCCCGATGCGGGTCGTCAGCGCCGACCAGTCCTCGACGTAGCGGTGCACCGAGTCGCGGCAGCGCTGGTTGAACCGGGCGATGCCGTACTCCTCGATGTCGGGTTTCCCCGCGAACCCGAGCTCGCGTTCCACCTCGAGCTCCACGGGGAGCCCATGACAGTCCCACCCCCCCTTGCGGGCCACGTACCGGCCCCGCATCGTGTGGAAGCGCGGGTACAGGTCCTTGAACGACCGGGCCCACACGTGATGCAGCCCGGGACGGCCGTTCGCGGTGGGGGGCCCCTCATAGAAGACCCACTCGGGCGCGCCCTCGCGTCGTCGCAGACTCTCGGCGAACACGTCCTCGTCGGCCCAGCGGCGCAGCACGCGTTCCTCGAGCGCGACAAGGTCGAACTCGCGAGCGAGCGGCTCGAAGGGCATCGCCGCCGAGCGTATCGTGAGGGCTTCCGAACGGATCACCGAAATGGGCTCACCATCAGCGACGTCGACGACCTGTACTCCATCGAAGACGACGCCGTCGTCCTCTCCGTGCACGTGCAGCCGCGCGCGGGACGCAGCGCCGTCCTCGGCCGCCACGGGCGCGCCCTGAAGCTGCGCGTCGCCGCGCCACCCGTCGACGAGCGGGCCAACACCGCCGCGACTGCGCTCCTCGCGGAGGAGTTCGGTGTCCCCGCCTCGGCCGTCGAGCTCATCGGCGGGCAACGGTCCCGCCTCAAACGGTTCCGGATCCGCGGCGTCGACCGCGACGAGTTCGCGACCCAGCTCCGCCGGACGGTCGACACCGCGGATCGCGCCGGTGGCCCCCCGTCGCGCCATCGTCCCGACTGACACCCTCGTTCCCGCCGCGCTCGCTCGCTGCGCTGGAGGGCGGTGACCGGGGGCGCTACGATCCACCGCTCTTCCGGGGTCCACGCAGGCCCCCCGTGGGCCAAGGAGACCGAGATGCCGGGCACGGCAGCCAAGAAGACGGCCGCTCGCCGGACCGCGTCCGGTCGGGGCGCCGGCGCCACCAAGAAGCAGGTCGCGGCGAAGAGGCCCGCGGCGACCAAGAGCGCCAAGAAGGCCGCCTCGGCCAAGAAGGCGAGCGTCAAGAAGCCGGCGAAGAAGACCCCGGCGAAAGCGACCCGCAAGCCGGCCCCGAAGAAGACCGTTCGGAAGAAGAAGGCGACCCCCAAGAAGGCGACCCCGAAGAAGGCCCTGGCCAAGACGGCCCCGAAGAAGGCCGCGGCGACCAAAGCTGGCCCCGCCGCGAAGAAGGCCACCCCCGCCAAGGCTGCGGCCGCCGTCACCGCGAAGGCCAAGCCCGTGTTCCCGCCGCTGCCGACCCCGGCTTCGGCCACGACGAAAGGCCGGGGCGGCAAGAAGACGGTCATCTGCCCCCTGTCGGGGTTCGAGGTCACCCCGGCGCCCGCGAACCTGAGCCCCAAGACACTCGACCGGCTCCGCCAGAAGCTCGTCGACGAGAAGGCCCGGCTCACCCACCAAGCCGAGGAGCTCACCGCGGAGGCCGAGCAGCTCGCCCGCGAACGCGAAGCGGGCGACACCCAGTTCGACGAGGAATCCGGTGAAGGCGACACCGTGAACATCGAGCGGGAACGCGACCTGCTGCTCTCCGCGACCGCCCGTCAGGTCACCGACGAGATCGACGACGCCGTCGAGCGGATCAAGAAGGGCAAATACGGGGTCTGCAAACCGGCGGGACGCAAGATCGCCCTCGAGCGGCTCGAAGCGATCCCGTGGGCGCAGGTGTGCGTCGATTGCAAGGCGCGTGCCGAGCGGCGACGCTGACCCCGGGTCCGCGCTCCGTCTGCGTGGCCCCCTGGTCGTCGGGATCGTCGTCACCGTCCTGGCCCTCGACCAGGCCACCAAGGCCTGGGCGGTCAGCTCCCTCGCACACGAGCCGACCTCGATCATCGGCACCACCGTCGAGTTCCGGCTCAGCCGCAACCCCGGAAGCGCGTTCAGCCTCTTCCAGACCCTGACCCCACTCCTCGCGGTCGTCGCGGTCGGCATCGCGCTCATGCTGGTCCGGGCGATGCGCCGCACCGACGACCAGATCGTCATCGTCGCGTTGGCGCTCGTCCTCGCGGGCGCGTTCGGCAACCTCGCCGACCGGCTGTTCCGCTCGCCCGGCTGGCTGCGCGGCGCCGTTGTCGACTTCATCCACGTCGGCCGCTTCCCGACGTTCAACGTCGCCGACTCGGCGATCACGATCGGCGCCGTCCTCCTCGTCGGCTGGACGCTCCTCGGGAACCGGTCCCGAACCCGCGAGTCGTGATGCCTCCCGACCGCGAGGCGTTCACCGTGCCCGACACGCTGGCGGGGGAGCGGATCGACCGGGCGGTGGCGCTCCTCACCGGCTGGAGTCGCGTCGACGTCCAGTCACTCCTCGCGGACGGCGCAGTCCTGGTCGACGGGCGCGCCCCGGCCAAGAGCCACCGTCTCACCGCGGGCGCCGTCATCGAGCTCCTCGCCGAGCCGGACGTGGAGACCCTGCCCGTCGCCGAGCCCGTCCCGATCGACGTCCGCTACGCCGACGACGACCTCATCGTCGTCAACAAGGCCGCCGGGATGGTCGTGCACCCGGGTGCCGGGCACGCCCACGGGACCCTCGTCCACGGCCTCCTCGCCCGGTTCCCAGAGCTCGCCCAGGTGGGCGACGCCGCCCGGCCCGGCCTCGTGCACCGCCTCGACCGTGACACCAGCGGACTGCTCGTCGTCGCCCGGTCACCGCGTGCGTACGAGCGGCTCGTCGCAGCCCTGGCCGACCACGCCGTCGAGCGGCGCTACCTCGCGCTCGTCCGCGGCATCCCCGAGGCGCGCCGGGCCCGCATCGACGCCCCCATCGGCCGCTCCACCCGGCGCCGCACCCAGATGGCAATCCGCGCCGAGGGCCGGGACGCCCGCACCACCTACGAGGTCATCGACCACGCCGGCGACGTCGCGCTGCTCCGCTGCCGGCTCGAGACGGGACGAACCCACCAGATCCGCGTGCACCTCGCGGCCATCGGCCACCCCGTCGTCGGCGACACCGTCTACGGCGGGGGCGCCCCCGCGCCGCCGGCGACCCGACCCTTCCTCCACGCCGCCGCCCTCACCCTGGACCACCCCGTGTCGGGCGAGACGTGCTCGTTCGACGCCGAGCTCCCCGCCGACCTGGCCGGCGCGCTCGCCACCCTCGGACTGGACGCCCCCACCGGAGGGGACCGAGCCGCCCGGACCGGCGACGAGGAAGCGGGGCACTCCTCGGCGTCGCCGGCCCGAGGCGATCGGCCGGGCTCGACATCGGACGGTGGGGCGTGATGTCCAACCGCACCGTACGACAGGGCCCCTCAGCGCCCGCCCCAGCGGAGGCCAAGATTCGGTAAAGGTGCCCCGGCCCCGGTGCCGACCCTCAAGGGTGCGAATCCTGCTGGTCGAGGACGACCAGACGATCGCGTCCCCCCTTGTTCGCGGGTTGGAACGGGAGGGCTTCGCGGTCGTGCCCGTCGAATCCGGCGCCGGCGCCCGCGCCGCGCTCCGCGCCGCGACCCCCGACGTCGTCCTCCTCGACCTCGGCCTGCCCGACATCGACGGGTTCGAGCTCTGCCGGGAGCTGCGCGCCTCGTCCGACGTGCCGATCATCGTCGTGACCGCCCGCGGCGAGGAAGTCGACCGGGTCGTCGGCCTCGAGCTCGGTGCCGACGACTACGTCGTGAAGCCCTTCGGCTTCCGGGAGCTCGTCGCCCGCGTCCGCGCCGTGCGCCGCCGCGTCAACGGCCGCGCCGCGACGCACACCGCCACCGGCGCGCTCGTCGTCGACCGCCGCACCCGACGCGCCACCGTCGAGGGACATCCGGTGACACTGACCCCCAAGGAGTTCGACCTCCTCGCCCTCCTCGCCGACGACCCTGGCGCGGTGTGCAGCCGCCAACGCATCCTCGACGAGGTGTGGGACCCCCACTGGTACGGGCCCACCAAGACCCTCGACGTGCACGTCGCGAGCCTGCGCCGCAAGCTCGGCCGTCCCGACCTGATCGAGACCGTCCGGGGGGTGGGGTACCGGCTCTCCGTCCCGGAGGTCGCGGCGTGAGACGCCGGCTGCTCATCAGCTACCTCTCCATCACCCTGTTCGTCCTGGTCGCGTTGGCGCTCCCGTTGGGCCTGTCCTTCTCCCAGGCCGAGGAGCGCCGGCTCACCAGCCGCGTCCAAGACGACGCGTACGCGCTCGCCCTGCGCGTCGGGACCCCGCTGGAGCAGGGCGACACCGTCACGCTCGATCGCCTCGTCCGCCAGCTCGCGGGGCGGGCGCACGCCGCGATCGTCGTCGTCGACAGCGCCGGCCAGGTCCGGGCGTCGACCGGCCCGGGGGTGCCCCGCTCCGGGCCGATGGCGGTCGGCGTCGCCGACCTCGACGCGGGACGCGGCGGCCGTCAGGTCACCGGCCGGCGGGTGAGCCCCGCGGGGGATGTCCTCGCCGTCACCGTCCCGGTCCTGGCGGGCGATGGGCGCGTCGGCGCGCTCCGCGTCGGGGCGCCGGTCGCGATGGCCGACGACGCGGTGCGCAACAACTGGCTGCTCCTCGGCGGCCTCGCGGGTCTCATCGCGCTCATCGTCGGCCTCGTCAGCACACTGCTCGCCCGGTCGTTCACCCGGCCGGTGGCGGCGCTCGACGCCAGCGCGGCGCGCCTCGGCGCCGGGGACCTCTCGGCCCGCGTCGCGGTGCCCGACGACCCGCCGGAGCTACGGCGCCTGGCCCAGTCGTTCAACGCCACCGCGCAGCGCCTCGAATCGCTGCTCACCTCCCAGCGCGGCTTCGTCGCGGACGCGTCACATCAGCTCCGCACGCCCCTCGCGGCGCTGCGCCTCCGGCTCGAGAACATCGAAGCCGATGGTCCCAGCCATCACCCCGACGACCTTGACGGCGCGCTGGCGGAGGTGGCGCGCCTCACCGAGCTCGTCGAGAGCCTCCTGATCCTCGCCCGGGCGGAGGACGCCCCCACCCCGACCGTCGATGTCGCGCTGCGCCCGCTCGTGGAAGCCCGCCTCGACGCGTGGATGGCCGTCGCCGACGGGCGGGGTGTCGGCCTCGACGCCGACGTCGTCGACGTCGGTGTGCGCAGCGAGACGGGCCGTGTCGAGCAAGTGCTCGACAACCTCATCAGCAACGCGCTCGACGCCGCGCCGGCCGGCAGCGTCGTGCACGTCGGTGTCAGTCCCGCGGGGGAGCAGGTCAGCATCACGGTGCGGGACCACGGGCCCGGCATGACGCTCGAAGAACAGGCCCGTGCCTTCGACCGGTTCTGGCGCTCACCCGACGCGCGGCACAGCCGGAGCGGGTTCGGGTTGGGGCTCCCGATCGTGCAGCGCCTCGTCGTCGCCGACGGCGGCTACGTGCGGCTCGGTCACGCCCCCGACGGCGGGCTCGAAGTCGCCGTCTCGCTCCCCGCGGCGCGCCGCCTGGCCTCGCGGCGCGTCGGTGTCTGACCGTCAGCTGGTCGCGCCACCCCACGCCGCGACCTTCTCGTGCCCGACCCGGGTGCGGTCCACGAGCTCCGCGAGGGTGTGGCCTTCGAGCAGCCGGCGCATCTCGTCGGAGACGTCCACCCAGACCTCCTGGAGGATGCAGTGCCCCTCGCAGTGGTCGTGCTTGTCGACCGGGGTCGCGAGCGGACCGTCGACCGCGGCGAGGATCTCGGCCAGGGTGATCTCCGCCGGGGGGCGGGCCAGCACGTACCCGCCACCGACGCCCCGCTTCGAGCGGACCAGCCCGGCGCCCTTCGCCGCGAGGAGGATCTGCTCGAGATACGGCTGGGGGAGCGCGGTCCGCTCGGCGATCTCCTTGACGGACGTCGGCCGCTCCAGACCGTGCAGCGCCAGTGAGAGCAGCGCCCGGCATGCGTAGTCACCCCGGGTCGACACCTTCATGAGCACCCATGGTCCCACGTCCAGCGCCGATGGTCAGACCGTCCCGAGCACCTCCCGTTACCCTCAGCGGGTGGAGCCCCCTGCACCCGTCCGGCCCGCCTACGACGGGGCCGGCGTCTCGAATCTCATCCCTGCGCTGCTCGGCGCCCGGGACGTCGCCTGGCTCCCCGCCCCCGTCCGGGACGCCCAGACCGTCGTCCTCCTCGTCATCGACGGGCTCGGCTGGGAGGCCCTCACCGGCCGTCCGCACCTGCTGCCCGAGCTCACCGCCCTCACCGGCGGCCCCATCACCACGGTGGCGCCGTCGACGACGGCGAGCGCGCTCACCTCGATCACGACGGGGCGGCCCCCCGCGGAGCACGGCGTCATCGGGTTC
Organism: Acidimicrobiia bacterium; assembly: GCA_035468285.1. GTDB lineage: Bacteria > Actinomycetota > Acidimicrobiia > IMCC26256 > PALSA-555 > PALSA-555. Next base: position 495 of record DATISY010000005.1, on the reverse strand, counting down.
CGGATCGTCGTCGACCAGATCGTCCTCAACGTCTTGTCGTGGCACGCGTCGAGCGGCCGCCGCACCCCCGAGCCGTTCACGGTGCAGCGCCACCCCCCGTTTTTCGGCCGTGAGGTCGACGTCGTCACCAAAGCCGAGTTCGCGCGCACCGGGTTCACCGAAGCGCATTTGCGCGGGGCCCGGTTCCACGGCTGGAAGGCGGTCTCGTCGCTCGTGGAGCACTGCCGGGCCCTCGCCGCGGCGCGGACCCCGTTCGTCTACGCCTACTACGACGGGGTCGACGCGGTCGCGCACGCCCGCGGCCTCCACGACGGCTTCTATGACGCCGAGCTCCGCTTCGCCGACCGGCTCGTCGGCGACCTCCGCGACGCCCTCCCCGAGGAGGCCGCCCTCGCCATCGTGTCCGACCACGGCCAAGTCCATGTCGGCCGCGAGGGATGGCGGGACCTCGACGGCATCGCAGGCTGCTTCGAGCGGGGCTCCGGCGACGGCCGC
>DATISY010000004.1:0-7884 GCA_035468285.1 Acidimicrobiia bacterium | reverse complement strand
TGAACAGCCAGGCGCAGATCCGGAGGGCCGGACGGTTGAGCGAACCGAGCACGGGCGTTCGAGGGCCGGAGGTCGTAGCCGCATGAACATGGACAAACGGGTGCGCGACGCGGGCGAGAAGGCCATCGTGTTGGCCGAGGCGCTGCCCTACATCCGGGAGTTCTCGGGCAAGACCGTGGTCATCAAGTACGGCGGTCATGCGATGAGCGACCCGGACCTCGCCGACCTGTTCGCCACCGACGTCGTGCTCATGCGCCTCGTCGGGATCAATCCGGTCGTCGTGCACGGCGGCGGTCCGCAGATCACCGACCTCATGCGCCGCCTCGGCAAAGAACCCCAGTTCGTCGACGGGCTCCGCGTCACCGACGACGAGACCATCGACATCGTCCGCATGGCCCTCGTCGGCAAGGTCAACCGCGACATCGTCACCTCCCTCAACCAGCACGGCACCTACGCCGTCGGCTTCTCCGGGGAAGACGCCCGGCTCATCACCGTCGACCAGCGCGACCCCCGCCTCGGCTTCGTCGGCGACGTCCGCCGAATCACCCCCGCCGTCCTCGACCGCGTCCTCCGAGAAGAGCTCATCCCCGTCATCGCCACCATCGGCGTCGACGACACCGGCCAGGCGTACAACGTCAACGCCGACGCCGCCGCCGCCGCGATCGCCGAAGCCCTCCACGCCGAGAAGCTCGTCTACCTCACCGACGTCAGCGGCCTCTACCGCGACATCGGCGACGACACCACCCTCGTGTCCCGCATCGACGTCGCCGGCCTCGAAGCCCTCCTCGAGACCGAGAAGATCGGCGAAGGGATGATCCCCAAGCTGCGCTCCTGCATCGACGCCCTCCACGGCGGCGTCCACCGCGCCCACATCCTCGACGGCCGCCTCCCACACGCCCTGCTCCTCGAGTTCTTCACCCGCGAAGGGATCGGCACGATGGTGCACCGATGACCACCACGACCCTCACCCTCGACGACCTCCAAACCCTCGACGCCCACCACGTCATGGGCACCTACGCCCGGCTCCCCGTCGCGTTCGTCCGCGGGGACGGCACCACCCTCTACGACACCGACGGCCGCCGATACCTCGACTTCCTCGCCGGCCTCGCCGTCGTCTCCCTCGGCCACGCCCACCCCGCCGTCGCCGACGCCATCGCCGAACAGGCCCACACCCTCCTCCACGTCTCCAACCTGTACCTCAACGACCTCCAACCCCGCCTCGCGCAGCGCCTCGACACGCTCCTCGGCGGCGACGGCCGCGTCTTCTTCGCCAACTCCGGCGCAGAAGCCAACGAGTGCGCCATCAAGCTCGCCCGCCGCCACGGCCAACGCCACGGCGGCCCCGACCGCCACCACATCCTCTCCGCCTACGGGTCCTTCCACGGCCGCACCCTCGCCACCCTCGCCGCGACCGGCCAACCCCAAAAACAAGAGATCTTCCAGCCCCTCCCCACCGGTTTCCGCCAAGTCGCCTTCGGCGACCCCGACGCCCTCGCCGCCGCCCTCGACGACCGGGTCTGCGCCGTGTTCCTCGAGCCCATCCAGGGCGAAGGCGGCGTCCAACCGGCCCCACCCGGCTACCTCGCCGCGGTCCGCCAGCTCTGCGACGAGCACGAGGCACTCCTCATGATCGACGAGGTCCAGACCGGCCTCGGCCGCACCGGCCGCTGGTTCGGCTTCGAGCACGCCCCCGGCGTCCGCCCCGACGTCGTCACCCTCGCCAAGGCCCTCGGCAACGGCGTCCCCATCGGCGCCTGCTGGGCCCACGGCGACGCCAGCACCACCCTGGTCCCCGGCGACCACGCCTCCACCTTCGGCGGTCAACCCCTCGCGGCCCGCGCCGCGCTCGCCGTCCTCGACGTCATGGAAGCCAACGACATCCCCCAGCGCGCCGCCCACGCCGGCGAGACACTCACCACCGCGCTGCGTGCCCTCCCCGCGGTCGCGACGGTCCGCGGCGCCGGGCTCCTGATCGCCGCCGAGCTCACCCCCGGCCATGACGCGGCCGTCATCGCCCGCGCCTGCCTCGACCGAGGGCTCATCGTCAACGCGGTCACCCCGACGGCGCTGCGATTCGCGCCGCCCCTCCTCGTCACCGACGACGAGATCCGCGAAGCCGTCGCCATCCTCGCCGCCACCCTCGACGACCACCCGGTCGCATCATGAGCGCGGTCCCGACCGACTTCCTCGAGGTCGACGACCTCGACCCCGCCACCCTCGCCGCGCTCCTCGACCGCGCCGAGGCCTGGAAACGCGCCCCCCAGCGCGTCCCCTCCATCCTCGCCGGACGCGGCGTCGCCATGATCTTCGAGAAGCCATCCGCCCGCACCCGCGCGTCGACCGAGATGGCCGCCGCCACCCTCGGTGCCCACCCCGTCTACCTCCGCGCCGAAGAAGTCGGCCTCGACACCCGCGAACCCACCGCCGATGTCGCCCGCACCCTCGCCGCCTACTGCGACATCCTCTGCGCCCGCGTCTTCGCCCACACCACCCTCGAAGTCATGGCCGCCGCGGTCGACATCCCCATCGTCAACCTCCTCTCCGACCGGGCCCACCCCTGCCAGGCCCTCGCCGACCTCCTCACCCTCCGCGAGCTCTTCGGTGACCTCGACGGGCGCCGCGTCGCCTACATCGGCGACGGCAACAACGTCGCCGCATCCCTCGCGTTCGGCGCCGCGCTCTCCGGCCTCGAGCTCACCATCGCCACCCCCGTCGGGTACGCCCTCGACGACGACGTCATCGACCGGGCCCGCAACCTCGGCGGTGTCATCGAGCAGACCAACGACCCCTTCGACGCCGTCCGCGACGCCGACGCCGTCTACACCGACGTCTGGACCTCCATGGGCCAAGAAGACGAACGCGACCGCCGCCTCGCCGCGTTCCGCGACTACGCCGTCGACGCCAAGCTCATGGCCCACGCCGGCCCCGACGCCTACCTCCTCCACTGCCTCCCCGCCCACCGCGGCGAAGAGGTCACCGCGGACGTCCTCGACGGACCCCGATCCGTCGTCTGGCAGCAAGCCGAGAACCGCATGCACGCCACCCGTGCCCTGCTCGCCGAGCTCATCGGAGCACGCTGATGTCCACCCTCGGCAAACCCCAACGCCAACACCGCATCGCCCGCCTCCTCGAGGAGCAACCCATCTCCAGCCAAGCCCAGATCGTCGAGCTCCTCGCCGCCGACGGCGTCGTCGCCACCCAAGCCACCGTCAGCCGCGACCTCGAGGAGCTCGGAGCCCTCAAAGTCCGCATCCCCGGGGGCACCATGGCCTACGCCCTCCCCGAGCACGCCAAAGAAGCCGCCGCCCCCGACGACCACCTCCGCCGCGTCATGGGCGACTTCGTCGTCGAGGTCGCCCACAGCCACAACCTCGTCGTCCTCCGCACACCTCCCGGCTCGGCGCACGTCATCGGCTCCGCCCTCGACCGGGCCGGCCTCCCCAACGTCCTCGGCAACGTCGCCGGTGACGACACCCTCATCGTCGTCTGCGCCGAACACGCCGGCGGCGCCCACGTCGCCGCCGAACTCGCCGCCCTCGCCGGCCTCTGACCCAACGAGCCGATGAGCACCCACCAGCCCCGCCGCGTCGTCCTCGCCTACTCCGGCGGCCTCGACACCTCCGTCGCCGTCAAATGGATGCACGACGAATGGAACGTCGACGTCATCGCCCTCGCCGTCGATGTCGGCCAGCACACCGACGACGACTGGGACACCATCTGCGCCCGCGCGCGCGCCGCCGGCGCCATCGAAGCCCTCGTCGTCGACGCCCGCGACGAGTTCGCCTACGAGTACTGCCTCCCTGCCCTCCGCGCCAACGCCCTCTACGAAGGCAAGTACCCGCTCGTCTCCGCGCTCTCCCGACCCGTCATCGTCCGCCACCTCGTCGCCACCGCCCTCGAGCACGACGCAGACGCCGTCGCGCACGGCTGCACCGGCAAAGGCAACGACCAGGTCCGCTTCGAGGTCTCCGTCCGCGCCCTCGCCCCCGACCTCGACGTCCTCGCCCCCGTGCGTCTCTGGGGGTTCAGCCGCGAGGACTCCATCGACTACGCCGCACGCCACGACATCCCCGTGAAAGTCCGCCGCGACAACCCGTACTCCATCGACGAGAACCTCTGGGGACGCGCCATCGAATGTGGCGTCATCGAAGATCCCTGGGCCGCACCTCCCAGCGAGCCGTACACCCTCACCGCCGACCCCGGACACGTCCCCGACGAGCCGTGGGAGCTCACCATCTCCTTCGCAGCAGGCGTCCCCGTCGCCCTCGACGGCCAACCGATGCCCCTCACCGAGCTCATCGCCGCCACCACCGAAGCCGTCGGCCGGTACGGCTGGGGCCGCATCGACATGGTCGAGAACCGCCGCGTCGGCATCAAGAGCCGCGAGATCTACGAATGCCCCGGCTCCCTCGCGCTCATCCTCGCCCACGCCGACCTCGAATCGATCACCCTCGAACGGGACCTCCTCCGCGAAAAGGCGCGCCTCGAGCCGCGCTACGCCGAGCTCGTCTACGACGGCCTCTGGTTCTCCCCGCTCCGCGAGGCCCTCGACGCCTTCGTCGACGCCTCCCAAGGACCCGTGACCGGCGATGTGCGCCTCCGCCTCGAACCCGGCCGCTGCGCCGTCGTCGGCCGCCGCGCCCCCCAGGGCCTCTACGACTACACCCTCGCCACCTACGACGCCGCCGACCAGTTCCGCCACGAAGACGCCGCCGGCTTCGTGCGCCTCTGGGGCCTCGGCCTCGAGACCGTCGCCCGCCGCCAAGGCCCCCCGCCCGCCCAACCATGACCGGCCCCGCCCGCCCACTCTGGCACGGCCGCCTCGGCGACCAACCCGCCGACGCCCTCGTCGCGTTCACCGAAAGCCTCTCCTTCGACCGTCGCCTCGCCGCCGACGACGTCGCCGGCTCCCGCGCCCACGTCCGCTCCCTCGCCCAGGTCGGCATCATCACCAACGACGAGGCCGCCGCCATCCTCGCCGCGCTCGACCAGACCGAGACCGAACTCGACACCGACACCTTCGAGTTCGCACCGACCGACGAGGACATCCACACCGCCATCGAACGACGTGTCACCGCGCTCGCCGGCCCGGCCGGCGCCAAGCTCCACACCGGCCGCAGCCGCAACGACCAGATCGCCACCGACCTCCGCCGCTTCCTCCAACGCGAAGGCCGAGCCGTCGCCCGCCGCATCCACAACCTGCAGACCGTCCTCGTCCAACGCGCCACCGATACCGGCGACACCTACCTCCCCGGGTACACGCACCTGCAGCGCGCCCAGCCAGTCCTCCTCGCGCACCACCTCCTCGCGCACGCCTGGGCCCTCGCCCGCGACGTCGACCGTTGGCGCGACACGCTCACCCGCGCCGACGTCTCACCACTCGGCGCCGGCGCGCTCGCCGGCTCGAGCCTCCCCCTCGACCCCGACGCGACCGCCCAGGACCTCGGCTTCTCGACCCGCTTCGACAACTCCCTCGACGCGGTCAGCGACCGCGACTTCGTCGCCGAAGCGCTCTTCGTCTGCGCGCTGACCATGGTGCATCTCTCCCGCCTCGGCGAGGAGATCGTGCTGTGGACCAGCGACGAGTTCGGGTTCCTGCGCCTCGCCGACGAGTACGCCACTGGCTCCTCGATGCTGCCCCAGAAGAAGAACCCCGACGTCGCCGAGCTCGCCCGCGGCAAGGCCGGCCGCGCCATCGGCAACCTCACCGGGCTCCTCGCCACCCTCAAAGGCCTCCCGCTCGCCTACAACCGCGACCTCCAAGAGGACAAAGAGCCCCTCTTCGACTCCCTCGACACCTGCTCCCTGGCGCTCACCGCCCTGACCGGCCTGCTCGACACCGCCGACTTCCAGACCGACCGCATGCGCGCCGCCGCCGACGAGTCCGACGCCGCCGCCACCGACCTCGCCGAGCACCTCGTCCGCGCCGGCGTCCCCTTCCGCGACGCGCACGCCACCGTCGGGTCCCTCGTCCGCCGCGCACACGACGACGGGGTACCCCTCACCGACCTCGTCGCGCGCGACCCCCGACTCGCCGACGCGCTCCCGCTCCTCGAGCCCGGCCGAGCCGTGCGACAGCGGACGACCCCCGGCGGCGCCGGCCCGGTACCCGTCCACGCCCAGCTCGACGCCGCCCGCCGCCAGCTCCACACGCAACAGGCCTGGCTCGACCAGTGAGCGCGCGCCCCCTGGCGCGCCGCTTCTACGCCCGCGACAGCCGCGAGCTCGCGCCCCTCCTGCTCAACAAAGTCCTCGTCCGCGGCACCGGACACGCCCGCGTCGCGGCCCGCATCGTCGAGGTCGAGGCGTACGCCGGCGCCGAGGATCCAGGCAGCCACGCCTTCCGAGGGCCCACCCCCCGCAACGAGACGATGTTCGGGCCCCCCGGACGCCTCTACGTGTACTTCACCTACGGCATGCACTGGTGCTCGAACGTCGTATGCGGCACCGACGGGGAAGCGAGCGCCGTCCTCCTACGCGCCGCGGCGCCGCTCACCGGCCTCGACATCATGCGCCACCGTCGCGGCCCCGGCCGCACCGACCGGGAGCTCTGCGCCGGACCGGCCCGCCTCACGCAGGCGTTCGGGATCACCGGCGCCGACGACGCCACCGACCTGCTCCGCGGCGACATCCGACTCGTCGACGACGCCACCCCGCCCCCGACGCGACCCGGACGTTCCGTCCGCATCGGGCTGCGCGCCGGCCGCGGTGACCTCCAACGGTGGCGCTGGTTCGTGCCCCGCGACCCGCACGTCAGTCGCCTCAGCATCCCATGACACGATGGGGGAGCAGCCCAGCCCACCGCGAGCACCTTGCTAGGTTCAGTCCCATATGAGCCGCGACGCAGCCGAGCAGCTGCGCGCGATCAGCTCCGGCGCGGTCGATCTCATCACCGAACCCGACCTGGTCCGCAAGCTCGAGCGCGGTACCCCACTCCGCGTCAAGCTCGGCATCGACCCGACCGCCTCCGACATCCACCTCGGATTCGCGGTGGTGCTCCGCAAGCTCCGCCAGTTCCAGGAGCTCGGCCACCTCGCGGTCCTCATCCTCGGTGACTTCACCGCCCAAGTCGGTGACCCCTCCGGACGGTCCACCACCCGCCCGCCGCTCACCCGCGAGGAAGTCGACGAGCACGCCCGCACCTACGTCGAGCAGATCGAACAGATCCTGATCCCCGAGCAGCTCGAGGTCCGCCGCAACGCCGAATGGCTCGCCACGATGGGCATCGACGACGTCCTCCGCCTCACCGCCCGCACCACCGTGGCTCGCATGCTCGAACGCGACGACTTCGCCCACCGGTTCCGGGACGGCAAGCCCATCTCCCTGACCGAGTTCCTCTACCCCCTCCTCCAAGGCTGGGACTCCGTCATGGTCCACGCCGACGTCGAGCTCGGCGGCACCGACCAGCTCTTCAACAACCTCATGGGCCGCACCCTCCAAGAACAAGAAGACCAGGAACCCCAAGTCGTCCTCACCCTCCCGCTCCTCGAAGGGCTCGACGGCGTCCAGAAGATGTCCAAGTCCCTCGGCAACTACGTGGGGATCACCGACCCCCCCGCCGAGCAGTTCGGCAAGCTGATGTCGCTCCCAGACCCCCTCCTGCCCCGGTACCTGACCCTCACCACCGGCTGGCCCCCCGACCAGGTCGCCGACACCATCCAGGCCCTCGAATCCGGCGACCTCAGCCCGCGGGACGCCAAACGGCTCCTCGCCCGCACCGTCGCCGACCTGTACCACGGGCCCGGTGCCGGCGACGCCGCCCAGACCGAGTTCGACCGGGTCTTCCGGGCCCACGAGCCCCCCAGCGACGTCCCCGAGCACCACCTGACGCCTCCCAGCCCCCCTGACGCCCCCCTCCGCCTCGCCGCGGTCCTGCACCAGGCC
>DATISY010000003.1:0-9621 GCA_035468285.1 Acidimicrobiia bacterium | reverse complement strand
CGGCCCTCGGCGGGCTGCTTGCCGCTCTCGACCAGCTGGCGGTTCACCTCGGCGTAGAAGCGGGCGTCGACCTTCTCCCCGGGCAGGAACGGCGAGTCGCCGGGCTCCGACACCGCGACCCGTCGCAGCATCTGGCGAACGATGACCTCGACGTGCTTGTCGTGGATCGACACGCCCTGCTCCCGGTACACCTTCTGGACCTCTTCGCCGAGGTACTGCTGGGTCTCCCGGATGCCCTTGACCTCGAGGAGCTTCTTCGGGTCGAGGGGGGTGTTCTCTTCACCGACGAGCCGGGCACCGGCGCTGACCTCTTGGCCTTCCTTGACGGCCAGCTGCGCCCGCCGCGACACGACGTGCTCCTCTTCGGTGCCGTCGTCACCGACGACCACGACGAGGCGCTCGCCCTTCTCGTTCTCGGCCAGCCGGACGACACCCGACGATTCGGCGAGTGTCGACGCGCCCTTGGGCGTGCGGGCCTCGAACAGCTCGACGACGCGGGGCAGACCGTGGGTGATGTCCTCACCGGCGACGCCGCCGGTGTGGAAGGTCCGCATGGTCAGCTGCGTGCCGGGCTCACCGATCGACTGGGCCGCGATGATCCCGATCGCCTCGCCGAGGTCGACCATCTTGCCGGTGGCGAGCATGGTCCCGTAGCAGTGCGAGCACACCCCACCGATCGAGTCACAGGTGAGCACGGACCGGACCCGGACCCGGTCGACAGCGGTGTCGCTCGCGAGGACCGCGACCTCGTCTTCTCGGATCTCGGTGTTGCGGGGCATCGACGTCCCATCGGCGAGCTTCACGTCATCCGCGAGGCAGCGGCCGAGGAGCTCGGTCTCGAGCTCGCGGCGGGGTTGGCCGTCGGCGTCGACCGTGACCTTCTCGACCCAGATTCCGCGGCCGCTGTCGCAGTCGTCCTCTCGGACGATGAGCTCCTGGGCGACGTCGACGAGCCGCCGGGTCAGGTACCCGGAGTCGGCGGTTCGCAGGGCGGTGTCGGCGAGTCCCTTGCGGGCACCGTGGGTAGAGATGAAGTACTCGAGGACCGAGAGGCCTTCGCGGAAGTTCGATTTGATGGGCCGGGGGATGATCTCGCCCCGGGGGTTGGCCACCAGGCCGCGCATGCCGGCGATCTGGCGGACCTGCATCACGTTGCCGCGCGCGCCGGACCCGACCATCATGTCGACGGGGTTGAACTTCTCGGCGGAGAGCTCGGCTTCCATCGCCCGGCGGACTTCGTCGGTCGCTTCGGTCCAGATCTCGACTTCCTTCTGGCGACGCTCGTCGTCGGTGAGGATGCCGCGGTCGTACTGCTGCTCGACCTTCTCGGCTTCGCCTTCGAACTTCTCCAGCAAGGCGGCCTTCTTGGCCGGGGTCCGCACGTCGGAGATCGAGATGGTGAGCCCGGCTCGGGTCGCGAACTCGAAGCCGAGGTCTTTGAGGTTGTCGAGGGTCCGGGCGACCTCAGCCCGGGAGTACCGGTCGACGATGTCGCCGATGATCTCAGTGAGGTCACGCTTCTTCAGGACGCGGTTCACGAACGGGAAGTCCGGTGGGAGCGCGTCGTTGAGCAACAGTCGGCCCAACGTGGTTTCGACGAGGACGCTGCCGTCACCGTTCGAGCCCCAGCGGCGTAGCACGATCGCGTCAGGGTTCCGCTTCTCGTCGCGGACCGGGAACTCGTCCTCGGGGAACTTGGCCGATGGCATCCGCACCTTGATGAAGGCGTGGAGCGCGAGGCCCATACCGCCGTCGTCGGCCGGCTCGCCGAGGAACGTGCGCTGGTCGTAGGCGAGGACCGCCTCGTCGAGGCCGGAGAAACCGCGGCCCGCGCCGGGCGCGCCGTCCACGCTTTCGCTGAGGTAGTAGGCGCCGATGATCATGTCCTGGCTGGGGACGGCGATCGGCCGCCCGTGGGCGGGCGACAAGATGTTGTGGGCGGACAGCATCAGGATGCGCGCCTCGGCCTGCGCCTCGGACGAGAGCGGCAGGTGGACCGCCATCTGGTCGCCGTCGAAGTCGGCGTTGAACGCCGAGCAGACGAGCGGGTGAATCTGGATCGCCTTGCCCTCGACGAGGACCGGCTCGAAGGCCTGGATGCCGAGCCGGTGGAGCGTCGGCGCCCGGTTCAGGAACACGGGGTGCTCCTTGATGACCTCTTCGAGCACGTCCCACACCTGCGGGCGGGCGCGCTCCACCATCCGCTTGGCGGACTTGATGTTCTGGGCGTACTCGAGGTCGACGAGGCGCTTCATGACGAACGGCTTGAACAGCTCGAGGGCCATCTGCTTGGGGAGCCCGCACTGCTGGAGCTTGAGCTGGGGACCGACGACGATCACGGACCGGCCCGAGTAGTCGACGCGCTTGCCGAGCAGGTTCTGGCGGAACCGACCCTGCTTGCCCTTCAACATGTCGGACAGGGACTTGAGCGCCCGGTTGCCGGGCCCGGTCACCGGGCGGCCCCGGCGGCCGTTGTCGAACAGCGCGTCGACGGCCTCCTGGAGCATCCGCTTCTCGTTGTTGATGATGATCTCGGGCGCACCGAGGTCCAGGAGACGCTTCAGACGGTTGTTCCGGTTGATCACCCGTCGGTAGAGGTCGTTGAGGTCCGACGTCGCGAACCGACCGCCGTCGAGCTGCACCATCGGGCGCAGGTCGGGCGGGATGACGGGGACGGCGTCGAGGACCATGCCGTTCGGGGAGTTGATGGTGCGACCGTCGTCGTCGGTGCGGTTGAAGGCCGCGATGACCTTGAGCCGCTTGATGGCCTTGGCCTTGCGCTGACCTTTGGCGGTGGCGATGACCTCTTTGAGGGTCTGCTCCTCCTCGGGCATGTCGAGGCGCGAGATGAGGTCCTTGACCGCCTCGGCGCCCATGCCGCCCGCGAAGTACTCGCGGTAGCGGTCGACGATCTCGCGCCAGACCCGCTCGTCGTCGACCAGCTGCTTGGGGGCGAGCTTGGTGAACGTGGTCCAGACCAGCTTGAGGTGGTCGACTTCGGCTTCGCCGCGGGCCCGCAGCTCCTCGACGTCCTTGTCGTGTGCCTTCTGGAGGCGCTCGACGTCGGCCTTCCGGGGGGAGGCGCCGCCTTCTTCGAGCTTGGCGATCTCACCCTCGAACTCTTCGGCCCGCTGGCGGAGTCGGAGCTCGAGCTCCTTCTCGACGTCGCCGATCTCGGCGCGGATGTCCGCTTCGAGCTCGGCCTGGTCCTTGTGGCGGCGGTCGACGTCGACCCAAGTGATCAGGTGGGCCGCGAAGTAGATGACCTTCTCGAGGCTCTTGGGCGCGATGTCGAGGAGGTACCCGAGCCGGCTCGGGACACCCTTGAAGTACCAGATGTGGGTGACGGGAGCGGCGAGCTCGATGTGGCCCATGCGCTCGCGCCGCACCTTGGAGCGGGTGACCTCGACGCCACACCGCTCACAGATGATTCCCTTGAAGCGGACGCGCTTGTACTTGCCGCAGTAGCACTCCCAGTCCTTGGTCGGCCCGAAGATCTTCTCGCAGAAGAGGCCGTCCTTCTCGGGCTTGAGCGTGCGGTAGTTGATCGTCTCGGGCTTCTTGACCTCGCCGTTCGACCACATGCGGATCTGGTCCGCGGTGGCGAGGGCGATACTCAGCTTGGCGCTCTCGTTGACGTCGTGCACTCGTGTCCCTCTTGTTCTCGTTCGCCTAGCTCGTGGTCAGTATCGGGCGCGCTCGCGCTCGCGGGCCGCGTCCTCCTCGTCGGTGCCTCGCTCGGGACGACTCAGGTCGATCCCGAGCGATTCGGTGGTGCGGAAGGCGTCCTCGTCGAGCTCGCGGATCTCGACCTCTTCACCGAGCTCGTTCATGACGCGGACGTTGAGGCATAGGGCCTGCATCTCCTTGATGAGCACCTTGAAGCTCTCGGGGATGCCGGGTTCGGGGATGTTCTCGCCCTTGACGATCGCCTCGTAGACCTTGACGCGTCCGAGCACATCGTCGGACTTGATGGTCAGGATCTCTTGCAGCGCGTACGCCGCGCCGTAGGCCTCGAGGGCCCAGACCTCCATCTCCCCGAAGCGCTGCCCACCGAACTGGGCCTTCCCGCCGAGGGGCTGCTGGGTGATCATCGAGTACGGGCCCGTCGACCGGGCGTGGATCTTGTCGTCGACGAGGTGGGCGAGCTTCAGGATGTACACCGAGCCGACGGTGACGGCCCGGTCGTAGGGCTCGCCGGTCTGGCCGTCATACAGGATGGCTTTCCCGTCGTCGCCGACGAGGTGACGTCCCCGCTCGCCGTCGGGGTGCATCCGCTTGAAGAGGTTCTCGATGGTGCCCTGGGCTCCCGACTGCTCGACCTCGTCCCAGTGGGCGCCGTCGAAGACGGGGCTCGAGACCCAGACCGCGGGTTCCGTGATGGTGCGGGTCTTGCGCTGGTTCTTCGGTGCCTCGCGTTGGCCTTCCCACCCGTAGCGGGCGGCGTACCCGAGGTGGGCCTCGAGGACCTGCCCGACGTTCATGCGGGAGGGCACGCCGAGGGGGTTGAGGATGATGTCGAGCGGTGTCCCGTCGGCGAGGTAGGGCATGTCCTCGATCGGCAGGATCTTGGCGATGACGCCCTTGTTGCCGTGGCGGCCGGCGAGCTTGTCGCCTTCGCTGATCTTGCGCTTTTGACCGACGTAGACGCGCACGAGCTGGTTCACGCCGGGGGGGAGCTCGTCGCCGTCCTCCCGGGAGAACTTCCGGACGCCGATGACCTTGCCGGTCTCGCCGTGGGGGACCTTCAGGGAGGTGTCGCGCACCTCTCGGGCCTTCTCACCGAAGATGGCGCGGAGGAGGCGTTCCTCGGGGGTCAGCTCGGTCTCGCCCTTCGGGGTGACCTTCCCGACGAGGATGTCTCCGGGGCCCACCTCGGCGCCGACTCGGATGATGCCTTCTTCGTCGAGGTCCTTGAGGATGTCCTCGGAGAGGTTGGGGATGTCGCGGGTGATCTCCTCCGCGCCGAGCTTGGTGTCGCGGGCGTCGATCTCGTGCTCTTCGATGTGGATCGAGGTGAGGACGTCGTCTCGGACGAGTCGTTCGGAGATGACGATGGCGTCCTCGAAGTTGTGGCCCTTCCAGGACATGAACGCCACGAGGAGGTTCTTGCCGAGGGCGAGCTCGCCGTCTTGGGTCGAGGGCCCGTCGGCGAGGACGTCGTTCTCCTTGATGACGTCACCGGTCGCGACGATCGGCTTCTGGTTGATGCAGGTGCCCTGGTTGGAACGCCGGAACTTCGCCAGCCGGTACGTGACCCGACCGCGCCGGGTGCCGCTCTCGTACTCGACGAGGATGCTGTCACCGTTCACGTCGAGGACCCGGCCGTCGCCCTGGGCGAGGATGAGGTCGCCGGCGTCGCGCGCGGCGCGCTCTTCGACCCCGGTTCCGATGTAGGGCGCGGTGGGCCGCAGGACCGGGACGGCTTGGCGCTGCATGTTGGCGCCCATGAGGGCCCGGTTGGCGTCGTCGTGCTCGAGGAACGGGATGAGCGACGTGGCGACGGACACGATCTGCTTGGGCGAGACGTCCATGTAGTCGACTTCGTGCGGGTCGACGTACGCGAGCTCCCCGCGCTTGGCGCGCACCAGGACTCGTTCGTCCAGGAAACGGCCGTTGCTGTCGAGGGCAGCGTTCGCCTGGGCGATGACGTAGCGGTCCTCGTCGTCCGCGGCCAGATACTCGATGTCCTCGGTGGCGCGGCCGTTCACGACGTTGCGGTAGGGGGTCTCGATGAACCCGAACCGGTTGATCCGCGCGTAGGTCGCCAGGTAGCCGATGAGGCCGATGTTCGGACCCTCCGGCGTCTCGATGGGGCACATCCGCCCGTAGTGGCTCGGGTGCACGTCTCGGACCTCGAACCCGGCCCGCTCACGCGACAGGCCGCCCGGGCCGAGCGCGGAGAGGCGCCGCTTGTGGGTCAACCCGGCGAGCGGGTTCGTCTGGTCCATGAACTGCGACAGCTGGCTGGACCCGAAGAACTCCTTGATGGCGGCCACGACGGGCCGGATGTTGATCAGGGTCTGGGGGGTGATCGCCTCGACGTCCTGGGTGGTCATGCGCTCGCGGACCACGCGCTCCATGCGTGACAGGCCGACGCGGACCTGGTTCTGGATGAGCTCGCCGACGGAGCGGACCCGCCGGTTCCCGAAGTGGTCGATGTCGTCCGGGAAGTACTCGGGGTCGTTGTTGTGCAGCTTGATCAGGTACGAGACGGTCGCGAGGACGTCTCCCCGGGTGAGCTGGAAGTCGACCGGGCCGGCTTCAGGGTCGGCGTTCGGGACGACGAGGTCATACCGCTTGAGGGGCAGCTTGGCGTACTCGTCGCGGAGCTTCTTGGAGACCTTGTGGCGCCCGACCTTTGCCATGTCGTAGCGCTTCGGGTTGAAGAACAGGTTCTCGAGGAGCTGACGGGCGGAGTCCGGGGTGGGCGGCTCGCCCGGGCGGAGCTTGCGGTAGATGTCGATGAACGCGGCTTCGGCGTCCTCGGTGTTGTCCTTCTCGAGGGTGTTGAGCATCGACTGGTACGGCTGCCCGTTCGGGTCGAGGATCAGGCTGGCGAGCTCCTCGGGCGTCTCGCCGAAGCCGAGGGCCTTGAGGAGGATCGTGACGGGCTGCTTGCGCTTCCGGTCGATGCGGACGTAGGCGATGTCTTTCTTGTCGACCTCGAACTCCAGCCAGGCGCCGCGCCCGGGGATCATCTTGGCGTCGACGACATCCTTCTCGGGCTGGGTCTTGTCGGGGTTGATCCCGAAGTAGACACCCGGGGAACGGACGAGCTGTGAGACGACGATCCGCTCGGTGCCGTTGATGATGAACGTGCCCCGGTCCGTCATCATCGGGAAGTCGCCGAGGAACACGGTCTGTTCCTTGATCTCCCCGGTGGTGGAGTTCATGAAGCGGGCCGTGACGAACAGCGGCCGCGCGTAGGTCATGTCCTTGTCGCGGCACTCCTCTTCGGAATGCTTCGGCGGGTCAAAGACGTGATCGGCGAGCTCGAGCTTGAGGGTGCCGGTGAAGTCCTCGATGGGCGAGATGTCGGCGAGGACCTCGGCGATCCCCTCCTCGATGAACCATTGGAAGGACTGGCGCTGGACGGCGATGAGGTCGGGCAGTTCCAGGACCTGGGGCAGACGTGAGAACGACAGGCGGTCGCGGGACGCGAGGCGAGGCAATACCACTCCTTAGAGAGCGAGGCGCGCGCGGGCAGCGGTCAGGGAGAACAGCAGTAGCTCGAGCGGGCAGACACGACTAGCCAGATCCTACTCGCCTTCGGATCCGGCTGCAAAGAACGCCAGTGACCAGACCCCGGAGGGGCCGGACTGATGTCGGGCGCGACCCTAGAACGGCCCCGGAGCCGGGTCAAGGGTTGTCCCGGCGGCCGTTTTCGGGGCTACTTCAGGTCGACGCTGCCACCGGCGGCCTCGAGCTGCGCCTTGGCCTTCTCGGCGTCCTCTTTGGTGGCCTTCTCGAGGACCGGCTTGGGGGCGTTGTCGACGAGGTCTTTGGCTTCTTTGAGGCCCAGGGTGGTGAGCGCCCGGACCTCCTTGATGACCTGGATCTTCTTGTCGCCCGCGGCGGTGAGCACCACGTCGAACTCGTCCTGCTCCTCGGCGGCCGCGGGGGCCTCACCGGCGGCGGCGGGTCCGGCGGCGACGGCGACGGGGGCGGCGGCGGTCACGCCGAACTCGTCCTCGAAGGCCTTGAGGAACTCGTTGAGCTCGAGGACGGTCATGTTCTTGAACACGTCCAGGAGCTCGTCGGTGGTCAGGGTGGCCATGTCAGCTCTCCTCTGTACCGGCGTCGGGTTCCGTCGCCGGTGCTTGCGGGTCAGTGTCGGGGGTGTCGTCGCTACTGGGGGCGACAGCCGCGGCGGGCTCGCTTGCCGCGGCCGACTCGGGTTCGGTTGCGGGGGTGTCGGTGTCGGCGGGCTCAGACGCTGCGGGCTCCGGGGCGCCTTCGGGGGCGGTGGTCTCGGGAGTGGCGATCGGGGCGGGTTCGCCGGCGGCGACGCGCTGGTCGATGTAGGCCTGCAGCCCGTAGGCGAGGTTGCGGGTGAACGCCTGGAACAGCCCGGCGGCTTTGGTGAGGGGGGCCTGGAAGCCGCCGGCGAGCCGGGCGAGGAGCACCTCGCGGGGCTGGATGTCGGCGAGGCTCTCCACGTCGGTGCCGGTGAGGACGCGGGGGCCGAGGAGGCCACCTTTGATGACGAGGGCCGGGTTGGTGCGCCCGAAGTCTCGGAGGGCCTTGGCGGCGATGACCGCGTCGCCGTGGACGAACGCGATCGCGACCGGCCCTTCCAGGAGGGGCAGCAGCTCGTCGAGCCCGGCGGCTTCCGCGGCCCGGCGGGCGAGGCTGTTCTTGAACACCTTGTATTCGGTGCTGGTGGGGCGCAGCGTCCCGCGGAGCTGGGCGAGCTCGGAGACGGTGAGGCCGCGGTACTCGGTGAGGACAGCCGCGTCGGCGTCACGCAGCTTGTCGCGCACCTCCTCGACTACCGCGACCTTCTCGGGCCGTGCCATCACTGCTCCCTCGACGACGAACGAGGTGCCGCGGATGCTCCCGAGGGGAGCACGAGACACCTCGTGTGGCGAGGTCACCTCGTTCGGCGGGTGGGCCCATTACCTCTCCGCCGGGGCGGGGAGACCGAAGGTCTGCGGCAACGTGTTCAGTTGTTGCCGGGGAAGGTTACCCGGCGGGAGTGGGTGCCGGCGAGTCGTCGTCCTGGGTGATGGTCGGGTCGATCTTCACGCCGGGACCCATGGTGGACGCGGCGGACGCCCCCTTGATGTAGCGGCCTTTCGACGCGGCGGGCTTGGCTCGCATGAGCTCGTCGAGGACGGCGTGGTAGTTGTCGAGGAGCGCGTCCGTGTCGAAGCTGACCTTGCCGATCGGGACGTGCACGTTGCCGTTCCGGTCGGTGCGGTACTCGACCTTGCCGGCCTTGAACTCCTGGACGGCTTTGGCCACGTCGGTGGTGACGGTCCCCGTCTTGGGGTTCGGCATCAGACCGCGGGGGCCGAGGGTGCGGCCGAGTTTGCCGACCTTGCCCATGAGGTCGGGGGTGGCGATGGCGACGTCGAAGTCGAGGTTGCCGCCTTCGACGCGGGAGACGAGGTCGTCGGAGCCGACGATGTCGGCACCGGCGGCCTCAGCCTGCCGGGCAGCGTCGCCGGCGGCGAAGACCGCGACCCGGACCGGCTTGCCTGTGCCGTTGGGGAGCGAGACGGTCCCGCGGACCATCTGGTCGGCTTTGCGGGGGTCGACACCAAGCCGGAACGCGGCTTCGACGGTCTCGTCGAACTTCGCTGGGGCGAGGGATCGCACCAGTTCGAGGGCGTCTCGGGCGCCGACGGGCCGGTCGCGGTCGTAGCGCTGGGTGGCGTCGGCGTAGGCCTTGCCGTGCTTCGTCATATCGTCCTCCTCGGACTCCCTCGGGGTGAGGCTGGTTCCGGCGGCGAGGTCCTCCGCCGGGCCCGATGGTCGGTCGAGGCCTAGTCGACGACCTCGATGCCCATGGAGCGGGCGGTGCCCGCCACTTGCGCGACGGCGCCGTCGAGGTCGACGGCGTTGAGGTCGGGCATCTTGGTTTGCGCGATCTGGCGCAGCTGGTTCGTGGTG
>DATISY010000002.1:0-16907 GCA_035468285.1 Acidimicrobiia bacterium | reverse complement strand
GAGCCGGGGGGGCCGGCTCAGCTCGTCGTCCCGAGGACCGTCATCGGTCGGAGGGAGGACGGGCGAGGGTGGATCACACACGTCGGCGACACGTCGGCTGGACTCCGGGTACCGCCGCGATCTGGGTTGGCGCCGTCGCGCTGGACCACGAGCCTTCGCACCGATCAGCAGGAGTGGCGGCGGTGGGTCGAGGCGGTGCTGGATGCGATCGCCCGCGGCGACGTGGAGAAGGTCGTGCTGGCCCGCGAGGTGCTCGTCGAGGCCGACCGTCCGCTGTCACCCGCGCGCCTGCTCGATCGGCTTCGGGACGCGCAACCCGGCTGCTTCGTCCATTACGCCGAGGGTCTTATCGGGGCCACCCCCGAGCTGCTCGTGCGGAGGACCGGCCGTACGGTCGAGTCGCGGCCCATGGCCGGCACGGCCCGTGTGGGTGAGGACCTGACAGCTCTGGGTGATTCGGGCAAAGACGGTCGGGAGCATCGCTTCGTGGTCGACGATGTCGCCGCGGCCCTCACACCGGTCTGTGACGCGCTGGACGTCGCACCGGAGCCGTTGACGTGCGCGTTCGCTTCGGTCGGCCACCTCACGACACCCATCCGCGGCGTGCTGGCGGACCCGGCGCCGACCGGGCTCCGTCTCGCCCGTCGCTTGCACCCGACCCCGGCCGTCGCGGGCACACCGGTGCCGCGTGCGCTCGAGCTCATCCGGACGCTGGAACCGTGCCCACGGGGGCGATACGCCGGGCCTGTGGGCTGGGTCGACGGGCGGGGCGACGGCGAGTGGGCTCTCGCCCTCCGGGGTGCCGAGCTCGACGGCAACCGTGCAATCCTGCGCGCCGGGGCGGGAATCGTCGCCGGGTCGGACCCCGACGCCGAGTGGGCCGAGACCGCGGCCAAGCTGGAGCCGATGCTGGACGCCATCGCCAGCGCCTGAGCGTCTCGGGCGAGCGCCGCTCCGGTGGTCCGGCGGCTCGCCGTCGTCGACCTTGCTGTTCGACGTCAGGTGGATCGCAGCGCCGCGGCGACGGCCGTGAAGACGTCGCGGTGGCGGGCGACGTTCGCGTCGCGGTCGGTGCGGACGCGCACGAGCCGTACACCCCCGGCCGCGAGCGCGTCGCGGAGCGCGGGAAGCACGTCCGATGCCTTCTCGGCCTCGGCCACGGGCAGGCCATAGGTTCGGGCCACGTCCGCGATGTCGACGTCGGGCGGCGTCGCGAGGATGCGCTCGAACTGCTCGGGCGCCACCTGGTGCTGGTACGGGAGGAACGAGAAGATGCCGCCGCCGCGGTTGTCGACCACCACGAACGTCGCGTCGAGGGCCCGTCCGGCCGCGCCCAGCAGCCCGTTCGTGTCATGCAGGAAGGAGAGATCGCCGGTCAAGCCGACCGTCGGGAGACGTGTCGCGGCCGCGACGCCGAGCGTCGTCGACGCGAAGCCGTCGATGCCGTTGACCCCCCGGTTGGCGATGATGCGCACGTCGGCTCGCGGATCGGCGAACGTGTCAACGTCTCGTACCGGCATGCTCGATGCGACGACGAGCGTGGCGGCTTCGGGAAGGGCTGCCACGACGTCACGCGCGATGCGACCTTCGAACGGCTCTTCAGACCCGGCGAGCTGCTCGGCGATCGCGTCCCGGGCCCGCCGGTCCGCGTCGTGCCAGCTGGTCCCCCATGACGACATCGGCGCTCCGGGAGCCAGCTGGTCCAGGAGGTCCGTGAGGACGACGTCCGGTTCGGCAGCGACGCGCTCGGTCGCCGTGTGCCCCGGGTCGAGCCACTGACCGTCCGGGTCGAGGAGCCATTGCGCGCCGGCGTCGGCCAACCACCGGGCGGTGGCCGCGCTCGTCGGGGAGGCGCCCACCCGGATGACGAGATCCGGTCGGTGGGTCGTGGCGAACTCCTCGACGCGCAAGAGCGCGTCATAGGTCGACACCGCGCCGGTGCCGGCTCGGAGGCCGGCCAGGGCGTCGGGGAGGACAGGCCAGCCGGTGGCCTGCACGAACCGGTCGACGACCCCGGGGGTCAGTCCGCCACCCCCGCCGACGACGAGGACGCCCCGGGTCACGTCCCGGACAGCGGCGGCGAGGCGCTGGACGGTCGCAGGATCGGCGTGTCGCACAGGCGGGGTGGTGACGGTCCACGGGCGGCCGTCGGCGCGGCCGGGGGCGTCGACCAGGGCCGTGCCGGTGGGGGCGAGCGGCTCGCGGAACGCCAGGTTGAGGTGGACCGGGCCGGCGGGTGGACCCGACGCGCTGGCCGCGGCACGCGCCGCGATCGACCGCCACCAGGCGCCGATTCCGGGACGGTCGGCGGGTGCCTCCACGTCGACCGACCAGCGGGGGACCCGGCCGTACAGGCCGACCTGCTCGATGGTCTGGCCCGCGCCGGTGTCCCGGAGCTCGGGCGGGCGGTCCGCGGTGCAGACCAGCATGGGGACTCGGCCGTGTGCGGCCTCGAGAACGGCGGGGTGGAGGTGCGCGGCGGCGGTTCCCGACGTGCAGCAGACGATGGCGGGCCGGCCCGAGGCGCGAGCGCACCCCAGGGCGAAGAACCCGGCGGAGCGCTCGTCGAGGTGCACCTCGACGCGGAGCCGTCCGTCCTGGACGAGTGCCAACGCCAGGGGGGCGTTGCGAGACCCGGGCGAGACGCTGGCGTGGCGGACGCCGGCGCGGACGAATTCGTCGACCAGCGTGCGGGCGAATGCGGTATTGGCATCGCGGGTCATGGGAGGATCCAGCCGTGCGGTTGCGGCTTGTCCCTGGTTTTACGAACACGGCCCGGTCGTGGGAGCCGGTGGAGCGGGCGTTGCCCGCCGAGTGGGATGTGCAGGCCATCGACGTCCCCGACGGTCTGGACTTCGTGGGGACCGCGGACGCGCTCGCCCACAAGGGGGGCTCGGCGACCTGGGTCGGCTACTCGATGGGCGCCCGCCTGTCGTTGCGGCTCGCGCTCGACAACCCGACGTTCGTGGCGGCGCTGGTGCTGGTCAGCGGCTCCCCGGGGATCGAGTCGGCGGGGGCGCGGGAGACACGCCTCGCCGCCGACGAGCGCCAGGCTCAAGAGCTGGAGCGGGATGGGGTCGACGCGTTCCTCGAGCGCTGGTTGGCCCAGCGGCTGTTCGAGACGCTGCCCCGGGAGGTTGCGATGCTCGACGATCGTCGCCGGGGCAACAGCGTCCGGCGCCTGGCGCACCAGCTGCGGGTCCTCGGACCCGGGGCCCAGGAACCGCTGTGGGACCGTCTCCCCGAGCTGGGGATGCCGGTGCTCCTGGTGGCGGGCGGGTACGACCGGACCTATTCGGACGTGGCCCATCGGATGGCGAGCGCGATCGGCGGGAACGCGGAGGTGGCGGTCCTGCCCCGGGCGGGCCATGCCCTGCACCTGGAGCAGCCGATGGAGCTGGCTCAACTCCTGGCCTCCTGGGCGACGACGCTCGGTCTGACGGAGTAACGGGCGAGCAGGACCGGGTCGGGCTCGACCGTCCGGCGGTGGAGCACCCCGCCGGTCGGGACGAGCGGGTCCGTGGTGACGTCGACCGGGAGCGTCGTCACGGTCGCGAGGCCGCAGGCGAACGAGAGGTCGGGCAGGGCGGCCGCGAGGGCGACGCCCGCGGCGACGCCGACGGACGTCTCGTGCATCGACGTGGGGATGGCGGGCACGCCGGCGACGTCGGCGAGGTCGAGGGCAGCTCGGACGCCTCCGCACGGTTGGACCTTCAGCACGAGGGCGTCGACGGCGTCGAGCTGGCGGAGCCGACGCGCGTCGTCGAGGGTGCGGACGCACTCGTCGGCCGCGAGGGGCACGGTTGTCCTTCGTCGGAGCTGGGCAAGCTCGGCGAGCGTCCGGACCGGCTGCTCGGCGAGCTCGAGGTCGTAGCGGGCCAGGCGATCCAGGCGCGCCACCGCGGCGTCAACGTCCCAGGCACCGTTGGCGTCGACCCGGAGTGCCGCGTGGGGGCCGACCACGTCGCGGACGGCCGCGACCAGCTCGAGGTCACCGTCGAAGCCGACCTTGACCTTCACCGCCGGATAGAGGGCGAGGGTCGCGGGGTCAAACCCGGCTCGGTCGACCAGCGCGTTGACCGGTATCTCGTCGCGTCGCGGTGTCGGCCACCCGGTGAGGGCGGCCTCCCACGCGGCGCGCCAAGCCGGCGCCGGGTCGCAGGGGTACCCGTCGAGGGGCGAGACCTCTCCCCAGCCGGCGGGTCCCTCGAGGAGCGTGACGGACCGTCGGCCGAGCCGCAGCCGGTGCTCCCGCACCGGCGGCGTCACGAGATCCACAGGCCAACGGCGACGAGGGCGGCAACGACGAGCTCGAGTCGCACGGTGGCGACGAGCGCCGGGATGAGCGCAGGGCCGGCGGCGCCACCGACGACGAGCCGGGCCGGGCGCCACGCGAACGGCGCGGCGAGGAACCCGAGCGCGGCCCACGCATGGATCGTCGCGATCCCGGCGACACCCGCGAACGACGCGACCAGGCAGGCGACGTACAGCCGGCGCCCGGCGCGGTCCCCGAACCGAACCGCGAGGGTCCGTTTGCCGGTGGCATCGTCCGTCGCGCGATCGCGGACGTTGTTGACCACCAGGAGCGCGCAGGCGAGGGCGCCGACCGCGACGGACGCGTACCACGCCGAGGCCGGGATCCGGCCGAGCTGGACGTATGCGGACCCGGTCGTGGCGACGAAGCCGAAGAAGACGAGCACCATCAGCTCGCCCAGTCCCAGGTAGCCGTACGGCTTGGGACCTCCCGTGTAGAGAGCCGCGGCGGCGATCGCCGCGGCGCCAGCCACGAGGAGCCACGGGTTGGCGAGCAGCGACAGGATCAGCCCGCTGACCGCGGCGACGGTGAAGGCGATCAGCGCCGCTCGACGAACCGCTCGGGGCGAGGCGAGCCCGCTCGCGGTCAGGCGCAACGGTCCGACACGATTCGTGTCCGTGCCGCGGATGCCGTCGGAATAGTCGTTGGCGTAGTTCACGCCGACCTGCAACGCGAGGGCGACGACGGCGGCGAGAACCGCGCGGTCGACGAGGACCCGTCCGGCTTCGGCGGCCGCCGTCGCGGTCCCGACGAGCACGGGCGCGAGCGCGGCACCGAGCGTCCGGGGCCGGGCGCCGAGCACCCAGCGACCCAGACCCGACGGGTGACCGACGGTGGTCGTCACGGCCGGCGCGGGAACCGCTCGAACTCGGGGCGCCGCTTCTCGAGGAACGCCTGCTTGCCCTCTTGGGCCTCCTCGCTCAGGTAGTAGAGGAGCGTGGCGTCGCCGGCGAGCTGCTGGATGCCGGCGAGCCCGTCGTCGGCGGCGTTGAACGACGCCTTGAGCATGCGCAACGCAAGGGCGCTGTGACCCAGCATCCGCTGACACCAGGCGACCGTCTCCACTTCGAGTTCGGCGAGGGGGACGACCCTGTTGACGAGCCCCATGCGCTCGGCGGCGGCGGCGTCGTACTGCTCGCAGAGGAACCAGATCTCACGAGCCTTCTTCTGCCCGACGCTGCGGGCGAGCAGCCCCGACCCGTACCCGCCATCGAAGGAGCCGACGCGGGGGCCGGTCTGACCGAAGCGGGCGTTGTCAGCCGCGACCGTGAGATCGCATACGACGTGTAACACGTGGCCCCCGCCGATGGCGTAGCCCGCGACCATGGCCACGACCGGCTTGGGGAGCCGACGGATCTGGACCTGGAGATCCAACACGTTGAGGCGTCCGACCCCGTCGTCGCCGACGTAGCCGTCGTCGCCTCGGACGCGCTGGTCGCCGCCGCTGCAGAACGCGTCGTCGCCTTCACCGGTGAGGATGATGACGCCGACCCGTGGATCGTTGCGGGCGCGTTCAAACGCGTCGGTCAGCTCGAAGAGGGTGCGGGGCCGGAAGGCGTTGCGGACCTCGGGACGGGCGATCGTGATCTTGGCCACGTCGCCGCCGTCGAGGGCCGCGGTCTCGTAGCGGATGTCGCCGTACTCGGCGTCTCCCGGCTTCCAGTCGGCGCCGCTACGAATGGTGGTGGTCATGACCGTTCCTCTCGCCCGGTGCCGGACACATAGACTCTGGGAGTGACTACTCCCACGGTAGGGGCGGGTGCTCCCCGCGTCCAAATCGCGGCGTCATGACGGGCGAGGCGCCGCTCGTGGCCGTCGTCCTCGATCGGGCGGCCGCCGCGGCCGAGATCCGCGCCGCGTGGGACGACCGCGAGGCGGTCGCGGTGCTCGACCCGGCGGCGCCCGCGGCGGTCCTCGAGCGGCTGGTCGCCCGGCTCCGGCCGACCCACGTCGTCGACGGGGACGGCCGCCACCCCCGCGCCGACGGTGTGCCGGTGGCGGAGGACGTGCGCGCCGTCGTGCTCACCTCGGGCACCACCGCCAACCCGAAGGCGGTGGAGCTCACCGCAGCGGGCCTGGACGCGAGCGGCGCCGGCGGCAACGCGGCCCTCGGGCTGGAGCGGGACGACCGGTGGCTCGTCTGCCTGCCGCTGCATCACGTCGCGGGGCTCGCCATCCTCGCCCGGGCCGCGGTCGGGGGACACGAGGTGACCGTGCACCCCTCGTTCGACCTCGCCGCGGTGGCCGACTCCCCGCGGCGCGAGGACACCACGGTCGTGTCGGTGGTGCCGACCATGCTGGGCCGCTTGCTCGACGCGGGCGCGCCGCTCCACGACTACCGCCGTGTCGTCGTGGGGGGTGCACCCCTCCCGCCGGCGCTGCGCCGCCAGGCCGAGAGCCTGGGCGTGGCGGTCGTCGACGCGTACGGGCTCAGCGAGACGTGGGGCGGGTTCGTCCTCGATGGGGTCCCCATCCCGGGCGCCGACGTGATCGTCGGCCCCGACGCGGAGATCCGTGTCCGGGGACCGATGGTGTTCCGCGGCTACCGCTCCGATGCGGAGGCCACCGCGGCGGCGTTCGACACCGACGGCTGGTTCCGCACTGGCGACATCGGTGACTGGGGCGACGAAGGTCGGCTCCGGCTCGTCGACCGGCGACGGGACGTCGTCATCAGCGGCGGGGTGAACGTGAGCCCGACCGCGGTCGAGTCGGTGCTCGCCGAGCACCCCGACATCGCGGACGTGTGCGTGACGGGAACGCCCGATCCGCAGTGGGGTGAGCGGGTCGTCGCGTTCGTCGTCCCCCGCGCCGGTGCGTCGGTTCCGACCGTCGAGGAGCTGCGCGCGTTCGGCCGGGACCGCTTGCGGGCGCCCGAGCTTCCCCGCCAGGTCGTCGCGATCGCGGCGATCCCGCGCACCGCCGGGGGCAAGGCCCAGCGGCGACGACTCCCACCGCCGGACTGAGCGGGCCTACGGTCGACGGCCGTGGCCCGCGAACCGCTCGCCGAGTACGCCGCCAAGCGCGACTTCGAGCAGACGCCCGAGCCCGGCGCGGATGTGGCCAGGCCCCCCAGCCCAGACGAGCCCCGCTTCGTCGTCCAGGAGCATCACGCCCGCAGCCTGCACTGGGACCTCCGCCTCGAGCACGACGGCGTCCTGTGGTCGTGGGCCGTCCCGAAGGGCATCCCGATGCGCCCGAAACCGAACCACCTGGCGGTCCGGACCGAGGACCACCCCCTCCTGTACCTGACCTTCGAGGGCGACATCCCCGCCGGGCAGTACGGGGCGGGGAGCATGTCGGTCTGGGACCGGGGGACGTACGAGCCCGAGAAGGTCCGCGACGACGAGCTGATCGTGACCTTTCATGGCACCCGGGTCCGGGGCAAGTACGCGTTGTTCCGGACCCATGACAACCAGTGGATGTTGCATCGCATGAGCCCGCCTGATGACCCATCGGGGACACCGATGCCCACCGACCTCGCCCCGATGCTCGCGGTCGCGGGACCGCTGCCCGCCGACGACGACCGGTGGGCTTTCGAGATGAAGTGGGATGGGATGCGGGTGCTCGCGTTCGTCGAAGGGGGACGTGTGCGGTTGACGTCGCGGCGCGGCAACGACGTCACGGAGCGGTTCCCCGAGCTGCGAGGCCTCGGCGAGGCGATGGGTGCTCGCGCCGCGGTCCTCGACGGCGAGGTGGTCGCGTTCGACGACACCGGACGTCCGCGCTTCGAGCGGCTCCAGCCCCGGATTCATGTCGGCTCTCCGGCGAAAGCCCGCCAGCTGGCCGCCGAGAACCCGGTCGCGCTGATGCTCTTCGACATCTTGTGGCTCGACGGACATGCAGTCGTCGAGCGGCCCTACCGCGAGCGCCGCGAGGTGCTCGAGGGCTTGGCGCTGCGCGGGGCAGGCTGGCAGATCCCACCGACGACCTACGGCGACGGCGAACGGGTCAAGGCGACGGCGACGGAGCTCGGTCTCGAGGGTGTGGTCGCGAAGCGCGCCGACAGCCCGTACCGGCCCGGGGAGCGGTCGGAGACGTGGCGCAAGGTCAAGGTGACGGCCGGCCAGGAGTTCGTCGTCGGGGGCTGGCTGGCCGGGAACGGTCGCCTCGCCGGCCGACTCGGCTCCGTCCTCGTCGGGTATCACGACCCGTCGGGCGGACCGCTGCGATACGCCGGTCGGGTCGGCTCCGGGATCGACGAATCCACCCGGGTGCAGCTCGAGACCGTGCTCGGCCCCCTCCGGCGCGACGACGCACCGTTCGTCGCCGTGCCCCGGCTACCCGACCCGGCCTGGACCGAACCCGAGGTCGTGGTCGACGTCGAGTTTCACGAGTGGACGTCCGCCGGGGTGCTCCGCGCCCCCCGCTTCCGTGGGATCCGCGACGACAAGGACCCAGGTGACGTCGTGCGTGAGCCGATCTGACCGGTCACGCGTCGCGCAACGATTCCTTCCAGAGCCGGAAGCGGGGGTGGGCCCGCCCGTCGGGACCCGTGCCCTCGCCGGTGCCGTCCGGACGGAGACGGAACTCGTAACGCTGGGCCGGGTCGTCGGCGGCGATCGCCGCGTACCGCGCGTCCGCGCCCGCCGCGGGACCCGCCCGCCAGAGGAGGAAGCGCCCGATGCGACGCTTGTAGGCCACGAGCTTCACCCCGAAGTCGGCGCCGAGCGCCGCGAGGTCGCTCGGGGCCTCGACCCACCGCTGCGCGGGGATCAAGAAGTCCCGCTGCGGTGTGTCGGGCAGCTCGTCGGTATGCCAGTCACGTTCCGTCGGTGGGCGCTGCTCCGCAGGGACCGGCATGCGTGTCATGCTCGCGCACCCATGAGCACGATCCCGGATCTCCCCACCCCGGCGCTCGTCGTCGACGCGGCGGCGTTGGAGCACAATCTGGCGACGATGGCCGCGGCTCTGCCCCGAAGCCGGTGTCGACCCCACGTCAAGGCGCACAAGGCGACCGCGCTGGCCCGGCGCCAACGCGAGCACGGCCATGCCGGGTTCACCTGCGCGACCGTGCGCGAGATGGTCGGCATGGCCGAGGCCGGCCTGGGCGACGATCTTCTCCTGGCAAACGAAGTGGTCGATGACGAACGCCTCAAGGCCCTCGCCACTCTCGACGCGCGCGTCACGGTGGCGGTCGACTCTGTTGCCACGATCCGTGCCGCAGCCGACGCCGGCCTCACCGAATGTGTCATCGACGTCAACGTCGGGCTTCCGCGCTGCGGGTGCGCACCCGACGAAGCCGGCAGGCTCGCCGAGCTGGCCGCCTCGCGACGACTCGCCGTGCGCGGCGTCATGGGTTACGAGGGCCATGTGGTCGGCCTCACCGACCGCGACGAGCGGGTGCGACAGACCGCGGACTGCATGGCGCTGCTCCGCCAGGCTCACGACGCGGTCGGCGGCGACCTGATCTCCGCCGGGGGGACGGGCACGTTTGAAATCAACACCGTCGCGACCGAGATCCAAGCCGGCTCGTACGCCCTCATGGACACCGCGTACGGAGCGTTGGGGCTCCCCTTCCGGCGCGCGGTGGCTGTGAGCGCAACGGTGATCGCGACGAACCAGGCGGGCGGGTACGCCGTCGCCGACTGCGGCCTCAAGGCCCTCGGTATGGACCACGGCAACCCGACCATGGACGACGCCACGGTCTGGTTCTGCTCCGACGAGCACATCACCTTCTCGATGAACCATGGAGCCGAGGGAGCGCTCCCCGAGGTCGGCGCCCACATCCTGGTGTGGCCCGCCCACGTGGACCCGACCGTCGCGTACCACGAGCGGATGTACCTCACCGACGACGAGCACGTCGTCGACACCTGGGACGTTGACCTGCGCGGCTGGTGAGCGGCTACCGTCGCTGCCCATGACTGATGACCTGGCCTTTGTCGACGCGATGGAGCAGGCCGCGCTCGTCCGGCGAGGTGAGATCTCGCCGCTCGAGCTCGTCGACGCAGCCATCACGCGGATCGAGAAGCTCAACCCCGAGCTGAACGCGGTCATCCATCCTCGCTTTGAGCGGGCGCGAGCCGAAGCCGCTGGGTCACTGCCGGACGGCCCCTTCCGCGGCGTACCGCTCGTGATCAAGGACCTCGACGGGTCCTCAGCCGGGGATCCGCTCCACAACGGCAATGAAGCCTTAAAGACCGCCGGGCACGTCGCGGATCACGACACGTGGCTCGTCGCGCGGCTGCGCGCGGCGGGGTTCGTGCTCGTCGGGAAGACGAACACGCCCGAGTTCGGGCTCATGCCGACCACCGAGCCGCTCGCGTACGGGCCGACCCGGAACCCGTGGAACACCGCGCACAGCACCGGCGGTTCGAGTGGCGGTTCGGCCGCGGCGGTGGCGTCCGGCATGGTCGCGGTCGGTCACGCGGGTGACGGCGGCGGGTCGATCCGGATCCCGGCAAGTGAGTGCGGCCTGTTCGGCCTCAAACCCACCCGGGGCCGCGTGTCGCTCGGCCCAGATCTGGGCGAGGCGTGGGCCGGCCTCGTCGCCCGGCACGCGGTGACCCGGTCGGTGCGGGACAGCGCCGCCGTCCTCGATGTCATCGCCGGCCCCATGCCCGGCGATCCGTACTACGCGCCGCCACCGGCGCGCCCGTTCGCCCGCGAGGTCGGCGCGGACGCGGGCCGGCTCCGGATCGGGGTCCGCACCACCGCGCCGGGCGGGATGGCGGCCACCGACGAGGAGTGCGTCGACGCGGCGCGCCGCGCCGCCGAGCTGCTCGCGTCGCTCGGTCATCACGTCGAGGACGCGTCACCCGGGGCGCTCGACGACGACGCGTTGATGGCCCATTTCACGACGATCCTCACCACGAGCGTGGTGCACGAGGTGCACGACGCGGGACGAGCGATCGGGCGTGACCTGACCGCGGCGGATGTCGAGCCGCTCACGTGGCAGTACTACGAGGCGGGTCTCGCCAACCAGGGCGTCCAGTACCTCGAAGCGGTGAACGCGCTGCACGGTTGGACTCGAGAGGTCGCGTCCTGGTGGGCGTCGCCCGACGACGGCGGCGCCGGGTTCGACCTGCTGTTGACCCCGTGCCTGGCCGAGCCGCCCCCCCGGATCGGCGACGTCGTCGGCACACGGGAGGACCCGTGGCACGGCATGGCCCGAGCCTCGGTGTTCGCCTGTTACACGGCACCGTTCAACGTGACCGGCCAACCCGCCATGTCGGTGCCGTTGGACTGGGAGGCGAGCGAGAACCTCCCGATCGGGACCCAGCTCGTGGGTGCGTACGGCCGTGAGGACCTGCTGGTGCGCGTCGCGGCGCAGCTCGAAGCGGCCCGCCCGTGGGCCGATCGCCGTCCCGTCGTCCACGCCTAGCCGGTGGGGGTCCGCGTCGGGGGTGGTCAGGGCTTCTACGGCGACACGCCCGCCGCGGTCGCCGGCCTCCTCGAGGCCGGGGTCGACTATCTCTGCCTCGAGGCCCTTGCCGAGCTGACCCTGGCGATTCTCCAGAAGGACCGTCAGAAGGACGAGACTCGGGGCTACACGCGGGACCTGCCGTCGTACCTGCGCGCCGCGCTCCCCGCAGTCGCCGACGGCCGCACCAAGGTCATCACCAACGCCGGGGGGATCAACCCCGCCAGCGCGGCGCGCGCCGCGATCGACACCGCACACGAACTCGGGCTGTCGGGGTTGCGGGTCGCCACTGTGTTGGGCGACGACGTGATGCCCCGCCTCCAGGAACTGGCGGACGCGACCGACCTCGCGCACCTCGAGTCAGGTGCGCCGTACCGGGAGTTTCCGGGACCCGCGCTCTTCGCGTCGGCCTACCTCGGGGCTCGCCCGATCGTCGACGCCCTCGCCGCGGGTGCGGATGTCGTCATCACCGGTCGCGTCGCCGACGCGGCCTTGTTCCTCGCGCCCCTCGTGCACGAGCACGGGTGGGCATGGGACGACTGGGACCGCCTCGCGGCCGGGACCCTGGTCGGGCATCTCCTTGAGTGCTCGGGACAGAGCGCGGGCGGGAACCTGAGCCGGGACTGGTGGAACGTCCCCCGTCCGTGGGACCTGCCGTATCCGATCGCCGACGTCGACGCGGACGGTACGGCGCTGATCACCAAGCCGGCGTCGTCGGGCGGCCGGGTCAGCTTCGACACGGTGCGTCACCAGCTCCTCTACGAGGTGCACGACCCGGCGGCGTACCTCAGCCCCGACGTCGTCGCGGACTTCACCAGCGCCCAGTTCATCGACGAGGGCAACGACCGGGTCCGTGTCACGGGCGTGCGCGGCGCACCGGCGACACCGACCTACAAGGCGCTGCTCGCCCATCACGCGGGGTGGGCCGGGGAGACGAAGGTCGCGTTCTCCTGGCCGGAGGCCCGAGAGAAGGCGACCGCGACGGCGGCGATCTTCGCCGAGCGGGTCGGGCAGGCCGGCCTCCCGGTGGCGGAGTGGTGCTTCGAGCTCTGGGGTGTCGACGCGCTCGGCGGACCGACGGTCCCGGCCACGACCGCGGAGCCACCCGAGGTGGTGCTGCGCGCCGCGTGGCGTTGCGACGAGGCGAGCACCGCGGCGCTCGTCGGACGGGAGATGGTCCCGCTCACCCTGTCGGGCCCCCCGGCCGGCATGACCGGCATGGGCCGGGCAGGCTCGAGACCCAGCGAGCTGCTCGGGATCTGGCCCACCTTGATCGACAAGGACCTCATCGACCCGCACGTGAAGGTCGTCGTCGAGGCGGTGCGATGACAACCCGGCGCCTGTACGACCTGGGTTGCGGCTACCGGTCGGGTGACAAGGGCGACATCTCGAACATCGCGCTGTTCGCGGACGGGCCCGAGCTCTACGAGCTGATCCGCGCCGAGGTGACCGTCGAGCGCGTCCAGGCCCATTTCGCCGGGCTGGTACGGGGTCGGGTCGAGCGGTACGAGGCCCCGAACGTGTGGGCGTTGAACTTCGTGCTGCACGACGCGCTCGGTGGGGGGGCGCCCCGGTCGTTGCGGAGCGACAACCTGGGGAAGACGTTGGGGGGCGCCCTGGTGCGTCTCGAGATCGAGGTCCCGGACCGGCTCGCTGCCCGGATAATGCCCGCGCCCGACGTGGGGTGGGCGGAGACGATCCTGGAGCGGCTCGTCTAGGGGGAGGGCCGCCGGGAGAGCCACGCCTCGAGGAGCGGACCGGGCATCGGTGGTCCGATGCGGTCACCCTGGGCTTGCAGGCAGCCGATGGTGCGCAGCCGGTCCTCTTGCGCGGCGGTCTCGACGCCGTCCGCGACGGAGATGAGGTCGAGCTGGTTCGACAGGTCGACGACGGCTTCGACGATCGCGTCGTCGAACGCGTCTGATCCGAGACCGGCGACGAAGGCGCGGTCGATCTTCACGGCGTCGATGGGGAACTGCTTCAGGTGGACGAGTGGCGAGTACCCGGTACCGAAGTCGTCGAGGGCCAGCTGGACGCCGAGCTCGTGGAGCTCGTTGAAGAGCGCCCGGGCGGCGTCGAGGTCGCGGAAGAGGAGCTGCTCGGTGATCTCGAACGACAGCAGCGCGGGCTCGAGGTCGGAGTCCAAGACGGTCTTGGCGATCGTGGTCGCGAGGTGCGGGTCGGAGAGCTCCGCCGCGGAGACGTTCACGCTGGTGACGAGCCGGCCCCATTCCGGGTGCTCGTGATGCCATCGGGCAGCGGTGCGGCACACCTCGGCGCGCATCCACTCGCCGATCGGGCGCATGAGCCCAGAGTCCTCGGCGACACTGAGGAACTCGGCTGGGGCGAGCATCCCGCGTGACGGGTGATCCCAGCGCAGCAGCGTTTCGACGCCGGTCACCGCGCCCGTCTGCAGGGACACGATCGGCTGGTAGTGCAGGAGCAGGCCGCCGTGCTCCAGCGCGTGCCGGAGCTCGCGTTCGGTGTCGAGCCGGGCTACGACGTCCTCACGGAGCTGCGCGTCGAACAGCTCGGCGCGGTCCCTTCCCTTCTCCTTGGCTCGGTACATCGCCGCGTCGGCGTCGCGCAGCAGCGCCTCGGGTGGACGACCGTCCGCGACCGCGATGCCGATGCTGGCGGTGACGACGGTCTCGAGCCCGTCGAGTTCGAACGGTTCGCGCGCGATGCGCAACAGCCGATCGGCGAGCGCGTGGGCGGCCTCGATCCCGTCCAGCTGCTCGCAGACGATCACGAACTCGTCGCCGCCGAACCGGGCGATGAGATCGCCGGGACGCAACGCCTCGTGGAGCCGGCGGCCCATCTCCACGAGGAGCCGGTCGCCGGCATCATGGCCGAGGCTGTCGTTGAGGACCTTGAACCGATCGAGGTCGAGGAAGAGCACCGCGACATCCACGCCTCCTTGCCGTTCGTGATGGCCGATCCGGCGGAGCCGCTCGAGTGCCTGCTCCCGGTTGGGGAGGCCGGTGAGCGTGTCGTGCAGCGCCTGGTGGGACAGGCGCGTCTGGCTCCGGTCGCGTTCGACGGCAATGGCGGTCACGCTCCCAACTGCGTCGAGGAAGCGCTCGTCGCTCGGCTCGGGGGCGGCGATGTCCGGGCGCAGGACGATCACCGCCCCGAGATGCGTGGGGCTGCCGCCGCCCGCGTCGACGATCGGCTTGCCCCACCAGCAGTGGAAGCCGTGCTCGACGAGCGTGGTGGCAGCCTCACCCGGGCCCGCGGCGCGGATCTCGAAACGCGAGACCGTGTCCGGGATGCTCGCACCGTCGGGCTCCACCGCGAGGCCGTCGAGCACGGCGACACACGGTGCCGGGACGTTGGGGGCCGCGACCACCCGGAGGAGCAGCGTGTCCGGGTCCAGGACCGTCAGTGCGGTCCGCCCCTCGGGAATCCAGGTGTCGATGAGCCGGGCGACGGCGTCGAGAGAGACGTCGAGCGGCGCGCCCCGCGCGATGGCCTCGAGGATCCGGGTCTGCTCCGCGGCGATGGAATCGGCTCGGCGCCGATCGGTGATGTCGCGCGCGTTGCAGAGCACGCCACCGATCCCAGGGTCGTGGGCAAGCATCATCGTCACCGACTCGAGCCAGCGCCACGAGCCGTCGCGGTGGCGGATCCGATGCTGGACGGGCGCCGGCACACCGGTCACGACCAACTGCTCGGCGAACTGGCGGGTGACATCGTCGACCTCGTCGGGGTGCAGCATCTCGACGGCGGGCGTGCCGATGAGCTCCGCCGGGTCGTACCCGAGCACACGCTGGTGCGACGGGCTCGCGAACACGAAGCGACCTTCATCGTCGTAGATCGAGACCAGGTCGTGGGAGTGCTCGACGAGGGCCCGGAACCGGCTCTCGGAGAGACGTTGGGCCGCGTCGGCCTGCAGGAGCTCGGTGACGTCGACGACCGTCCCGACGTGACCGGCGAAGTCCCCGGCGGGCCCGTAGCGGGGCACACCAACATCGACCACCCGATGGTAGGAGCCGTCGGCGAGCCGGACCCGGTAGTCCACTTCATAGGGCTCGCGCCCGTGCACCAGCTGCATCACCCGGTCCCGGTCGTCGGGGTGGAGCCCGGCAGCCCAGCCGTGACCCAGCTCGTCGGTCTCACGACGGCCCGTGAAGTCATACCAGCGCCGGTTGAAGAACACGACCCGGCCCTCGGTGTCCGTCATCCAGATCATGACGGGGGCGCTGTCGGCCACGTCGCGGAAGAGGGCGGCCTCCCGCGCTTCGGCGTCGGTCTGGTCGGTGACGTCCCGGGCGTTGACGACGATCCCGGCCACGGCCGGCTGGTCCAGCTGGTTCGTGAAGACGACCTCGAGGCGGCGCCATGTCCCGTCGCGATGCCGACACCGGGCGATGACCGGCGGGCTCGCGTCTCCGAGCGCCCGGAGCGACTGGTAGACGCTCTCGACCCGTTCCCGGTCGTCGGGGTGGACGAGGTCGACCCCGCAGGAGCCGACGAGCTCGTCGACCCGATAGCCGAGCACGTCCTCGACGGAGGGGCTGAGCCACTGCAGCACGCCGCCCGCGTCGCCGATCCCGACGATTCCCCAGGCGTGGCGGAGCGAGGGGGGCCAGGCGGGATCGCGCTCGGTCGCGACCTCGGAGGGGCCGGTGCCGGGCGTCTCGCGCGGGGCACTCATCGAGCGTCGATGTGGGCGCTCCGGCATCCCCCGCGGATGCCGTCAGCTGACGTCACGGCGCCACGGAACCCGGACCGTGTCGCGGGCGTCTGAGGCGCGGCGGGGTGTCCGAACCGTCCTCCGGCGCTAGGTCGGCGCGTGCGTCACGGCGCGTCGGTGAACCGTCTCGAACCGCGCCGCCGCGTCCGGCCGATCCTCCATTCGCGGTTGGTCACGTGGGCGGAGCGAATTGCCCTCCGTCGCGGGGGGGCGCGTCCGAATCGACGCAGCGGAACCGCTCCTGGTCGAACAGCGCATGCCGAAGGGTCCGCGACGGCTCGAGGGGTTCGCTGGCACCGATCTAGGGCGCGGCGGTCGCGAAGCAGGCGGCGACGCGGGCGAGGTCGGGACGTCGCCGGAACAGCGGCTCGAGCGCCAGCACCTCGTCGGGTTCGCAGGCGTCGACGGCGTAGGCGCCGAGGAGCGCCTCCGGGTTGGTGTCACGCAACGGGCCACTCGCCGCGGGCGGTCTGTGCAGGGACTCCATCATTCATTGGTGTTTCGTCGCCGCCGAGTCCCGCGGATGATCCCCC
>DATISY010000001.1:0-5238 GCA_035468285.1 Acidimicrobiia bacterium | reverse complement strand
CGCGGAGGCCGTCAAGGAAGCCGACGTCATCATGGTGCTCCTCCCCGACACGGAGCAGGCACGCGTCTACGAGCGGGACATCGAACCCAATCTCGAAGAGCGCGACTCGCTGGCGTTCGCGCATGGCTTCAACATTCACTTTGGCCAGATCAAGCCACCACCGGGCGTCGACGTCTGGATGATCGCCCCGAAGGGGCCCGGTCATCTCGTCCGTCGCACCTTCGAGGAGGGGGGCGGCGTCCCGTCGCTCGTGGCGGTCTCCGCCGACGAGACCGGGAAAGCCAAACAGACCGCGCTCGCATACGCGAGGGCGATCGGTGCGACCCGGGCCGGTGTGCTCGACACGACGTTCGAAGAGGAGACCGAGACCGACCTCTTCGGGGAGCAGGTCGTGCTCTGCGGGGGTCTGACGCAGCTGATCATGTCGAGCTACGAGACCCTCGTCGAGGCCGGCTACCAACCGGAGTCCGCCTACTTCGAGACCCTCCACGAGGTGAAGCTCATCGTCGACCTCATCTACGAGGGTGGGATCGCCAACATGCGCTACTCGATCTCGGACACTGCCGAGTACGGGGACATGACCCGGGGGCCTCGGATCATCACCGACGAGACCCGAGCCGAGATGCGCCGAATCCTCGACGAGATCCGGGGGGGCGAGTTCGCACGGGAGTGGATCCTCGAGAACCAGGCCGGTCGACCCGTCTTCAACGCGTTGCGTCGTCGCGCCGCGGTGCACCCCATCGAGGAAGTGGGGGACCGGCTGCGATCGATGATGCCGTGGATCGGGCAGGGCAAGGCCCGACCCCAAGACGTCTCCGGCGGCTGACCCCGCCGCCGGTCCCATGACCGACACCCTGTCCGTCGCGGCAGCGGTCGCGGCCGGCTACCTGCTCGGCACCTTCCCCACCGCCGTGCTCGCGTCAAAGGTCGCGACGCGCGGCAGGGTCGACATCCGCACCGCGGGGAGCGGCAACCCGGGTGGGCTCAACGCCGCGCACGTGCTCGGCCGCAAATGGGGCGCGGTCGTCATGTTCATCGACGCCGCGAAGGGGTTCGGAGCTGGGCTCCTCGGCTGGTGGATCGGGGGCCCCGACGGGGCTTATCTCGGCGCCACCGCGGCCATCGCCGGCCACATCTGGCCGGTGTGGACCCGTTTCCACGGCGGGAAAGGTGTCGCGACGTCGGGTGGCGCGGTGCTCGCGGTGTTCCCGGCCTTCTTCCCGATCGACGCCGGTGTCGCCGCCGTCGGTGCGCTCCGGCTTCGCAACGCCGAACGGGCCATCCATCTCAGCAGCACCGTCTGGGTCCTGGCCGCCTTCGCCTGGTGGCTCGGTGACCTCCCCAACCTGTGGGGGCCTGACCCGACCCTCATGCTCCCGATCTCCCAGACCGTCGGGGCCGGGCTGATCCTCTTCCGCTTCTACGAGGCCCGACGCGACGCGCCGTGATCGCCCTCGTCACTGACTCCAACTCCCTGGTGCCGGCCGACCTGCGGGACCGCTTCGCGGTGACGGTCGTGCCGCTCACCGTCGTCGTCGACGGTGAGCCCCATGCCGAAGGGGTCGACCTGACCACCGCCGCGTTCTACGAGCGACTCGCCGCTGGCGCCGAGGTCTCCACGGCGGCCCCCGCGCCCGGGGCACTGCTCGGCGCCTACGAGCGCGCCGCAGCGAGCGGAGCGAACGCGATCCTCTCCATCCACATCGGCTCGAACACGTCCGGGACGGTCGGCAGTGCGCGCGTCGCAGCGGCGTCGAGCCCGATCCCGGTCGAGATCATCGACACGGGCACCGCGTCGTTCCCGGTGGGATGCTGCGTGTGGGCGGCAGGCGCGGCGCTCGATCGCGGCGGCAGCCTCCAGGAGGCGGCTGCAGCGGCGCAGGCAGTGTCGCGCGTCATCGGCAACGTGTTCGTCGTGGGCGCCCTCGAGTTGGCTCGGCGGGGGGGTCGGCTCCAGCCCGGGGTCGAGCCGGGCACGGGTGTGCCCGTGCTCGCGTTGCGCGACGGGACGATGGACGTCCTGGGCCACGCCGAGGATCTCGAAGGTGCGGTCGACGCGATGATGGTCGAGTTCGAGCGCGCCGCCTCTGGCCAGTCCATGCGGGTCGGGGTCGGCGACGCGAGCGCTCCCGAGCTCGCCGACGAGCTGGCGGCACGCCTGATCGCCCGGCCCGAGACTGCCGAGCTCGTCCGGTACGAGGTGGGTCCGTCCGTCGCGGCGCACAGCGGACTGGGCACCGCCGGCGCGGTCTACTTCCCCGCCGGGCTCGTCGGTCCCTGACCAGCGGCCGAGCCGGCCCGCAAGGCGTCGCGAATCTCGACGAGGACATCCTTCTCGGTCAGCTCGGGTTCATGGTCCTCGCGGCGCCGCATCCCGTTCACGACCTTGACGATCAGGAACAACGCGAAGCCGATCAGCAAGATCACACTGCCCCGATTGATGAACTCCTTGAACTCTCTCATGAACCCGGGCACGGTCGCCCCCTCGGTGATCGCGGTGTGGTGCGCGCGAGTATCCCCGGCGGGTCGCCGCCGAACGGGTTCAGCGGGTGTACTTCGTGTCGTCCTGGGCGAGGTCGGTCCCGATCGCGTCGGCCGCCTGGTCGAGGTCCAGGACCACCATCGTCGCCGTGGCACGGACACAGGTGCGGCCCTTGCCGTCGAGGACCGCGGCTGCGGTGGTCATCTGGCGGTCGGCCCGGTCGACGAGGCGGCCCTCGACCCGGTACGAGCGACCCAGCCGCACGGGCCACTCGAACCGAGTGGACGTCTCGCCGGTGTAGGCGAACTTCCCGCCGAGCGCGATCGTGGCCCAGCTCATCGCCTCGTCGATGAGCGCCAGCGTCACCCCGCCGTGCACCAGGGTGGGTGCACCGGAAAACTCGGGTGGCAGGTCGAACGTCGCGAAGACCACCTGAGCGTCCGTGTCGTGAAAGAACGGGACCTGGAGACCTCGCGGGTTGGCGGGCTCGCACACGAAGCACCGGCTGTCGAACCCGAACCGGGAAGCCAAGAGAGGTTCGATCGCCACGGGCCTACTTTCGCTTGACGAGCCAGCGAAGCTTCTCGGCCTTCTCGAACGCGGCCTCGCCGGCGAGCTGGCCAACGGAGGTCGACACCGTGGGGTAGACGTGCATGAACTGGCTGAGCTCGCTCAGCTTGACGTCCTCCGCGATGGCCAGCGCGAACTCGTGGATCATCTCGCCGGCCGCGGGGGCGAGGATGTGCGCGCCGACGACGCGGCTCTTGTGCGTGATGACCAGGATCGCCCCGTCCGTGGCGTTGTCGGCGCGGGCCCGGTCGTTGTGGACCAGGTCCTGGCGCCACACCTCGACGTCGTCCTTGTACGCCGAGCGGGCCTCGGCTTCGGTCATCCCGGCGTGTGCGAGCTCGGGATCGGTGAAGGTGCACCACGGGACGCTCGCCACGACCTTGCCCTTCCCCGGGAAGAACATGTCGCGGACGGCCCGGACGCCCTCGTAGGCGGCGGAGTGCGTGAACAGGTGGCGCCCGGCGACGTCACCGCAGGCGTAGACGGTGTCGACCGTCGTCCGACCCCGGTTGTCGACGGTGACACCCTTCGGGCCGGTCTCGATCCCGAGTTCCTCGAGCCCCAGGTCGTCGATGTTGGGTTGTCGGCCGACCGCCACGAGGATCTCGTCGGCCTCCCACGTGGTCGGTTGACCGTCCTCCGTTCCTTCCACCACCTTCTTGTCCCCGCGCCGCGAGACCCGGCTGGTCTCGACGTTGAACCGCAGGTCGACCCCTTCCGCGCGGAGCCGCTCGACCAGGATGTCGACGAGCGCGGGTTCGTCGCGGGGGAGGATGCGCGGCCCCTTCTGGAGGAGGGTGGTCGGCATGCCGAGCCGGGTGAAGGCCTGCACCATCTCGACGGCGATGGGACCTCCCCCGATGTTGACGAAGGTCGCCGGGGGGTCGGTGAGCTCGAAGAGGGTCTCGCTCGTCACGAACCCGACGGATTCGAGTCCCTCGATGTCGGGTACCGCGGGTCGGCTCCCGGTGCACAGCAGGATGTATCTGGTCTGCAGCTCCCGGTCGCCCGTTTCGGTCTTGACGACGACGGTGTTCGGGCCGGTGAGGCGGGCCGCGCCGTAGACCAGGTCGAGTCCCAGCTCGACGAACCGCTGCGGGTTGTCGTCGGTGGAGGCGACGTCCTGTTGCACCGCTCGGATGCGCTCCCAGACGCGGGCCCGATCGACCCGGGGCGGCGCCGGCTCGAGTCCCCACTCGTCGGCGTGGCGCATGTGGTGGGCAACCTTGCCGGAGGCGATGGCCGTCTTGCTCGGTACGCATCCGGTCCACAGGCAGTCACCACCGACACGGCCCCGCTCCGCGACCGCGACCTTCAGGTCGAGGGTGGCCGCGAACTCCGCTGCGACCATGCCACCGGATCCCATGCCCACGATCACGAGGTCGTAGCGGTCCACCATCGCTGTGTCCCTTCCTCCGGACCTTCGGCTGCCCGGGTGCGTCAATCTAGGAGTCATCCGTCCCCGGAGACAGCGGCGGATCACCCTGTTCTCACCGCGGGGGGATCATCCGCGGGACTCGGCGGCGACGAAACACCATGAATGATGGAGTCCCTGCACCGACCCAGCGCGGCGAGTGGCCCGTTGAGTGACACCAACCTGGAGGCGCTCCTCGGCGCCTACGCCGTCGACGCCTGCGAACCCGAGAGGTGCTGGCGCTCGAGCGGCTGTTCCGGCGACGTCCCGACCTCGCTCGCGTCGCCGGCTGCCTCGCGACCGCCGTGGCCTGGATCGGTGCCGGCGAAGCCCTCGAGCCGCCGCGGACCCTTCGGCATGCGCTGTTCGACCAGGAGCGGTTCCGCTGCGTCGATTTGGACGCGCCCCCCGCGGCGGAGGCGATTCGCTCCGCCCCGTGACCAACGGCGAATGGAGGATCGGCCGGACGCGGCGGCGCGGTTGGAGACGGTTCACCGACGCGCCGTGGCGCACGCGCCGACCTAGCGCCGGAGGCGGTTCGGACACCCGGCGCGCCTCAGACGCCCGCGACACGGACCGGGTACCGTGGCGCCGTGACGTCAGCTGACGGCATCCGCGGGGGATGCCGGAGCGCCCACATCGACGCTCGATGACTGCCTCGCGCAAGACGCCCGGCACCGGCCCCTCCGAGGTCGCGACCGAGCGCGATCCCGCCTGGCCCCCGTCGCTCCGCCACGCCTGGGGAATCGTCGGGATCGGCGACGCGGGCGGC